>SKKD01000208.1 GCA_007121655.1 Desulfonatronovibrio sp. | reverse complement strand
GGCTGTTGAAAATTTCCCAATGACGTGTCTCTTCTACCTCACCCGCTTGAATTGAAGATATGGAGAAACGTGCATCAAGCTGTATTTCAAGCGGGTGCCGGATTGCTTTTTGCACCTTGATTTTTTGATGCCCTGTTTACCGGGATCCTGCAACTGTCTGTTATTTTTAACTGCAAGAACAATAGAACCAAGCAGCTTAAAGTGATAAAAACCAAATTTCTCCCAATACAACTCCTGCTCATATTTTTTATTTTCTCCTCCCCTGCCCTCGCCGCTACGCCATGGAATCTGGAAGCGGACCGGATTCTGTCCAGGGATGAAGAAAATATCGTCGAAGCCTTCGGTAATATTCATTTATCCAGGCTGGAAAACCTGCTTCAGGCCGACTACGCCAAATTACATACGGATACCAACCAGCTGTATCTCAAGGGCAATATAAGCGCTTACTGGGACGGTGATTTTCTGGAGGGAGAAGAGGCTGAACTGGACCTGGATAATAATGTCGGCTGGATCAAGAACGGTCAAATTTTCATGGCTGAAGAACATATATACTTTACCGGGGAACATCTGGAAAAGACCGGCGAAAACACCTACAATTTTTTTCAGGGCACTGTCACCTCATGTGACGACGAAGTTCCTCCGTGGTCGATTAAATCCAGCCGGGGAGAAATCACCCTGGATGGATATGCCACTCTCTGGCATCCCAGATTCAGGGTCAAGGACCGGTCCGTTCTTTACTCTCCTTACATGATCGTGCCGGTCAAAACCGAGCGCCAGAGCGGTTTTCTTTTCCCGGATCTTGGTCATGGATCACAGCACGGAACTAATATAAATCTGCCCTATTATCATGTAATCGATGATCAGCGTGATGCCACGTTCTACACAAATTATTATTCCAAAAGAGGCGTAATGCCGGGCCTGGAATACCGGCACACTCCCGGTCTTTTAAGCAAAGGACTGTGGAGAGCGGACTGGATGTCGGACAAAGAAAGGCACGACTCCCTGGAAAACGAGCCTTCCAGGTTCAGCAATGACGGATTATTCCGTCCCAATAGAAACAGGTACTGGCTAAGGGGCAAATTTGATGGCAATTACCCGGTAACCGGATGGTCCTACAAAGTTGATCTGGACTACGTCTCAGACCAGAATTATCTGCGAGAATTCAAGGCCGGACAATCCGGATTCGATCACAGCCGCAATCAGTTCCTGGACAACTTCGGCAGGGACATCCAGAATCATGACCGCCTGATTCGCACCAATATTTTAAGCGCCGCCAGAAACTGGAGCAGTCTGGGCCTGGATGCACGGGTGGTCTACTCGGATAACCTCAGATATAAAAACGATAATCTGCCTTCCGGCCAGAATCCTACAATTCAGAGACTGCCTGAAGTTAACCTAAACCTGTTTCGAACCAGAATCGGGGCTTCACCTTTTGAACTCCAGGCCTCCAACCAGGCGGTCTACTTCTGGAGAGAATCCGGAACCAGGGCAACTAGAATTGATCTGCACCCCAGAATCAGCACACCTTTAAGAAATGTCTTCGGAACTCTGACTCCCACTGCCGGCTGGCGACAGACTTCTTATATCGTGGATAATTTTGAAAACGATCCGGCTGTCAGGGACACTGAAAACAGTTTTCAAAGCAAGGGTATTTTTGATCTGAACATCAACGCACATACCAGTCTGTTCAGGATATTCGAATTGAGCCCGGTTCCTGATCTTAACCGGGAAAATGCCGGTCAGGGTTCATGGACAAGAATAAGACACAGCATAAGACCTGAAATAGATTATGATTTTATCCCGGAAGTGGATCAGGATAAGTATCCCCGCTTCGACTCCATTGACCGCATCAACCCGAGGGATGAAATAACCTACTCAATAAGCAACACCTTTACCAGGAGAAAGGATGCCGTCGCGCAGGGAACCGGAGGCACCGAGCCGTCTCTAAGGACCAGCTACCTTGAGTTTTTTCGGTTGAAGTTTGAGCAGTCATACGATTTCCGGGAGGCCAGGCGAAGAGAGCAGTCGGATGTATACTCAAGACGTCCATTCTCGGATCTACTGATTGAGACGCACATAAATCCCGGAAGGTTTGTTTCGTTCAGAAATAAAACCTGGTATTCATTTTATGAAAACCTGATAACCGAGCATGAACACCGTCTGACCCTGACCTGGCCCGGCAAGATGTCCACCTGGTTTACTCTGGACTTTCTGGAAGAAATCGATGATTTCAGGCACCGCCGGCGGGTTGACGACTTCAGGCAGCGAATCAATGAAAAAATATCCCTCGTTGAAGTCGGGACCAGGCTTGACTTCATCAAGAACTGGCAGTTCACCTTCATCTATCGAAGTGATCTGGAAAGCAGAAGAGACCTTGAGCGCAGCCTGGGCATTATTTATCGCCATCAATGCTACAGCGTGGAGTTTAACCTTACTGAAACGGACTATGACCACAAGTATGAAATCAGGATAAATCTTTTGAATCTTGGAAGTTTTGGCGGATAGCAGATGAGTCGCATCAAAATACTTTCACCCGGATTACAAAACCAGATCGCAGCAGGAGAAGTGGTTGAACGTCCTGCAAGCGTGGTCAAGGAATTATTGGAAAACAGCCTGGATGCAGGGGCCGGCAGCATACAGGTTTATCTGGAAACAGGAGGTCAGAGCCTGATCGAAGTAATCGATGACGGCCGGGGACTTACCCCGGAAGACCTTCCTCTGGCCCTGACCAGGCACGCCACCAGCAAGATAACGAACATGGAGGAACTTGCATCGATTCTAAGTTTCGGATTCAGGGGAGAAGCCCTTCCAAGCATAGCCTCCATTTCAAAACTCACCATTTCTTCCTGCCCCACCGGTCAAAACGAGGGCTTTTATCTCAAGCTCATCTACGGAGATCCGATTGATCGTGGTCCCGTGGCCATGACTCCGGGCACCAGGGTCAAGGTTGAAAACCTGCTGGCCAATGTTCCTGCCAGGTTGAAATTTTTAAAGACCAGGGCCACGGAAAGCAAAAAATGCGTTGAAGCCTTTATCCGTCACAGTCTTGCCAGTCTGGATGCCGACTTCGAACTTTTTTCGGAATCCCGCTCCCTTTACAGGTTTTTTCCCGGGCAGTCCCTGCTTGAAAGACTCAGGATGATCTGGCCTGCCCTGATCTGTGAAAGCTTAAAGGAGTTCTCATGGGAACAATCGGAAATGTCAGTACACGGTCTTGCTTCGCTTCCTGAAAGCGCTCAGCCCAGAGCGGACAGACTGCTGTTTTATATCAACAACAGACCGGTAAATGACCGCATGCTTCTCTCGGCCGTTCGTCAGTCCTATAAGGGCAGGCTTTTATCCAGGGAGTATCCCCAGGCAATAATTTTTATTGATCTTCCGCCTCATGCGGTTGATGTCAATGTCCATCCAGCCAAAAACGAAGTCCGTTTCCGCAATGAAAAGGAGGTTTTTTCACTGGTTACCAGGGCTCTGGGATCCTGCCTTGAAACAAACATTTATCAGGCTCCTTTTCCGGAATCCGGCCCCAATAATGGTGAATACACTGAAAATGCCGCACTGAATGGCTCAACTTACCAGACAGAGGAACAGGAAAATACCTTCAGACGGTTAAAGGAAAAACATTCCGCATTTGACTTTAAGCGTAAGGCGGGGCATGAATGCCGCACCTTCAGCCGGGATATGAATGCCGGAACATCAATTTCAATTCGGGGCCTTTCCTATCTTGGCCAGGTTGAAAACTCTTACCTGCTCTTTAAAAAAACCGATTCAACCCTGCTTATTGTTGATCAGCACGCAGCCCACGAAAGAGTGATGCTGGAGAGAATCCGTAACGGCTTTAAAAATACCGTTGTGAAAAGGCTTGCCCTGCCTGAAAGACTGCCAGTCAATCCCCCGGAGCTGGAACTTCTTCAAAGTATCTGGACCGACCTGAAGAAGATGGGATTTATTATGGAGATCAGTCCTGAAAAAATCCTTATTATTTCGGGTACGCCTGATTTCATGACGCCAAAAGAAGCCATGGATTCCTTAATAGACATCCTGGCCGGGAAGAAAGATAACCTGGATAAAATGTTTATTGCCATCGCCTGCAAAACCGCCATAAAATCAGGAACGAGCTTAACTCCTGATGAAGCGGGAGGGCTGATGGAGAAACTTCTCGAGTGCAAAGACAAACAGTTCTGCCCCCATGGAAGACCCATAAGCAGGGAACTCGGGATCAGGGAACTGGAAAAAATGTTTAAAAGGAAATAGGAGGCTACATGAATATTCTCATTGTAGGATCAGGAGGAAGGGAGCATTCCCTGGCCTGGAAAATCAGCCGGAGTCCTTTGGCTGAAAAAATATTTATCGCTCCGGGCAATGGCGGTACCGCCGCCATTGGTAAAAATATATCCATAAGCGTTGATGACATTCCCGGGATTCTCAAGCTGGCCAGAGATAAGAAAATCGATCTGGTGGTGGTTGGTCCTGAACTTCCTTTGGTCCTTGGACTTGCCGACGCCCTGGACAGGGAAAAAATTCCCTGCTTCGGACCAGGTTCTTACGCGGCACAGCTTGAGGGCAGCAAGGCTTTTTCCAAGTTTCTCATGGCGGAAGCCGAGGTGCCCACGGCTGACTTCAAGGTTTTTGAAGACTATCATCAGGCGGCTGATTATTTGAAAAAACAGGACTTTCCCCTGGTCATCAAAGCAGACGGCCTGGCCGCCGGCAAGGGGGTTATCGTGGCTTCCAATCTGGACGAAGCCCTGGAAGCACTCCATGACATGATGGTCAAGCAGGTATTCGGCAAGGCAGGGGAAATCGTGATTATTGAGGAAGCCCTAATGGGCGAGGAGGCTTCATTTCTTGCATTCTGCGATGGGCACGACTTTGTCCTTCTGCCCTCTTCCCAGGATCATAAACGGATCGGAGATAATGACACCGGTCCCAATACAGGAGGAATGGGCGCCTACAGCCCTGCTCCGGTGCTGCCTGAAGAACTCTACAACGAAACCGCTGAACTGGTCATAAGACCCATTATCCAGCATCTGGAGGGAATGGGCAGGCCTTTCAGGGGAATCCTTTACGCGGGGCTGATGTTTACCAGTGATGGGCCAAAAGTACTTGAATATAATGTCCGCTTTGGTGATCCCGAATGCCAGCCTTTGTTGATGCGCATGGAATCAGACATAGTGGAGCTGATGATGGCCTGCGTTGAAGGCAGACTGCGCGGCTCCGGCATATCAATAAAATCCGAAGCTGCCGTTTGCGTCGTCCTGGCGGCAGACGGCTATCCCAGAAAATATCAGGCCGGTCATGTGATCACGGGAATAGAGGACGCTGAACAGGACGACCGGGTCAAAGTCTTTCAGGCCGGTACCAGGCTGGAAAATGGCCGGATCCTGACCAATGGCGGACGGGTCCTTGGAGTCACCGCCCTGGGATCAGACCTTAAGGAGGCCATCGAAAGATGTTACACAGCCGCTGACAAGATAAATTTCATAGATAAATATCTGCGCCGGGACATCGGTCAAAAAGGATTGAACAGATAACAGGGATCTGAACTGAGCCCCTGCTTCCGCGATCTGAGTGGCTGGTTGTCTGCCGGTCACGATGCCGCTTAATCCAATCAGGAACAACCAGCCAACCCCTGTCTGTCTTGGCGTTTTATCCACCACACCAGGAAATAAACCACCGGCGTATCCAGAAAGGCGATCAGAATTTTTATTAAGAACTGGCCTATGATCAAAGGAATGATGGGCATGACTCCGTAAAAGGCAATGGTTATAAAAATCATGCTGTCAATTATCTGGGATGAGGAGGTGGAGAGGTTGTTTCGCAACCAGAGATGTTTGCCCCTGAATGTCTTTTTCCAGAAATGAAAGGCCCAGACATCATGATTCTGACTTACCAGGTAAGCCGCCAGCGAGGCGACGATTATCCTGGGGGTGGCCCCCAGCACTGAATCATAAGCTTCGCGATTGTCCCAGAAATCAGCCCCGGGCCACAACAAAGCAAGCTGAACAAGCCCCAGGCACACCACCAGTGCGGCAAAACCTCCAAGGACCACCTGTTTCGCCTTTTCCTTGCCCCAGATTTCACTGACCACATCGGAAGCGACAAAGGTTATGGAGTAAGCCAGGATTCCGGCAGGCAGAACAACCCCGCCTATGGTAATGATCTTGGAGGATATAACCGCCGCGATTACCAGGCTTCCGCTGAATACCGAAGCCAGAAAAACAAAGGCCAGGCTGTTATCCCTGCCCATTCAGATATCTTTGGAAGCCTTTTCCACATCATCCCGCATCTTCTGTCTGGCCGACTCAATCTTCCCGGCCAGGACGTCATCCTGAAGCGCGAGAATCTGGGCCGCTGTCCAGGCCGCGTTTTTCGCGCCCGCCTTATCAAGGGCCACAGTAGAGACCGGAAATCCGGGAGGCATCTGGACCGTCGCCAGCAGGGCGTCCATCCCGCCAAGACTTGAAGCTGAGAGAGGTATGCCTATGACCGGTTTGATGGTGGATGCCGCCACTGCTCCGGCCAGGTGGGCTGCCATCCCTGCCGCGCAGATAAATACCCGGCAGCCCTTTTCCTCCATTTCCCGGATAAGCTTTTTGGTCCTGTCCGGGGTCCTGTGAGCCGAGGTAATGGTCATAAAATATTCCACGCCGAGATCATCAAGCACTTCAGCGCAAGGCTTAACCTTATCCAGGTCAGACTTGCTGCCCATAAAAATTGCTACCTTAACCATGATTCCTCCAAATAATTATTGACTTCTTTTATCTACAACCCGCAAGGCCTTACCGTCATTTTTGGGGAGACTGTCATGCTCCACAAGATCAACCTTTGCCGTGATCAGAATTTCTTCCCGCAACAGGGTTGTGATTTTTTTCTGCAATGCCTGAAGAGTGCGCATATCCTCTACGAAATATTCATCGCGGATCTCCACCTTGACGCGCATCTGATCAAGAAAGCCTTCACGTTCGAGTTCAATAAGATAATTCTGACCCACCTCAGGGATAGACATAAGAATTTTTTCCACCTGCATGGGATAAATATTAACGCCCTTTAGAACTATCATGTCATCGGTACGGCCGGTTATGCGGTCAATTCTTCTGTGATTTCTTCCACAGGGGCAAACCCCGGGGATAAACCTGGTCAGGTCCCTGGTCCTGTACCTGATAACAGGCATGCCTTCCCGGCAAAGAGTCGTGAGGATAAGCTCCCCGACCTCTCCGTCAGGCACGGGCTCCAGTGTCTCGGGATGGACTATTTCGGCCAGATAGGCATCCTCCCAGAGATGCATGCCGGATTGCTCCCGGCACTCGAAGGCCACCCCGGGGCCGTTCATTTCAGAAAGACCATAAGAATTGAAAGCCTTTACCCCGTAAATATCTTCGATTCTCTGCCGGATCTCGCTGGAATGGGGCTCTGCACCAATAAGCATTACACGCAGGTACAGGGATTTGGGGTCAACCCCGATATTTTTAAAGACTGAACTCAAGTGCAGGGCGTAGGATGGAATGATGTGGGCCACGGTTACCTTGAAGTCTTTAAGCATCTTTATCTGGCGCTTGCTGTTGCCGGCTCCGGCAGGAATGGTCAGACACCCTAACCTTTCAGCCCCGTAATGGATTCCAAGGCCGCCGGTGAACAGTCCGTACCCGCTCATATTCTGAAACACGTCACCCTGGCGTACTCCGGCCATATGCATGGACCTGGCCACCAGGTCCGCCCATGAGTTGAGGTCGTTTTGAGTATGAAATACAACGGTGGCCGAGCCCGTGGTGCCTGAAGAAGCGTGCAGGCGGACCATCTCTTCCACGGGCATGGTCAAAAAGCCGTAAGGATAATTATTCCGAAGATCTTCCTTGGTGGTAAAGGGAAGTTTTTTAATGTCCTCATGTCCGGCAAGGTCGGAAAGCTTTACGCCGGCCATGGCCAGACTGCCCCTGTAAAATCTTGAAGCAGTGGCCTGATAAACCGTATTTTTAAGCCTGATGGCTTGAATTCGTTCAATTTCGCTTCTGTCCGCGAACTCGACCTGATCAAAGCAATTCATTATCCAATCCCTTTTAATGGGTGTTAAGCTACAATAAATTCACATCCGCTTCCTCGGAAGGAGGTGGAATATCCGCTAAATTTTCAAAGGCCGTATATCTGTCCAGAAAAGAGAGTTCGACGGTTCCCACAGGTCCGTTACGCTGTTTGCCCACAATGATCTCGGCAATACCCTTTCTGGGATTATCCTCTTTCTTGTTATACGCGTCGTCCCGGTATAAAAAAATTATCACGTCAGCGTCCTGTTCAATGGCCCCGGATTCTCTGAGGTCGGAGAGGACCGGCCTTTTATTGGTCCTTTCCTCGACCTTCCGGTTAAGCTGGGAAAGAGCTACAACAGGAACCCCTATTTCCTTGGCCAGAGCTTTCAGCGATCTGGAAATCTCGGATATTTCCTGTTCCCTTGAGTCAATGCGCCTGCCCGCGCGCATAAGCTGAAGATAGTCGACAATAACCATTCCCACATTTTTTTCCGACTTAAGACGTCTGCATCTGGCTCTGAGTTCCAGGGAAGAAAGCGCCGGAGTGTCGTCTATATAAATCGGCGCCTTAGACAGGGCGCCGGCGGAATCATAAAGCCTGCTCCAGTCTTCGTCGTCTAAATACCCTGTGCGCAAATGCCTGAGATCCACCTTGCCGAAAGAACAGAGCATGCGCATCATGAGCTGTTCCATGGACATTTCCAGAGAAAAGATTGCCGTGGGAACTTCATTGGACACGGCCGCCCTCATGGCCACGTTAAGGGCGAAAGCGGTCTTGCCCATACTGGGCCGGGCCGCGATAATGATCAAGTCAGTGGGCTGAAGACCGGCAGTAAGTTCGTCCAGATTATGATACCCGGTGGGAACGCCTGTGACCAGTTCCTTGCGTTCCACCCTTTTCTGCAGAAGCTCAAAAACCTCGCTCACCAGCTCCTTGCTGGACCTGAAGACCTGTTTGGTCTTGGATTCACTGATGGCAAAAATCTTTTGCTCGGAAGAATCCAGAAGATCACTAACATCCGATGCGGGCTCAAAACTTTGGGAGATGATTTCCGTGGCCGCTCTTATGAGATGCCTTCGAATGGCTTTTTCCTTGACTATCTGAGCGTAAAAAAGGGCATTGGAAGAAGAGGCAACCGCCTCGGTCAGGGATGCAAGATAAACCGGCCCGCCCACGGGATTGAGTTGAGCGGTACTTTCCAGTTCTTCGTGAACGGTGACCAGGTCAACAGGAATATTCTTACGGTACAGGTCAAGAAAAGACCTGAATATTATCTGATGAGCGGGAGAATAAAAGTCTTCCTCAACCAGAATATCGATAATGGAATGGAGTATATTATTGGACAAAAAAACACCCCCCAGAACCGCCTGTTCTGCATCCAGGTTCTGGGGGGGCATGTTCCTGATTAAGTCCGAGGAAACCTTGTTCAGGCTTTCAGGGAGATTATCCTTTTTAAATGATGACACTTTATGCTTGCTGGTTCCCTTGCTGGACATCTTCAATAACCGGTTCTTTTTCAGGTTCCTTTTTCATTTCCGTGCCAAGCTTGACTACGCTTACTTTAACTGTGGACTTGACATCGTGATGCAACTTGACTTCAACCTCGTATTCTCCAAGTGAACGGATGGGACTTTCCAGAACGATCTTGCGCCTGTCCACTTCAATGCCCATCCCGGACAGAGCGTCACCGATATTTGTAGTGCTTACGGAACCGTAAAGCTTTTCATTCTCACCTACCCGGACCGGAATAACCACATGGGCTTCGTTGAGCCTGTCGGCGAAACTTTGGGCGGCCTGGCGAATTCTTTCCCTCTGGACCTCCAGCTTTTTCCTTTCGCTTTCAAAAATATTCATGTTGGCCTTGGTGGCCGGCATGGCAAGGCCCTTGGGAATAAGGTAATTGCGGCCGTATCCTGGCTTAACCATTACCACGTCACCCAGACGTCCCAGATTATCAACGTCTGCTCTTAAAATTATTTGCATGATGATGCTCCTGAACGGCGTGTTCTTATATTTGTTATCGGTTATCCGATGCTGAACCGGTTTGTACGCGGTGCAATCAGGCAACCAGGAAATTACCCGGACAATTAACTGACCGGAAAATTCAGGCTGACTGTTGCAGACTCTTTACACGTAGGGTCGTTTAGTTCTGCACACCCCTGAAAAGAGAATCCGGCCGGAGGCTGGAAACTTCCAGGCAGGCAGGCAAGGAACAGCGACCTGTTAGATTGTCCTCTTGTGCACTAGAGTGCTGTGGGTGGCTGTGTAAAACAAAAGAGCCATCTGCCTGGATCTTTTTATTTCCACGGTCAGCTTGCGCTGGTGTTTGGCGCAGGTCCCCGTGATTCTGCGGGCGATAATCTTGCCCCGGTCAGTGACAAAGTCCCTGAGCAGATCCACGTTTTTATAATCAAGTTCAATATCCTTATTGGCGCAAAAGCGACAAAATTTTTTTCTGGGTGCAAACTTTCTGAATGCCATTTAATCCTCCTTAGACTCGGCCTCAAACTCGGCCTTTGATTCGGCCTTTGATTCGGCCTTTGACTCGGACTTTGACTCGGACTTTTGCTCAAGCTTTACAGTTAGAAATTTGAAGATCCCATCCATGTTTCTGATGTTTCGCTCAAGCTCGGAAACTTTATCCGGAGGCAGAGTGAATTCCAGTCGCACGTAATGTCCCCGGGTTTCTTTGCGAACAGGATAGGCAAGTTGCTTGATACCCCAGTCGTCGTTTTTAAGAATCCGGCCTTTGTCACGCTCGATAATGCCGGTCAGCCTGTCCAGAATCTCCTGGCTGCCTTCCGAGCCAAGCTCGGGGCTGAGCAGAAGAAGAATCTCGTAAGTCATGTTCATAAAAGCTCCTTGTGGTCATTAGGCCCTCAAAAGAGAGCAAGGTAGATACGCCGCAAAAACATTTTGCAAGGCGTCGCCTGATCGGTAAAGATAAGCCGATTGTCATTAAAAACAATCAATTGAAAGTTAAATCTTCCACATAATCTTAAACCCGGCTTTCTGCTCAACCATCAGGCAAACCGAATTTATTATTTTGATATTATAATTATGTCAAGTCAAATAGCTTTCAAGCTCACGCATGAATTCAGGCAACAGGTTGTCTCCCCGGACTTTTTTGATTACCCGCCCTTTTTTAAAAATTATTCCGCAGTCCCGGCCCCCGGCAAGACCAATATCCGCCTCCCTGGCTTCTCCAGGCCCATTGACAACACAACCCATGACTGCAACGGTAAAAACTTTTTTGACCCCCCTGAGCCTCTTTTCCACTGCCGTGGCCATGGAAACAAGATCTATCTCAGTCCGGCCGCAGGTGGGACAGGATATAATCTCCGGACCCCTTTGTCTCAGCCCCAGAGACCTCAGAATCTCCCAGGCAACCACCATTTCATCCACCGGATCGCCTGTAAGAGAAACCCGAAGGGTATCTCCCAGACCTTCATAAAGCAAAATGCCCAGACCTGCTCCGGATTTGGCAGCCCCTCGCAGAGGCGTTCCTGCTTCGGTTATGCCTATATGCAGAGGGTAATCCCGCCTTTCCGTAAAAAGTTTATAAGCGGATATGGTATTAAGGACCGATGAGGATTTAAGCGAAACCTTTATAAGTTCGAAATTTCTGCTCTCCAGCATTCTGATGTGTTCCATAGCGCTTTCCACCATGGCCTCGGGCGTAGGTCCTCCGTATCTTTCTAATATTCTTTTATCCACGGATCCGCTGTTTACTCCGATACGGACAGGGATTCCGCCTGATCTGGCGGCGTCGACAACCCGGTTTACCCTTGTCCTCTCGCCTATATTTCCAGGATTCAGTCGAAGACCGTGAATTCCGGCTTCAATGGATTTCAGGGCCAGACGATGATCAAAATGGATGTCGGCTACGACCGGCAGGGGTGAGCCTGCGACAATTCTGTTCAGGCTTTGTGCGGCCTCTGCATCAGGAACGGCCACACGCACAATCTCGCAACCGGCAATTGCCAGTTCTTTAATCTGATCCAGGGTTTTATCCGGATCCCTGGTGTCGGTATTGGTCATGCTCTGGACTCTGACAGGATTGTCCCCTCCAACGCCCACAAAACCGATCTTAATCTCTCTGGTCATTTTTCTGTTCATGAAAACCCACTAACACCGAGCAGGTGCTCCCATCAAGAAATAATACTTCTGGTTGTTGATATTTTTCCGGTTCACGTTTATGTTTTTTTAAAAATAAACTATTAGGATGCCAAAGCATGAAAATCGGAATAAGTACCTGTCTCCTGGGGGAAAATGTACGTTACGACGGCGGTCATAAGCTGGACAGATACCTGCGCGACCTGCTGGGAATGTATGTAACCTATGTACCTGTCTGTCCGGAAACCGAATCAGGCCTGCCCGTTCCAAGGGAAGCCATGCGTCTGGTGGGTGAGGTTGAAAATCCGAGACTTATAACCATAAATACCCGCGTTGATCATACAAAGCGCCTCGAACAATGGGGCGGCCGGAAACTTGATGACCTGGAAAAAGAAAACCTGTGCGGATTTATATTTAAGTCCAGGTCCCCCAGCAGCGGAATGGAGAGGGTCAAGATTTACAGTGAAAAGGGCCACCCCATCCCCAAAGGCAGAGGGATATTCGCCGGCATGTTCATGGACAGGTTCCCTCTTTTGCCCGTGGAAGAAGACGGCAGGCTGCATGATCCCCAGCTCAGGGAAAATTTTATCACCAGAATCTTTGTCTTCAGCAGATGGAAAGAAATCCTGGAAACAGGTCTGACCACCGGAAGACTGGTGGAATTTCATACAAAACAGAAACTTCTGCTCATGGCCCACAATGTGAGCGCCTACCGGGAGCTTGGACGCATGGTCGCCCATGCCTCCGAGTACGATCCTGATGAACTGAAACGTGAATACATAACCAGGCTCATGTCCGCACTGAAGCTTTCGGCAACAGTTAAAAAAAACGTAAATGTACTGCATCACGTCATGGGTTATTTCAAAAAAGAATTGACCGGCGATGAAAAACAGGAACTGCTGGAGACTATAAAAAGTTATTCGGATTCACTGGTACCTATCATAGTACCCATTACCCTGCTCAATCATTATGTCCGGAAATATAACAAAACATATCTTCAGGAGCAGGTTTTCCTTAATCCCCACCCTATGGAGCTTAAACTGCGAAATCATGTTTAACTTTGTCAGCTTTTGCTGAAAAGATCCTTACCTGACAGGGTGCCTCACTGTAGCGATTTTCGTCATCCCTTTAATTTAATGGCAGGGCGATTATAAAAGTGGTTCCCTTATCCTTTTTGGAATGAAACGTCACCGCTCCCCCCTGAGCTTCCATGATCCTTTTAACGTTGGCCAGCCCAAGCCCGGTTCCCTGTTTCTTTGTGGAAAAAAACGGCTGGAATATTTTCTCCCGGTCTTCTTCAGAGATACCGTGTCCCCGATCTGTAATCTCCACCAGCGCTTCCAAATTTGAACGGCGGGTTTTCACCAGGACTTCCTCACCCGCGGCAGAGGCCTGAATTGCATTAACAACCAGATTCATTAGAACCTGCCTTATCTTCGAATCATCAAGCTTCAGAGCGGGCAGGGACCTGTCCGGCTCAATTTTCAATTCTACTCCCTCTTTGACGGCAAGAGGTTTTAAAGCCTCCACGGTTTCTTCGGCAAGTTCATTGAGATCAGCTCTTGAGAGCACGAGTTCCAGTGGTTTGCCGAACTCGAGCATTTCTTTAACCATTACTTCAAGTCTTTTTGTCTCCTGGATGACCACCTGTAGCTTCTTATTGCTGTCTGCATCCCCGTGCAACTTTCTGGATACCTGGTTTGCAAAACCTCCAATAACCATCAAGGGGGACTTCATGTCGTGAGCAATTTCGGACACCACCTTTCCTATGGCTGCAAGCCTCTCGGCTTCAATTCTCGCTGCGTGTTCCTTTTTCTGTCTTTCAGCCAGGAATCCCAGGGTCAGGGCAATAAACACATAAAGACCGCCCTCGACTAAGGTGTCAAAATCATGAAAAGTACCGTGCCAATTGTAAAGGGCATAGGGAAAATAAAGACCTATGGCGCTTATGGATACGGCTGCCGCCCCCTTGATTCCGAACCAGAAACTGGCCAGAACCAGCGGAAGGTAGTAAAGCCTTCGGTGTACAGCATGGAGTTCCATTTCATAAGGCTCGGTCAGGTAGTGCAGCAGGGAGATTACAATAAGCAGTCCGGCTATTAAACCTATTTTCAACCATGTAACTTTGGACATTTGTCAAACCCCGGATTTGTTCTGAAAGTGTTGGGTCATGGAGATCTTCAACTTCCGGGGATCACAAATCATGCTCCATGATCAGATGTCCCCATCTCTTTGTAGTATGACAACGCGAGCATTCTTCAACAGAGGGCGGTTCCTCCCGTTCAGTGATTATTTGATGTCCTTCCAGAATTCTGGACCAGAATTCCGGTTCACGGTGTGAGGCAGGGGCTTTATGGCATCGGTGACAGTTTCCGGCATCAGCAGGCGGATGAGTGAAACCCTCGATTTCCCAGGTAGTAATACCGTGGCATGCCCGGCAGTCATCCCCGAACCGTCCCTGATGGACATCGAAATGACATGTGGCGCAGGAAAGGTCCGGATGAAAGAGAGTGTGATCCACCCGGGCAATATCCGCGGCACGGCCAAGGTGCTCGGTATGACAACCAAGGCAGTTCTGATGCGCTTCATGAAAACGCAGCTCGGGTTTGAACGCTGCAACATCCGGGAAGAAATGGCATTGCAGACACATTTCATCCGTAACTCCCTGCCAGGGGATGTGACAGGTTTCACAGTCGGAAATGAATTCGTGGGCGCTGCTCAAAAGGCCCGGTTTGGCGGCTTCATCATAGGTGTAAAGCCATATGGAAAAACCAGCGACCAATGCGACGAACAGGCCGTGTATTAAATTTTTTCTCATGGCAGCCAACGAAGTCCATAATAAATTGTGGTCAGTACATGAACGACCAATAATGCAAACAGAATGACAGAGAATGCATAATGGATGTTGAACCATCTGGAAAAAACTATTTTAAGGCGGTCAAAGAACCTGATGGAATACTCTTTTTCCGCCAGGACGTGGAGCTCCTCAAGCCAGCGGTCGCAATCATCTTTTTCCGACCACGGGGATGTCAATATCCGTGGTCTTAATGAAACAATATCTCCTGGATCATCTATTTCGCAGGCAGCCATTAATTCCTGTCTCCGGCTTTTTATATGTTTTTTCAGGAGATCATAATCCTTTTTTTGTTCCTTCAGGGAGCGGTTCACCTTTTTGAAGAAAAAGTATCCGGCAAAGCCGCTTAGCACAACCAGGACAACAGACAGGAATATAAGTATTCCGACGAGGCTGGAAACTTCGTGGGCAGAATGAATCACAACCAGAGAAGAGCCGATCAGGCCGTAATTAATATGTCGAGCCAGCGGATTCTGCCTGCCCCTTTTTTTCAGGATCCGCTTGCGAAAGGAATAAACCAGGGTCATGAGCATGAAAATACTGCCGAGGATGCCCAAAATGTGGCCTGGAAAGCTCCCGGGGAAGGCCCG
>SKKD01000139.1 GCA_007121655.1 Desulfonatronovibrio sp. | reverse complement strand
CTTTTTCCCGCAGGTATGATGAGTTTATGGAAAGAAAGACCTCTGATCCGTCTGCCCTGGTAAAGCTTACAGTACTGGCAAGACCTGCTCTCTGTTCATAAACGGCGTCCAGGACTGTCTGGCTGAAGTCATCGTTGGGCTGTCCGCCTGCCATGAAGACCCCGGCAAATGTTTTGTCCATGACCCCGGCTGGATCCATGCCCAGAATATTTCCGGCCGCCGTGTTAAACATGATGATCCGGCCTTTGAAATCCAGGGCCATGACCCCGTCGGCCATGTTTTCCAGAATATTTTCAAAAAAATTGTCAGAAGACATTTGTACTTCTCCAGATACATTTTGATTGAGCTGCGCGGTGGGCATGCTCCGGGATTGTTTCCTGCCCGCCTTTACCCATTATCCTGCTTTTCTGACTGTTGAGTTCTTTGTCGGGATCAGTCCCCGAGCATCCAGGTTTTCCGGCCAAGCAGTTCCTGCTCAAGGTCGGCCCGGTGGGGCACGAAATCTATTTCCCATGTGTCCAGTGTGGTGGCCAGAAGCTGATCCAGGGAGGTCATGGCGTTTTCATAAGCGATTATGCTGTTGATTTCAGCCAGCTGGTCATCGCGAAGTTTTTCCTGCTCCCGGATATAGTCATTATTGGAAATGCGGCCCAGCCTGAATTCAAGCTTGGTGGCTTCAAAACTTTGTTCTGAAAATTTCAGGGTGCGCCGGGCCATATCAACCTGTCTGCTGGCGGAAACAACCCTTTGTACCGAGTTCCGGACCTGGTTTTCCAGATTTTCCTCTGCGCTTATGGAATCCATGACTCTTTTGCGCAGGTCTATCCGCGCCGACAATAGACCGCTTTCCCGGGCATATTTCGGGTCGCCGTATATGGGAAGGGGTATTGTCAGCTTAAGGCCTACGTCCCAGACATCCTGTCTTCTGTCAGGGTCGGGATCATAATAGTCCCGGTGCCATCCCTGGCTGTAGCCCGCGTCCAGGGACAGATCCCACTTTCTCTGGTTTTGGGCTTTCATGACTGCCAGCCCCGCCAATGTCACCTGGTTAAGGGAGCTTTGATACTGGGCATTTCTCTCAAAAGCTATCCTGAGACACACATCAAAATCAGGCTCTACAGTCCTGTACTCCACAATCTCTGTGGGAACAATGGTGATATCCCGGCCGATGTTCAGCAGCTCAAGAAGCCTCAGCTGGGCGTCATCAAGGCTGGTCCTGGCATTTTCCCTGGCCAGTTCCTGGCGGGCCACGTTGGCTTCGGACTGGAGTATCTCGTTGGCCGCCCTCCTGCCGGTCTCAATAAGCAGCCTGGTGATCTCCATCTGCTCCCTGGCCTGTTCCAGTGATGCTCTCTGCACTTTCAGGTCCTGATATACCCTGAGCAGGTCCCGGTAAGCCGTGATTACGTCAGAAACAGTGGCAATTACTCTGTCCCGGAGGAACCTGACTGCGTCCTCTTCCCTGATCCTGGTCTCTTTGATCGAAGCCGTGTTGTAGGCCCACCCTCCGTCCTTAAGCAGGGGCTGGGAAATTCTGGCTTCCCATCCTGAATCCAAAGGTTCATTCCAGTCTGTGCTGTTGCGGGTTGAATACCGGCGGCTGTCAGCCCTGGAGTCCCATCGGAACTGGATATCTGCCCCGGTGGGGATCTTCTGGCTGACTGAAGTTTCAACCCAGGTCCCGGTGCTCTGGGTGCTGGCCCTGTCGCTTGGGACATGACTGCGCTTATAGGTAGTGAAGCCTTCTTTCATTCTGGCATCCACACCTACATTGACGTCTATATCGGGATGAAATTCAGTCAGGTCCCGGCCCAGGTTGAACCTTGCAAGAACCCTGTCCAGGTAGGCGCCTTCAAGAGAGCGGTTGTAGCGAAGGGCCAGCATTACCGCCTCAGTCAGGGTCAGGTCCATGACTTCGGGAAAGCCTGACGGCTCGTTCATTGTCCGGGCCGAAGCCCCTGGAAAGGAAAAGAGTGTAATCAGGATTGCTGCAAGGGAAGCAAAAAAAAACAGGCGGGTTGAATATCTAATTATTTTTAACATTAAGCAGACGTGCTTCCAGTTTCTAAAACCTGAATCCCGGTCTTTGAGACCTGGATGGTTTTTGCAGCACTCAAGAGGATGGATCTATCCCGACACGGGGAATCAGATGTTGAGGGGTTCATTTTTTTTGGCTCTCGACGTTAGCCGGGGATTATGTTCAAATCCACTCATTAGGGTCTAAAAAACAGAATTAATATCTCTCGTATCAGCGTAAATCAGCGCAATCTGCGGCTAAAAACTCTTTATCTTTGCCCTGATGCTTGAAGAATGAAGCCAGAAGAATTTAACCGCCCCAGTGAAATGAAAGAAGTTTCACGGGGCAGGCAGATCTCATAGATCTTCGCAGATGGGGTAATCTCTTTATGTCGCTGCGGGGCAACAGCGTTGCTTAACGCAAGAAAAAAACCGCTGAACTATTCGTTCAAATCCATTCATTGTGTTGAGGGCCATTATTTTAGATTCCAGAGCTGAAATATTGAAACACGCCTGATCGTATTTTCTTCACTTTGTGCGTACCGGCTTACAAAGACATCCACAGCATCCTGTCCAAATTCCAGCCATATTCCTGAAAGCGGATGTCTGGTTTCAAAAGCTTTATTTTAAAGAATATATCGTGTCCAGCGGTTTTTATTGAAATTCGCTCCTTTAAATTTCGCTCCTTCGACTTTTTTAATATGGATTTAATGCTCACCAAAATACGATAATCAAGCTATTGCGAACCTCATTACTGAACCCTCGCAAATTTGCCAAATCCTCCGGTGTGAAGCCTTTCATCAAACGTTCTACCAGACTGTATGCAAAACTAATTATCAGTTGGATTCAGAATGTTATAGACCATCTTCAGGCAGATATTCAGGCGGACGGCAAGCGCGAAGTGTATAATTCATAGATCAGCAAGTGCAACTAACTGGCTTTATATAAAAAATTAGATGATTGCATGCCGGGGGATATTCCGGTAGCTCCTTTTTATGCTGTGCCATCTGCAACCATGAAACAGAGTAACTAATCTGCTCCTGCAAGAAAAAAAAATGACCAAAAAATTTGTACTCATCCTGCTGGATGGACTGGGCGACAGAAGCCATGCTGAGCTCGGAGGCAAGACACCTCTGCAGGCGGCAGACACACCATATCTTGACTCTTTGGCAGCCCGGGGATGCTGCGGCCTGTATCACGCATCCGGTCCCGGGCAGGCTTTGCCCAGCGAGAACGCTCACTTTGTCATGTTTGGCTATGACCACACCGAGTTCCCTGGCCGGGGTGCCCTGGAAGCCCTGGGGGCAGGCATAAGTCTGGACAGAAAACAGGTGGCTGTGCTGACTCATTTCGTCAGCGTCCGGGAAGAACAGGGTAAGCTCAGACTTATGCGGGACAAGGTTGAGGCTGACAAGGAGGAAGCTGAACAGGCCTTAGCCCGGGTAGCCGAATTTACAAGTGGCAACGTGCATATCAGGCTGGTGCCGACGAAAGGCCTTTTTGGGGTTCTTGTACTGACTGGGAAGGTGTCTCCCTTGATCACGGATTCCAATCCCATTCTGGATGGGAATTTCCTGTCCGCGATCAAGCCCTTGCAGAAAGCGGCCGGGAATGAAAACAGCCTGGAAACTGCTGAAGCGCTTACTGAGTATCTGTCCTGGTCTTATAACAACCTGAAGAAAGCACCTTTCAACCTGGTCCGGGAAAAGAGCGGCAAATTTCTCCTTAACGCACTGGTTACTCAGAGAGCGGGTCAGTTAAAAGACAGGCTGCCCTTTGAGCTTAAAAACGGAATCAAGGGGCTGAGCATTTCCTCGGGGGTTGTTTACCAGGGTCTGGGAGCTTATCTGGGAATGGACATAATCCGGGGTTCAGAACTAAACGACCCTGGAAGAGAGATAGAGGAAAGGGTGGAAACAGCCCGGCAGAATCTGCAGCAATATGACTTCATTCACATTCACTCAAAGGCCCCGGATGAAGCAGCACACAGGAAAGATCCCCTGCTCAAGAAACAGGTCATTGAAAGTTTGGATGAAGGTTTGAGAGCATCTCTGCCTCGGCTCCTGGAAAATAAAGATGTGATCGTTGCGGTCACGGCTGATCATTCTACTCCTTCCAGCGGCCCTCTGGTTCATTCAGGGGAACCGGTGCCCCTGCTCATAACCGGACCCGGGATCAGGGTGGATGAAGTTGATAAGTTCGATGAGATCTCGACAGCCTGCGGTGGACTTGGTTTTGTGAGAGGCAGTGAGTTCATGTATCTGGTGCTCAACTATCTGGACAGGTCCAAACTTATCGGACTGATGGATATCCCTGAAGACCGGCCCTACTGGCCGGGTGGAGGAGAGCCGTTTATTTTAAACTGATCAGGGATAATGTGCCAGGTCAAAACCTTGTGGTCCAGTAACTGTTTCTGACAGATCAAAGATATAACTTTCAATCTGCAAAAAAATGATCGACCCTGTTTCCCAACTCGCCGATATCTTTGAGGGGCCAGACCTCCCAGGATGATCTGCGCTGCGCTTTTTCGCCTCCATAAACTATCAGTCCACCTTTGATTCTTTCCTTGAGGATACTGCTAAATCGATCGAGCCCTTGGAAGTAATTTCTATTCACGGTTTGACCAGCCTTGATTTCAATCAGAGCAAGATCATGACCTCGTTCAATAACCACGTCAACTTCGTTGCCTGT
>SKKD01000211.1 GCA_007121655.1 Desulfonatronovibrio sp. | reverse complement strand
TCCATCCGGAAAGTAAGATTAAGACTAACCGGATGAAAACCAGTATTGGTCTTTATCTCTGATTAACGCCGGCAAGGTTCAGAAATTAATCTCCCTGCATTGCTTCTGCCTGTTCCTGCTTGCTTTTGCATTTGATACAAAGGGTGGTCACCGGGCGTGCCTTGAGTCTCGCGATGGAAATATCCTCTCCACAATCATCGCAAACACCGAAACTTCCTCCTTCTATCCGTCCCAGAGCTTGATCAATTTTCTGGATAAGCTTGCGGTCCCTGTCTCTTAAACGAAGAATAAAAGCCCTGTCGGATTCGGCAGAGGCCCTGTCAGCGGGGTCCGCGTACATCTCCCTGTCTTCCGTCATAGCTTCAATAGTAGTTTCACCTTTCTGCTGAATATCCTCGCGCATTTTTTTGAGTAAGTCATGAAAATAATCGATGTCTGAATTAATCATAATAGATCCCCCCTTCATGAAAAAAGAGGTTGTTAAAACATAAAACCGAAAATGTAAAGTAAAGACGTTTCTTTCTGATTTTTTTATGTTGTATAAAGCGTAAATAATAAGTAAACAACAGGTGTCGATTTATATTCAAAAAGAACCTCTTTCTGAAAGTTCGAGGGGTAAAAAATTGATCAAGACCCAGTCAGAAATAATTGAGGCCATAGTTACAGAAGCCCTTGGCAAACCTGATCTTCCCGTGCTGAGCTCTTTTTCGGGAGCTCACATGTTCGCGGTTATGAATGAGTCAGCAACCGGACTTTGTTCCAAAATTTCCGGTCTTGAGCAGCAGGCATCTTCCGGATTTTCTTCAGATTCAGTCCACGACATGGTCAAATATCTTGAATGCCAGAATACCAACAATGCCTCCTGGGGACTGGCAGCCATAAATTCTCTACTCAATTGTGGAACGGCCGGTCAGGAAATAAAAGTTCAGGAACTTATTCATTCTGTTGGACAAGACAAAAATGTCGCAATTGTTGGTCATTTTCCCTTTGTGGAAAAGATGGGACGGGATTTTAAAAATTTCTGGGTTCTGGAACTAATCCCCCAAGACATGGATATTTCTGAAAACTTGAAAAATGATATTTTGCCAAAAGCTGATCTGGTGGCAATTACGGCAACCACTTTACTGAATGGCACTCTTGGAGAAATCCTGAGTCTGACCAGAAAAGATGCCGTCCGGATAATGCTCGGGCCCAGCACCCCCCTGGCATCCTGTCTGCTGGACATGGGCTTTGACTACCTGGGCGGAGCCAGGGTCAATGATTCCCGGAAGGTGTCTGCCGGTATAAGAAAAGGCCTGCCCTTCAGAAAAATGGATGGTGTCGGCTTTGTCCTTGTGAGCAAAAAATGAAAATATTTGGGCTGCTCATTTATGGTTGGTTCAATCGGGAAATTGTTCTCACCGGCTAACCTGCAGGTGCAATTTATAAAATATCCCGAGAGTTATGCTGAAAAATCCTTGACACTTTTTCAGCTCTGCCTTATCAACTTTCTCTCTCAGGCGGGAGTAACTCAGTGGTAGAGTGCAACCTTGCCAAGGTTGAAGTCGCGGGTTCAAATCCCGTTTCCCGCTCCATTTATATTTATAAGGCGGCATAGCCAAGTGGTAAGGCAGCGGTCTGCAAAACCGCCATTCTCCGGTTCAAATCCGGATGCCGCCTCCATATTTTCTGCGGGAGTAACTCAGTGGTAGAGTGCAACCTTGCCAAGGTTGAAGTCGCGGGTTCAAATCCCGTCTCCCGCTCCATAAATATTTGCTTATGTATAAAATCTGTCTGTTCGCCATATCTTCTAAATTACTCTATCATCCCAAAAAACTCTGATGACCGGACATGGTATGGATATTACCCTATCAGAGGAGGCTTTATTGGAAACTTCCAAAATACATCTTGAAAATGATCTTGATAAACTTTTGAACATTGTTTCAGAAACATACGAGGTCGCTTTTGAAACTGTCGCCGTGGGCGACCAGCGCCTGCAAATCCTACAGATAGTTGATCTTGAAAAACATATTGACCGGCTTGCCGAGGAATCCAGAGAAAAGCTTGAACTGCCTTTTTGGTCCAAGATATGGCCTGCATCCATCCTTTTAAGCCATTACCTGTCATCAGTTAACCAAAACCAGGGTAATGTTTTAGAACTTGGTTGCGGTATAGGTCTGGCCGGACTTTTTGCGGCTTCCAGGGGGTTTAATGTCGTCCTTTCCGACATCAATGCCGATGCCCTGATTTTCGCAAAAATAAACATCTTAAAAAACAATCTCTCAGACCGGGCAAATGTTCTTCATGTGGACTTTACCCAGGACAGATTGTCTAGAAAATTTGATTACATAATCGGTTCTGAAATTTTTTACATAGAAAGCAGTTATCCGGGCCTGGTAAAATTTCTCCTATTTCATCTAAAGAGCGATACCTCTTCAGAAGTGGTATTGGCGGCAGATTACCGAAGACAAGCCATAAAGTTTTTTCAGGCCGCCCAAAAGGAATTCCACATTGATCAAAAAAACATCGGTTATAAGGGTCAGCCGGACCAGGCCGGTGCCCGGGAAAAATTTCTTTGTGCGATTTACAGGATGAAGCCCAAAAAAAAATGATTACAATTGGCAAATCTCTGAAAAACTACACGGCTGATGCTGATAAGACTGTAAGTCCCGATGAAACCGTATCCCTGGCAAAAGCCGTCTTTGAAAGTCATGACCGGCAAATCCTCTCCCGACTGAAGAGGATTGATACCGGCAGGCTGGGTATCCCCGTATACTTAAGTATTTGCGGAGAAAAAGCCTTGCAGTCCATGCCCACCAGAAAACAGATGGGCAAGGGTTCCACTCCTGCCCAGGCCCAGGCCTCGGCCCTGATGGAACTGGCTGAAAGATTTTCATATTTCAGTTTTGTCAATGACCCGGTCAACTTTATCAACATGACCTGGGACCAGGCCGATAAATTATTTGAAAAGAAACTTATGCCTGTTGAGGAAATAATAAAATCCGTAAACGAGGAAATCTCAGTTTACAAGGCCCGGGAAGTTCTTTCTCTTGTTGAATGGCAGTTCACGCCATCCACTCTTATCGGCCAGGAAAAGGAATTTTATATACCCTTCAACTGGTTCAAAAAACTTAATGAGTTTAATGGGTGCAGTGCCGGCAACACCAATGAGGAATCAATACTTCAGGGTTTATGCGAACTTGTGGAAAGACACTGTTGCGCAATTATAGATTCTTCCTTCTTAAGTACCCCTACAATTGATCCTGAATCCATTGATGATCCTGTTCTAAGAGATTTACTGGCCAGATTTGCAAAAAATAAAATAAAAGTCTGGCTTAAGGATTTCAGCCTGAACATGCCTGTTCCGACTGTAGCGGCCCTGGCATATGATCCCGCCACCTTCCCGGGTCTCAGCGAAATAGTATTCACGGCAGGCACAGCCACATCCCCGGCCAAGGCGGCCATCAGAGCTCTGACGGAAGTCGCACAGTTGGCGGGCGATTTTCATAGCGCCAGTAATTATGAGGCTTCTGGACTTCCCAAATACAGATCCCTGGATCAAGTGAGATGGTTGACCAAAGGCCACCTGACAAAACTTGACTCCCTGCCAGATATTTCCCAACCGGACATGGGCAGCGAAATTATGAAACTCTGCTCGGAACTTTCAGCCCTTGGCTTTAACTCTTTCTCTATATCAACTATGCACCAGGATCTTAAAATTCCTACTAATTTTAACTTTATCCCCGGATTTCTGTTTCGCGAACGAGCAGCCAAAGCAAGCCTGGGCCTTATAACCGGGAGAATTTTAGCCGAGGATGCTGACCCCATGGAAGCACTCGCGGGTTTGAAAAAATTATCCGATCTGTACCCCGGTGCTTATTTTATCCCTTTCTTTCGGGGCATGGTCAGTATGCGCATGAATGATCATGACCAGGCCCTGGCAGAATTCGAAAAAGCTCTGGATATTCCTTCGGATGATGAAACCAAAGCCCTTTGCGCCTTCTACAGCGCCTATGCACTTTCCCTCCAGGACAGCTGGATAAAAACCGTCCCTTTTCTGGATTTGGCCATAAATTTGGATCCACTGGTAAAAGAATATTTTAACCTGCGGGGCGTGGCCTTGTTCAAGCAGGGTAAATTTGAATCGGCAGCCGGAAACTTTAAAAAAGCCCTGGATCTTGATAGCGGGTCACCTACCGACCTGGCTAATCTGGGCTTATGTTATCAGAAAACAGGACAAAACAGAACTGCCGCTGAAATGCTTACCAAGGCCCTTGAGCTTGACCCAACTCTTGATTATGCAAGAAAAAGCCTGAATGAAATAAGTTTGTGAAGATAAAATCAAAATTAGTCAACAAATGCATTGACAAAAAAGTATTAAGGACTTTAAATTGAATTTGTTTTTGTTCAATGAGCTTGAATATTTTTCATGAATCAAATGCACCTTGCGTTTGACGCTGACAAGGTCGGCGATTTTTTCGGAAAATCAATTAAGGAGGTAATTAGTATGGCATTTGTGGAATTTCAGGGGAAACAATTTGAAGTTGATGAAGATGGTTTCCTTCAAAGGTTTGAGGACTGGAGTCCTGAATGGGTCGAGTATGTAAAAGAAACCGAGGGAATCAAGGAAATTAGCGAAGAGCATCAGAAAGTCATCGATTTCCTGCAGGATTACTACAGAAAGAACGGTATCGCCCCCATGGTTCGTATTCTCTCCAAGGTAACCGGATTCAAACTCAAACATATCTATGAACTGTT
>SKKD01000073.1 GCA_007121655.1 Desulfonatronovibrio sp. | reverse complement strand
AGCCGTGAACCCGGAGGCTTTTGAACAGAGGGACTCCGGCTGCCATGAGCATGGTCGGCCAGAAAACTGCATGGGGCTTAAGGATATCCTTGGCCACCAGATGGTGGGCTCCGCGCCAGTATTTTTTGAAAGCAGGACCGTCCGGCCAGTCAAGGGCGGAAATATAGTTGATGAGTGCGTCAAACCAGACGTAAGTTACGTAATCCTGGTCAAAGGGGAGTTCTATCCCCCAGGATAGCCTGGTTTTGGGCCTTGATATGCACAGATCGCTGAGTTCATCGCCAAGCATGCCCAAAACCTCATTGCGATATCTTTCCGGTCTGATGAAATCCGGGTTGGCCAGGATATGATCTCTGAGAGGCTCCAGATACCTGGTCATCCTGAAAAAATAATTCTTTTCCTGCAAAAACTTTGGTGCTTCAAGATGGTCGGGACAAAGTCCGTCAACCAGTTCCTTTTCAGTATAAAAACGCTCACAGCCATAACAATAATGACCGCCGTACTCTCCAAAATAGATGTCTCCGCTGTCATAAACCTTCTGCAGGATTTCACGGACGCATTTCTTGTGTCCGGGATCAGTGGTCCTGATGAACCTGTCAGGTTCAATTTCCAGTTGTGGCCAGGTATCCCTGAAAAGAGAGCTTATTCTGTCCACGTACTGCTCGGGACTTTGCTGATTCATGGCCGCAGCCTCGACTATCTTGTCTCCGTGCTCATCCGTGCCTGTGAGAAAGTAGGTCTGCCTGTTCAGCAGTTTATGCAACCTGTTGATGCTGTCGGCCACAATGGTGGTATACGCATGCCCCAGGTGGGGCTTGGCATTAACATAATATATGGGAGTCGAAATAAAAAAGGGGTTCAAAGTCGTAGGTCTCCTGCGGGTTTGTTTTCTTTCCGGAAGTAAAACTAGTTTATGTCCTTGCTTATGTTGTGTTTTTTAATCATCTCATGCCATTCGGACAAGGGAATTTCCTTTTCCACACCATCTTCGTTCAGAACAGTAAGGGACTCTCTGAAAAGATTGGCTCTTATCACCCGCAGATAGCCCTGGTCCGTTTTGAAACGTTTACCCAGTTTAGGTATCTTTTTCTGAAAACGGGCGTAGTTGTCCTGCTCAAAATTAAGACAGCACAACAAACGTCCACAGATGCCTGAAATCTTTGCCGGATTAAGAAAGAGATTCTGGTCTTTAGCCATTTTTATGGTTACGGGTTCAAAATGCCGCATGAACCTGCGGCAGCAGCATACCTGGCCGCAATTGCCGATGCCACCCACCATCTGGGTTTCATGGCGCACGCCGATCTGACGCAGTTCGATCCTGGTCTTGTAAACCTTGACCAGATCCTTGACCAACTCCCTGAAATCAATCCTGCCCGGGGCGGTAAAGTAAAAAATAATCTTACTCCGGTCAAAATACACCTCGACATCCACCAGCTTCATATCCAATTTGCGATCTCTGATACAATTTCTGCAGTATTTGAAAGCGTCGCTTAATAACTCCTGATTTTCCTTCTGGCTGTTAAGATCCTCCTGATTGGCCAGTCTGAAAATAGGCTTAAGCTGCTCGGGCTTGAAACCATCGGGAACAGTGTCCCTGACCAGTACTACCTTGGCCAGCCCAAGCCCTTCCTCGGTCTTGACAATGACCGAATCATTCTTTTCAACTACAAAAGGACTGGACTGAAAATAATAAACCTGGCCCTGGTCCCTGAATTTTACACCTATAACCTGAGTCATGATTTTTTTAACCTTCCAAGAATCTCTTTGGCTGCGAGCCGTCCCGCCCCCATGGCCTGCACCACCGTGGCTGCTCCGGTGACAATGTCACCCCCGGCAAAGACCATGGGCATACTTGTTTCACCTGTAGCGGGATCAACTTCAATATACCCCCGGTTATTAAGTTTTAGCTTTGGGGTAGTCTGGGTCAGCACCTTGTTTGCGCCTGTGCCTACGGCCATAACGGCCATGTCGGTTTCCAGTTCGAATGTCTGGCCGTCAACGGGGACGGGTCTTCTGCGACCGCTTGCATCAGGCAGACCCAGCTCCATCCTCTGAAGAGTGACCTTTTGCAGTTTTCCATTTGCGTCTCCCGCAAAGGACAGGGGTGAAGCCAGAATTTCCAACTCTATGCCTTCGTCAAGGGCGTGTTCCAGCTCTTCGCGGCGGGCAGGCATTTCACCCTTGGTGCGACGGTAAATAACCCGCACGCTTGAAGCACCCAGCCTGTAGGCGGTTCTGGCCGCGTCCATGGCCACATTGCCCCCACCGATAACGACAACCTTATCCCCCTTGGGAACCGGGGTGTCATACTCGGGAAACCTGTAGGCATGCATCAGGTTCACCCTGGTCAGGTACTCATTGGCCGAATATACTCCCACAAGGTTTTCACCGTCCAGCTTCATAAATTTAGGAAGTCCGGCCCCGACTCCAATGAAAACCGCCTTGTATCCATCGGCGAAAAGATCATCAACGGTTACACTCATGCCCCCGACAAAATTGCATTTAAAATCAACACCCAGGTGTTTTAATGAATCCACTTCCCTTTTGACCACGGATTTGGGAAGACGGAATTCAGGGATTCCGTAAACCAGAACTCCACCGGGCTCATGCAGTGCTTCAAATATAGTCACCTTGACCCCTCTGGCGGCCAGGAAACCGGCCAGGGTCAGACTGCTGGGCCCAGATCCGAAGGCTGCGACCTTCAGATTCTCGTCGGGCAGCAGGCATTCCATGAAGCCTGTTTCTTCCTCGCAGGAGGTCCGGGCATAAAAATTGTCCGCAACAAACCGCTCCAGCCTGCCAATGGCAATGGGCTGACCAGTGGGGCGAAGTTTGCATGTACCCTCGCATTGATTCTCCTGGGGGCAGACCCGACCGCATATGGCCGGAAGGCTGTTTGTATCCTTGATTACCCTGAAGGCCTCCCGAAAATTCTCTTCAGCCACCATACGGATAAATGACTTGCAATCCACTTCAACAGGACAACCCTTCCGGCAGGTCGGTTTTTTGCATTGCAGACACCTTTTGGCTTCTAAAACCGCATCCTCTGCCCGGTAGCCAAGAGACACCTCGGAAAAAATCCTGGCTCTTTTTAAGGGATCAAGCAAAGGCATCCCGATTCTGGGTTTAATTTTGGCTTTTCTTTTTGTGGTCATGAGGCTTCGCTCTTTTTAAACAGTTCCATTGACAACATTTCCTGATCCCTGAAGGCGCAAAGTCTGGTCATGAGTTCATCAAAATCAACCCGGGATGCATCGAATTCCGGACCATCGACGCAGGCAAAGCGGATTTCCCCTCCAACGCTTACCCGGCACGCCCCGCACATACCTATCCCGTCAACCATGATGGAATTGAGACTGACCATTGTCCTGACGTCAAAGGGAGCGGTAACTTTGGCCACCGCCTTCATCATGGGCACAGGGCCTACGGCGACTACTTCACTGACCGAGCTGTTGTTCTGCAGATATTTTTGTAAAACTTCGGTAACAAAGCCTTTATGTCCCACGGTGCCATCATCGGTAGCTATCAGAACCCTGGAGGATATTTTCTCAAGCTCGGGCTTGAACAGCAGGAGGTCCTTGCTTCTGGCCCCGATTACAGAAGTAACTTCGTTTCCGGCCTCAAAATTTCCTTTGGCAATGTGATGCATGGCTGCAATGCCTGTCCCTCCCCCCACGCAAACCACCTCGCCCTGTTTTTTGATCTCTGTGGGCTTACCCAGTGGTCCGCAAAGATCAAGGATGACATCTCCTTCAACATGAGTGTCCAGAAGCGCAGAAGTCTTGCCAAGAACAAGGTAAACTATGACAATGGTCCCGTTTTCAGGGTCCCTGTCGGCAATGGTCAGGGGTATGCGCTCTCCCTTTTCGGAAAGTCTTAGTACCGCAAAATTGCCAGGACGCGCCTTCTCGGCGATATGCGGGGCGTAAATAGTAAGTTCGCTGACCCTGCCCGGGATAAGAATTCTTTTTTTAAGTATTTTGTTGATCATAGCTTCCTGCATTCCAGAGCATTGTCTTAGAAAAAAAGCATTCCTGGAGAAGTAACATAGTTGTCCCCTGTTTCATAATCTTCAGTCCATACCAGCGTGTCGAAAACGTCTTAACACGTGAAATAAGTATAATACATGTGCCTCTGTTACCTTCAGTTCGAGAGGGCATCAAAACGGGGACAAGACAATAGGAATTCTTGAGTTCCTGCTAATTTCCTGTCAGCAGCTCCTCCAGCTTACCTAAAGCCCTGTCCAGACCGCCCGCGTCCGAACCTCCGGCCTGCGCCAGATCCGGACGCCCGCCACCGCTTCCCCGGATCTCGGCTGCCACATCCTTAATCAGCTGCGGCGCGGTGAATCTACCGTGAAGATCCTTACTCACAAAAAGAAGAAGCATGGGCTTGGACTTATCCACCGTGGCCAGAAGCACCACTCCTGAATTCATCTTTGACCTGATGTCATCCATAAGTTTTCTAAGCCCGTTCATATCCGAAGCCTCTAATTTTCGGGCTATAAAGTTAATCCCGGAAACATTTCTGACCGAAGAAACCATCTCGCTTCCGGTATCAGCTGAAAGTTTTTCCTTAAGAGTCTTGTTTTCCCTTGAGATTTCCCGGAGCTGCTCCTGCAGTGAAACGACCTTATCGACTACCTGATCAGGTCCGACCTTGAGCATTTCCTGCAAAGATTCAAGTCCCGACCTTTTGTCCTGCCAGAACCTCAGGGCATCCCAGCCGGTCAGGGCCTCAATCCTGCGAACTCCGGCGGCAACAGCGCCCTCGCTCACAATGCAGAAACTTCCTGTCTGGCCGGTGGATTTAAGGTGGGTCCCTCCGCAAAGCTCCATTGAAACATCCCCCAGCGAAACCACTCTGACCTTGTGGTCATATTTTTCGCCGAAAAGGGCCAGAGCGCCTTTTTCCACGGCCTGTTCATGCTCCATCTCCGCTGTTTCCACGGGAATATCCGCCAGAATGGAAGCGTTGACCTCTTCCTCAATCCTGGCCAGTTCATTTTTCTTCAAAGCCTTGATATGGGTGAAATCAAACCTGAGCCTGCCTTCCTCCACCAGGGATCCTGCCTGTTTGACATGCTCCCCCAGGACCCGGCGCAGGGCCGAATGCAGAAGATGGGTTGCAGTATGATTTCTGGCAATGGAAACTCTTTTTCCGTCGTCAACAATCAGATCAACTTCCTGATCCTGGTCCAGACTGCCGGAAGAAATCTTGATCTTATGCACGATAATGCCCGGCAGGGGCCTGCGGGTATCCGGAACTCCGGCCTGACCGGTGGGGGAAACAATCCTTCCCTTGTCCCCGCTCTGACCTCCTGATTCACCATAAAAAGGGGTGGAGGAAGAAACAAGCCAGCCTTCATCTCCCTCATACAGGCTCTTTACGGGCTCTCCGTTCTTATCCAGGAGAAAACTAATCCTGCCTTTAGACCTGAGCTGATCATAACCTACAAAATCGACCTGAAACCCCTCCCCTGCGGTCCGGCTGAGATATGCAAACAGGCTGTCGCTGTCCGCGCCCTTCCAGGCGGCCTTGGCCCTTTTTCTCTGATCGTCCATGAGAGTGTTGTATCCGTCCTCATCCACTCTGAGACCTGTTCTGCCGGCGATGTCATTGATGATATCCAGGGGAAAGCCGTAGGTATCATAGAGCTTGAACGCCACCTCACCGGGAATTACATTTTTTTGCAGAGAGCTGAGCTTTTCTATCTCCTCTTCCAAAAGGGAAAGACCCTTTTCCAGAGTCCCGGCAAAACGCTCTTCTTCCTGCCTGATCGCCCTGGCCATGAAATCTTTTGACTTTTCAAGCTCGGGATAGGCATCGTTCATGGCTTCGGCCACCCGGCTGGAAGCCTCGTGAAAAAACGGTCCATCCACTCCAAGACTGCGGCCAAACCTGTAAGCCCTGCGTATCAACCTTCGCAGGATATAACCCCGCCCTTCGTTGGAAGGCAGGATTCCTTCAGCAATCATAAAGGCGCAGGCCCTGGAGTGATCGGCTATAACTCTCAGGGCAACGTCGCTTTCTTCATTGACTCCGTAGGATACACCCGCCTTTTGGGCCATAGAATCAATCAGCTGTCTGAATAAATCCGTCTCGTAGTTGGAAAACACGCCCTGACAGACAGCGCTTACCCTTTCCAGCCCCATGCCGGTGTCGATGCTGGGCCTGGGAAGTGGATTGAGATTGCCCTGACCGTCACGGTCGAATTGCATGAAAACCAGGTTCCAGATTTCCAGGTAACGGTCACAATCACAAACACCTATGGCGCAATCAGGGCCACAGGACCTCTTCTCCCCCTGGTCGTAGAGAATCTCTGAACAGGGTCCGCATGGACCTGTATCCCCCATGGACCAGAAATTATCCTTTTCTCCCAGGCGAAAAATGCGCTTTTCTGAAACTCCGGCCGTTTCTTTCCAGAGCTCCATGGCCTCGTCATCATCCCGGTAAATGGTAATAAATAATTTTTCCGGGTTAAGCTCCATTTCCCTTGTCAGAAATTTCCAGGCCAGATCTATCGCTTCCTTTTTAAAGTAGTCTCCAAAGGAAAAATTGCCCAGCATCTCAAAAAAGGTATGATGTCTTGCCGTTCTGCCCACATTTTCCAGATCGTTATGCTTGCCGCCCACTCTCAGACACTTCTGGGAGGTAACCGCTCTGCTGTAGTCTCTTTTTTCCTGTCCCAGAAAGACCTTTTTGAATTGAACCATGCCCGCATTGGTAAAAAGAAGGGTGGGGTCACTTTGAGGAACCAGTGAAGAACTGGGAACAAGGACATGTCCGTTGTTCTCGAAGAATTTCAAAAATTTGTATCTGATTTCGGAAGAGGTTGGCACCGGATATCTCCTGAATTAATTTGGATCCTTGTCTTCCTTGACCTGGGCCGGAATTTCCGGCTCAAGAACACCTAAATGTACCAGCAGGTCCTTTTCAATGGCCTGAGCTATTTCAGTATTATCCAGCAAAAAGGCCCTGACGTTTTCCTTGCCCTGTCCAAGTCTTTCAGCACCATAGGCGTACCACGCCCCGCTTTTGTCCAGGACTCCGTGCTCCACCCCGAGGTCCAGAAGTTCTCCAGCCCGGGAAATTCCCAGACCGTAAAGGATATCAAACTGGGTTTCTCTGAAGGGCGGAGCCACCTTGTTTTTCACCACCTTGACCCTGACCCGGTTGCCCACTATTTCTTCCTTGTCCTTAAGGCTCTGGATTTTCCTGATATCCATGCGGATGGTCGCATAAAATTTCAGGGCGTTGCCGCCTGAGGTGGTTTCCGGGTTGCCGTAACCCATGGTCCCGATCTTCATTCGGATCTGGTTGATAAACACCAGAGACGTTTTGGACTTGTGGATAGTCCCGGTTAGTTTGCGCATGGCATGGGACATGAGCCTGGCCTGTCCCCCCACCTGTGTTTCTCCCATGCTCCCTTCAAGCTCGGCCTGGGGAATAAGGGCGGCGACCGAGTCAATGACAATGACGTCAACCCCGCCTGAACGAACCAGGAGATCGGCAATTTCCAGGGCCTGTTCACCGTAGTCCGGCTGGGAAATCAAAAGCTCCTCGGTATTGACCCCGAGTCTTCTGGCATAGGTTACATCCAGGGCGTGTTCCGCGTCAATAAAAGCCGCCACTCCCCCCTTTTTCTGGGCTTCAGCGATTACGTGCAGAGCCAGTGTTGTTTTGCCCGAAGATTCAGGCCCATAAATTTCGGTAACCCTGCCCCTTGGGATTCCTCCCAGCCCAAGGGCCAGGTCCAGCCCGATGGAGCCTGTAGGAATAAAGGGAATGGTCTGGTGGGCGTCGTCGGACAGGCGCATAACCGATCCCTGCCCGTATTTTCTCTCGATTGTGGTTATTGCCGTTTCCAGGGCTTCTCTTCGTAACTCTTCGGGGGATATACCTTTTTTGGCCATGTAAAGCTCCGTTATTTTCCGTCTCCGGCGTGGAAATTGAAAACAATTAAATGCTGGGTTTAAAATAAAGTGAGAAAGGATAACTTTAAAACCAAATAAAATCAAATCCCGGCAAATGATTTATAGTCTGGAAATTTTAGCATAGGCGCTGTGATTATGGATGGATTCAAAACTTTCAACCTCCACCTCATACCACTTGATTAACTTATGTTCATCAAGCATTGAAGCGGCCTTCCTCACCACGTCCTCCACGAATGCAGGTCTTGAAAAGGCATACTCGGTCACAAACTTTTCATCCTCCCGTTTAAGCAGGGGATAAACTGGTGACGAACCGGCCCGGGAAGCGATATCTATCAGTTCTTCCAGCCAGAGCAGCCCCTTGAATCCGCATTTGATGCGGACAAGTGACCTCTGGCTGTGTGCGCCCTGGGCGCTGATGGCCAGAGAACAGGGACAAACGGTCATCACCGGGACTTCAATTCCAAGAGTCATTTTGACATCCTGACCTGTAAGCTCTCCGCAAAGAAAGGAGCTGAAATCCATAACGAATTCGTGGCCGCTGACCGGGGCCTTGCGCGAATAAAAATACGGAAAGTCAAACCGGAGCACAGCACTTTGGGCTTCGAGTTTCCGGCGGATGCCCGACAGCAGTTCTTTAAAGCTTTCATAGTTCAGTATCTGGGACCAGGAACTGATGACCTCCAGGAACCTGCTCATATGGGTCCCCTTGAATCTGGCAGGAAGGTCAACGCACAGGTCAACATCAGCAATGGTATGCTGGCTGCCCTTTAAGCGATCCTGAACAAGCAGGGGGATCTTCAGGTTTTTCACTCCCACCCGGTCAATGGGCATGCAGACATCGGCGGGGCCGTTCTGGATATCCTGCATCAGGCGAGATCCCTGCCGGTTGTGGTCAGGTTGACCTTGCCGTGTTTCACGCCCTTGGTGGAAATGAGTTTTTCGGAAGTCTCCCTGATGATCCTGCCCGGGCCACGAAGGATCAGAACCTCAAGGCAATTGTGATGATCCAGATGAATATGCATGGAAGTTAAGACGACTTCCAGCGCCTGATGCTGAATTTCCGTCAACTTCCGGGAAAGATCGCTCTGGTGATGGTCGTAGACCAGGGAAAGGACTCCCATGGTCTCCTGATCGTCGTCTTCCCACTCTTTTTGAATCAGGGCGTTCCTGATCAGATCCCTTATTGCTTCGGACCTTGTCTGATAACTTTTGTCATCACACAGCTGATCAAACCTGGCTAACAGGTCCATGTCCAGGGAAACGCCGAATCGAATTGTTTTGCCCATGTCAGCCCTCCCGGGTCAACAGTCTTTGAAAGAGTGCTTATTAAAGGGTGTTCAAACAGTAAGCTCCATCAGCCTGACCATCCCGCCGTGTTCGCCGATAAAAGCCTTTTCCTTTTTGATTTCGTTGACAGTAAAACCATATTCATGAAAATAAGCCCAGATCTTTGCTGAAATGTTTCTTTCAGGATCAGCTATCCAGATCCGACCATTGTCCTTGATGGAGTATCTCAAAAGCCTGGCCAGGGGTTCGCAGAACCTTGTTTCATACAAAATATCCGCTGCCCAGATATAATCAAACACACCGGGTTTCAGGGCGGAATTTCTCCAGTCCATTCTGACCAGGGACAAGGGGGAAACAAGATTAAGCCGGGCATTTCTGCGGGTGTAAACAAGGGCCGGCCATTCAAGATCCATGGCGACAACCCTGGCTCCTGTAAGAACCGCCGGCATGGAGGTCAGCCCGAGTCCGCATCCGATATCCAGGCATAACCGGCCCCGCAGCAGGCTCGCGCATGAAGATATATGACCGGCCAGAACCTTTGAAGCCGGCCAGACTTCCGTCCAGTAAGGTATGCGGTCCTCGTCGCCCGGTTTTTCCCCGGTCAGTTCATTCCACAGGTCCTCAAGATTTCCGGTTTTACTGACAAGCCATTTCCTGCCGGCCAGGTCTAATTCAACTATGTCTTTGGAATTCATCGCGCCAACCCCGCGCTGCTGTTCTCTGTTTCGGGACATGTGGTCAACCGGCTCACCTGCTGCTGACTCACCCTCCATTTGACTGCCGGCTGCCGAAAATCTCATCCGTCCTCCCCGTTTCCCGCCAGAAAGCTGCTGACGATGCCTACAGCGGTAAGAGCTGCCAGAAGCGACACTATGTACCAGAACGGCAGGAACTCGATCCTGACCCAGATGGGAGGAAAATACAGCAAGTCTTTAACGAGCAGATGCATGCCCTTCAATAGCAGGACCGAAATAAATCCGCCGACCAGCCCCTGAAGCGCGCCTGTGATCAGAAGCGGAAACTGGATATATCCTGAACTGGCGCCCACCAGAGATAAAATCTCCACCTCATCCTTGCGGTTTATCTGGTTAAGCTTAAGGGTATTGGCGACCACAAGTCCGGTAATGGCAAACATGAAGCCGATTAAAGGCCAGAACACCCTGGAAGTTATCTTAAGCCAGGTCCGGGCGATATCCATCTGCATCGGATTATAGCTGACCCTGTCCACACCGGGTAGTTGTTCCAGTCTGTTAAGTATTTCCCTGGCCGGGTCGTCGCCTTCCGTCGTGCCGAGGGAAATCTCCACAAGGGCGGTTGGAGGCAGAGGATTGGACGCGGCCAGATGTCCGGGATCAAAGTCTCCTGACATGGAATCCAGCAGGACATGCAGAGCCTGCTCAGGAGTAAAAGTCTTTATTGATTCAATTTCCCAGGAAGCTATTTCACTCCACTGCTCCGATACCTCCTCCCCGGGCATTTCCCTGTCCCAGTAGACCTGGTACTGAAGTCTATCCTGCGTGGTGGTGACTGCCAGGTTAAAGTTAAAGAGCAGCAGCAAAAAAAGTCCGGCCAGAAAAGAGACAAAGATTACCGCGCTCATGGTAAAAATCTGAGCCCATTTATTTCGTCCGAGGTTTATCAGCCCCTGGAATAAAAGATGTCCGAAAACGTTCATGTCCCGCTTTCCGTCAAAGGCCAGTTGGCATTCACAATGTCTCCTTCCTTGAGGGAAAGAATCTTGGCCTTGGGTTGACTTCTGATAAGTTCTTCATTGTGAGTGGCAAAAACAATTGTTGTGCCGTGAATGTGGAATTGTCTGAACACTTCCAGGAGCTGAAGAGACAGTTTCTTGTCAAGATTTCCTGTGGGCTCATCCGCAAGAAGCACCTTGGGATTGACCACCACCGCCCTGGCCACGGCTACCCTTTGCTGCTCCCCGCCGGATATCTCCCGGCAAAGCGACCATGTTTTCTTATCCAGGCTGAGTCCCCGCAAAACCGCCCTGACCCTTTTCTGTATTTGTGCCTTGACCATGCCCCTTACCACAAGTGGGAGAGCCACGTTCTCCCAGACCGACCGGTCCGGGAGAATTCTGAAGTCCTGAAAAACTATGGCCACCTGGCGGCGCAAAAGATAAAGCCTCCTTGAAGACGTGGAAGTCAGATCAAATCCGGCGATTTCGGCTTTGCCCCTTTGTACCGGGATACTTCCGTGCAGAATGCGCATCAACGTTGTCTTGCCTGCGCCCGATGGGCCGGTCAAAAACAGAAAATCGCCCTTATCCAGAGATAAAGTGATGTTTTTCAGGGCCCAGAAGCGGCCGAATGAATGGGAAAGGTGCCTGATTCTGATCATTTAAAATTTTTTGCTTTCGTGCATTTTGGCTACCCGCATTTGGTATATCCACAAGCCCTGCACACAAAACATCCCTCCTGAAAGATCAGTTCCCGGGCGCAATCCGGGCAGGTCGGCCGCTGCAGACCCATATAATCCGTACTTGCTCCCCCTTCCTGAAGGTATCTGTTTTCCAGAACCCAGCCCACTGCGTCAGGAATGGACAACAGGAGTCCTTTCTTCTGAAACACCGGATGTTCGCCTCCGATTCCCTTGATCTGTTTCACCACATCACGCACATCAATGCCCGAGCGCAATGCTAAAGATACCAGCCTGCCGATGGCTTCGGCCTTGGCTGTAATGGAGCGCCCGGAACGTCCGATGGTGGCGAAGACTTCAAAAGGCTTACCGTCCACTTCGTTTACTGTCAGGTAAAGTTCTCCCAGTCCTGTCCGGACCTTTTGGGTAAAGCCGTAAACAACGTCCGGTCTCTCCCTGACGCTCATCCGGCCTTGCTGCTCTTTCTCCCTGGCCTTTTCCCCATCGCCGGTGCACAGAACCTGCGAACTTTTGCTTCCGTCACGGTAAACAGTTACTCCCTTGCAGCCCAGTTCATAGGCCATCCAGTAAATACTCCAGATGTCCTCCTTGGTTGCACTGTGAGGCAGATTCACGGTTTTGGATACGGCATTGTCCGTAAATTTCTGAAAGGCGGCCTGCATCTTCAGATGATATTCAGGAGCTATATCCATGGAGGTCACAAATACCTCCCGGATTTCTTCATCCAGGAACTCCATGGTTTTTATGCTGCCTTTCTGGCTGATTTCTTCCATTAATTTGAGGCTGTGGCTTTGAGTTCTTTTCAGGGCCTCTTCCAGATGAGGGTTGACCTCGACCATCCTTTCACCGTCCATTACCTGGCGGACAAAACTCAGGGCAAAAAGAGGCTCCACCCCGGAAGAGCATCCGGCTATTATGGACAGGGTCCCTGTAGGAGCTATGGTTGTGGTGGTGGCATTTCGGTACGGGCCGTAGTTCTGCCTGGCATAAACCGATTGATCAAAGGCTGGGAATGGCCCTCTTTCAGCTGCCAGGATCTTGGAGGCTGACTTGGATTCCTTATGCACGAATTCCATGATTTTTTCAGCCAGATTCAAGGCCTGATGACTGTCATAGGGGATTTCCAGCTGGAACAGAAGATCGGCCCAGCCCATAACCCCCAGTCCGATCTTTCGGTTTTTATGAACCATTTCAGTAATCTGATCCAGGGGGTACCTTGAGGAGTCAATAACATTATCCAGAAAACGCGTACTTAAATGGATCGTTTCCTTCAGCCCTTCCCAGTCAATCCCGTCAGCCGACTCCCGAGCAAAAAATTTGTCCAGGTTGACTGAACCAAGATTACAGGCTTCATAGGGAAGCAGGGGCTGCTCCCCGCAGGGATTGGTACTCTCCATTTCTCCCTGCTCAGGGGTAGGATTGTCCCTGTTGACGCGGTCCAGAAAAATGATCCCGGGATCACCGCTTTCCCATGCCTTTTGCACCAGAAGAGAAAAGACCTCTTTGGCCCTGAGTTTGTCTTTTTCTTCGCCTGTATGCGGAGCCAGCAATGAATACTGTTCATCATTTTCTACGGCCTGCATAAATTTTTCCGTCAGGGCCACGGATAAGTTGAAGTTATTCAGATCACCGTCTCTTTCCTTGGCCTTTATAAAATCGATGATATTGGGGTGATCAACACGCAGGATGCCCATGTTCGCCCCGCGCCTGGTCCCTCCCTGTTTGACCTGCTCGGTAGCCGTATTAAAAATTTTCAGGAATGAAATGGGACCGGAAGCTATTCCTCCGGTTGAACCCACTCTGCTGTCTCTTGGCCTTAACCTGGAAAAGGAAAATCCTGTACCGCCCCCTGATTTGTGGATGAGCGCCGCGTACTTGATGGCGTCAAATATTTCCTCCATGGAGTCCCCCACCGGCAGCACGAAACAGGCCGCCAGCTGGCCGAGTTCGGTCCCTGCGTTCATCAGGGTGGGAGAATTGGGCAGAAACTTGTAATCAATCATCATCCTGTAAAACAAATGAGTCAATTCATCAGCTTTGTACCGGGATTTTTTATATTTCTTCTCTTCATTGGCTATACTTGAGGCGACTCTCCAAAACATGGTCCTGAAATCCTCGAGAGGCTGACCATCAGTGCCTTTTCGCAAATATCTTTTCTCCAGGACAATTTTGGCGTTATCGCTGATTATCGGTTCCACTAAATCCGATGGCATTTTACTAGGCTTCATTTGACTCCTCTTATTAAGGCTTTAATATAGATAAAAACGTTTGATGCTTCAGGTTGCGATGTTATACTTCGGCGCACGATACAAAAACACATAAGCATTAAGTAAATACAATATGTTGGTGCTGAATTGAAAAAAGGAGTATTCCTGACCAGGAAGTATTTTTAAAGGGGTATTAGTTTTCAAGTCAAGGGAATAAATGTTGTAAATAAACCGCTGCGATTCTTGAGCAATAATAAGCTGCCTTAATATATGGATAAATAGTGAATTCCCACAGCTACATAAACCGCAAATGGCTGAATTTTTTACAAACCCTTCTTATTATTGCTGCCATGTCAGGAATTCTCGCCCTCCTTGGATGGCTGGTTGCCGGCAGAACCGGCATTGTCTGGGCTTTTATCACCAGCGCCGCGGTCCTGATAATTTCATCCGGTCTTTCTTCGTGGACTATGGTCCTGAGGATGTACAATGCCCGTCTTCTCACACCCGAGCAAGTGCCCGTTCTTTACCGGGATTTGAGCGCAATCAGTCAAAGGGCAGGGCTCCACCACAATCCGGCCCTGTTTTATATTCCAAGCGCTTCGGTTAATGCTTTTTCCATGGGACACAAAAAAAGTCCGATAATCGCGGTTACCGACGGGCTCCTCAGAACCCTGAATTTAAGGGAGCTTAGAGCGGCCCTGGCCCATGAAATAAGTCATATCCGTAACAATGACATAAAAATAATGAACATCGCCGATGTGGTCAGCCGGATGACGGCCTTGCTGGCTCTTGCGGGACAGCTGCTATTGATTATCAACCTGCCTTTAATCCTGATGGAAGATTATCATATTTCGTGGTGGATCATCGGGGTACTGATCCTGGCTCCGACAATCAGCACAATAATGCAGATGGCCCTGGCCAGAACAAGAGAATTTGACGCTGACATGGATGCGGCAATGCTCACCAATGATCCCATAGGGCTTGCCCGGGCTCTGACCAAGCTTGAGTATTCCACTCCCGGCTGGTTGACCGGAATTCTGCGTCCTGGAAAAAAGGCTGATCTCCCCTCAGTTCTCAGGACTCATCCAAGGACTAAAGACCGGGTTGACAGGTTGATAAGTCTGGCTCAGGATATTAATCAGGATCAAGAGGACAGCGACCTGGACCACCTTATTCTTCCGGCATCCATCCCCGGATTGAAGCTCGGGATGCGAAGACGTTCCAGCACCAGGCATCTTTAAAATTGACCCCAAACCTCGGTCAGGACCATGATAAAAACACTTGTCTCGATCCTTGGAATATTCTTCTTTTTTTACCTGGTCTTTCTGGGTTATGTTTACCTTTTTCAGCACAGACTGGTATACGTGCCCTTCTCGGAACTCAGCGCCGACCCTCTCCAGATAGGCCTTGCCTACCAGGAAATATTCATTGAGGTTCCAGACGAAGGGAAGATTCACGCCTGGTTTGTGCCGGCTGAGAATGAGCGCGGCGTGATTCTTTTCTGTCACGGAAACGCCGGCAACATCTCACACCGCCTGCAGACCCTTGAATTCTTTCATTCCCTGAACATGTCCACCCTGATCTTTGATTATCAGGGGTTTGGAAAAAGCCCGGGCAGACCCAGTGAAAAAGGGACTTACCTTGATGCCGCGGCAGCCTGGAAACATCTGGTTGACGACAGAAAAATCAAACCTGAAAAAATATTTATTTTTGGCCGCTCCCTGGGCGGGGCAGTTGCTGCGGATCTTGCCGCTCAGACAAGTCCTGCCGGTGTGATCCTGGAATCGACCTTCACCAGCGTCAAAGAACTTGGCAGTGAACTTTTCTTTTTCCTTCCGGTGAAGCTGTTGTCCAGGTTTGAGTACGACACAATAAACAAGCTGAACCTTATCTCATCACCATTGAAGATTATCCACAGTCCCGATGATGAGATAATTCCCTTTGCTCATGGACAGAGACTTTACCAGGCCGCACCCGAGCCGAAATATTTTACCGAAATCCAGGGAGGACATAATACCGGCTTT
>SKKD01000184.1 GCA_007121655.1 Desulfonatronovibrio sp. | reverse complement strand
GCGGCTTTTTCAAATTCCAGATCTTTGGCCGATGACCTCATCTCCCTTTCAAGCTTTTTAATTTCTTTTTCCAGTTTGCCTTTGTCAGTTCCGTAAACCAGAATTTCCTCGGCTGCCAGACCCGAATTTTCCGGCTTTTCATGCAGATGCAGATCATAAAGCGTGTTCACACCTTTCTTGACGATTGTCGTGGGGATGATGTCATGCTCCTGGTTGTAGCGAATCTGTTTTGCTCTTCTGCGATCCGTTTCTTCCATGGCCCTTTGCATGGAGCCGGTTATTTTATCGGCATACATGATCACCCGGCCAAACACATTGCGGGAGGCCCGCCCGAATGTCTGGATCATGGATCTGAAAGAGCGCAGAAATCCTTCCTTGTCCGCGTCCAGAATAGCCACCAAAGAGACTTCAGGCAAATCAAGTCCTTCCCTCAAAAGGTTTATGCCCACAAGTACGGTAAATTCCCCGCTGCGCAAAGCCTGAATAATGGCCACCCTTTCCAGGGTATCTATATCCGAATGCAGGTACCTGGTCTTTACTCCGCGCTCCTGGATATAATCGGTCAAGTCTTCAGCCATCCTCTTGGTCAGGGTGGTCACCAGAACCCGTTCATCCCTTTCCTGCCTTTTCATGCATTCGTTCAGGAGATTATCCATCTGGCCGCTTGTGGGACGGACCTCGACTTCGGGATCAACAAGGCCGGTAGGCCTGATAATCTGCTCCACAAGGATACCCTGGGAACGCTCAATCTCCCAGTCTCCGGGGGTGGCCGATACAAATATGGTCTGTCCCATTCGCTCCAGAAATTCATTAAAACTCAGAGGCCGGTTATCAAGTGCCGAAGGCAGCCGGAAGCCGTAATCAACCAGAGTCTTTTTACGGGAAATATCCCCATGATACATTCCACCCACCTGGGAAACCGAAATATGAGATTCATCCATAAACAGCAGATAATCCTCGTGAAAATAATCAAGCAGGCAGGATGGAGGCTGGCCTGGTTTTCTTCCATCCAGGTGCCTGGAATAATTCTCAATGCCGTTGCAGTAGCCCATCTCCTGAATCATTTCCAGATCCAGCTGGGTTTTCTGCTCAAGCCTCTGGGCCTCCACCAGCATATTGTTCTTTTCAAACCAGGCCAGTCTGTGCCGGAGTTCCTCCCGGATATCATCCATGGCCCTTTGCAGGTTATTTTGATCCGAAACATAATGGCTTCCCGGATAAATAATGGTTTTTTTCATTCTTCCAAGCATCTCGCCGGTAAGGGGGTCGGCTTCATAAATGGCTTCAACCGTATCTCCAAAAAACTCTATTCTCAGAGCCCGTTCAATCCTGTAGGCCGGGATGAGCTCAAGCACATCTCCGCGCACCCTGAAGGTTCCTCTGTGAAAATCATAATCATTGCGCTCATACTGGACCTCCACCAGCCTGTCCATGAGATGATCCATGTCCATGATCTGGCCCTCTTCTATGGGGATGATCATTTTTGCGTAATAATCAGGAGAGCCAAGTCCGTAAATGCAGGAAACAGACGCGACGATAATCACGTCTCTTCTGGTCAGAAGGGCGTGGGTGGCTGAATGTCTGAGCTTGTCGATATCGTCATTGATGGCCGAATCCTTTTCAATATAAGTATCGGTGCGTGGCAGATATGCCTCGGGCTGGTAATAATCGTAATAACTGACGAAATACTCCACAGCGTTTTCCGGGAAAAGAAGCCGGAACTCATTGTAAAGCTGCGCAGCAAGGGTCTTGTTGGGAGCCATGATCAGGGCCGGGCGGTTGGATCCGGAAATGACATTAGCCATGGTAAATGTCTTTCCGGATCCGGTCACACCGAGCAGAACCTGGTTGGCCACTTTCTGCTCAAGATTCTCCAGAAGACCTTCAATGGCTTGTGGTTGATCACCCTGGGGAGAAAATTCCGATACAAGTTTGAATTGGGACATGCCTGTTTTCTGTTAAATAATCAAAGGTCCGGATAAAAAGCCGGGGTTACAGTCATGAAATGCGAACAAGTCTTACCTAATTATGATAATTTAATTCGACCCATCCGGAAAGTTTTACTTTCCGGATGCTGGAACTATTTGTTTTCTTTACGGGAACAGGAGTTATTTCTTTTGGCAGGGAAATCAATAATCATAAGGAGGCGTATCTTAAATACGTTGACGAATAATGTGCAGATTGACTTAGCCAAAAGGGAAAAAAAACCGTTTCCGGATGAAAACTAATTCATACCCGGGGGCCAGGCAAGGGAACGAAAGACCCGAAACGGCAGGCAAAGTTCAGTGGCTGCCCTCAGTCTTATCTTCCACTCTGCCCTTTACCAGTCCGTCAATAACAGCAATCCTAAGAGCGTCGCCGGCCTGAACATCATTGACGCTGCGCAGGAATAGTCCGGTTCTTTCCAGAGTAACCATTGAATATCCGCGTTTGATGGGGCCGTGGGGATCAAGGCCGGTCAGTCTTTCAAAGTCCAGACTGAGTTGGTTCTCCTTTTGTATGATTAAGGCCCGGGCGCTGTTTATCAACCTTTTTTCAAGGTAATCCAGACTGGTGCTTTTAAGTTCCCAGAACTCCCGGCCAAACTTAGCCCAGATTCTGGACTCCAGTTCACCCAGCTGGTCAGTCCGGTTTTTCCACAAATCTCTCGCGGATCTGATAAGATTTGCTTCCAGGGAATCAAGCCTTTCATCAAGCCTTTGCAGAAGCTGACCCGGGCTGAGCCAGCCAAGAGCCTTGGACAGATGATGGAGTCTTTGAAGTCGGGTCTCAAGGAAGTTATTATAACTTCTTATCAGGGCCGTTTCCATCTCATCGACATCCAGGATCATATCCTTTCTCTGGGGCCAGAGACACTGGGCGGCCTGGCTTGGCGTAGCCATACGCTGGTCGGCTGTCAGGTCTGCGATTGTGGTGTCGGTTTCATGACCGATACCTGTAAGGACCGGGATTTCTGATTCAAAAATAGCCCTGGCAACTTCCTCGGCATTAAACGCCCAAAGGTCCTCCAATGAACCCCCGCCCCGGATGAGAATAATAACCTGGGCCCAGTTCTGTTCATTGGCCAGCTTGATTGCCCGGGCCAGATCCCCTGGCGCATTTTCACCCTGGACCCGGCTGGGGTAAACTCTTATCCTGCTGCCCAGACCCCGGTCCGCGGCCACCCGCATAAAGTCGTGGATGACCGCCCCCGTGGGTGAAGTCACAATAGCTATCCTGTCCGGGCAAAAAGGCACTGGTATCTTTTGTGCCGGATCAAAATAGCCAAGAGCCTTAAGTTTGTTTTTCAGGGCTTCAAAAGCCAGAAAAAGATCTCCAAAACCCTGCTCCTGAATCAGCTCGGCAATAAGCTGATACGTTCCTTTAGGCGCATAAACACCTATTTTCCCGGCACAAACAACATCCTGACCACCTTCCAGAGTGGATGCGGGATCACAACCTTTCTGACGGCTGAACGGGTGGGAATTTTTGAACCAGACCACCTGAAGCCCAGCCTGCTCATCCTTGAGGGTGAAGTAGATATGTCCGGATCCAGGCCTGGAAAGGTTGGAAACCTGCCCTCTCACCCAGACGAATGGAAACTGGATTTCGACCGCTTCTTTGATGGACGAGGTAAGTTCGGTTACTGAAAATACATGGGACATTATTTGGAATTACTGGGCGATTTTATGATTATGAGCAATGAACGGATTTCGCTGAACTCAACCCGAAATGGGCCAGAACATCATTCCTGATCCGGGTGAATTCTCCGGCAAAATCATCCATGGGGATTTCCAGGCGCTCTCCTGAATGACGCAGCTTGACCTCAAAGATACCATTTTTGATGCCCTTTCCACCAACGATAACCTGAATAGGTGAACCAATGAGATCAACATCCTTAAATTTAAAGCCGGGACGCTCATCACGGTCATCCAACAGAACATCCACACCCATGGCCTTCAGCTGTTCATATACTGCTTCAGAGTTGGCGCGTACCGCCTCGTCCCTGATGTTCAGGGCTATGACCACGGCTTCAAAGGGCGCGATTGCCGGGGTAAAGATTATTCCGTTATGATCATGGTTCTGCTCAATGCACGCTGCCAGAATTCTGCTTACCCCGATTCCGTAGCATCCCATGATGATCAGATTTTCTCTGCCGTTATCGTCCAGGTACATCGCCTTCATCGCCTGGCTGTACTTGGTCCCCAGTTTGAAGATGTGTCCCACTTCAATGCCCTTGGTCAGATATATACTGCCTTCGCACCTTGGACATGGATCTTCAACTGTTATGGTCCGGAGATCGTAATAGCCTCCGACCTGGGCGTCGCGTTTCAGATCGACATGCTTCAGATGAGCGTCGGTTTCATTTGCTCCGGTCACCCAGTCCGTGTCAAACTGAAGCTCAAGATCGGCAATAACCCGGTCAACCCCGAGCCCGACAGGACCGGCAAAACCGGTTTTCGCCCCGCTCCAGTTCTCGACTTCAGCCTTTGTGGCCATCTCCAGAATTTGGGCGTCAAGAATGTTTTTCAGCTTGACTTCGTTTAATTCCCGGTCGCCACGAACAAGGGCCGCCACCGACTTTCCATCTGCATTGTAGAGCAGGGTTTTGATGATCTTTTCCTGAGGAACCTCAAGAAAATCGGCTATTTCTTCAACCGTATGCAGACCGGGAGTGGAAACCTTTTCAGCCGGCATGACGCATTCTTCACAGTCCGGACCCTGACATTTTACCTCGGCCTTTTCCAGGTTGGCCGCGAAATCACAATCCCTGCAGGTGGCGACTATGTCTTCTCCAGTATCG
>SKKD01000072.1 GCA_007121655.1 Desulfonatronovibrio sp. | reverse complement strand
TCGGGCTCATAACCCGAAGGTCATCGGTTCAAATCCGGTCCCCGCTACCAATAAAATCTAGGGCTTAGAGGTAATAACTTCTAAGCCTTTTTCATTTTGTGAAATGGCCAAACATTAATATTACCAGCCATGTAAGGAAAACAAGGGAAAGGTTATGAGACAGAGCGCGGAAAGTTGTGCAGGAAGGAGATGTCAGGAAGAGTAGGCAAGCTTCATTTTTGGGCGGAAGAGGACTTATGCAAGTAGTCTTGTCGCTATGCAGCTGCCACTGAAAACATAGCTTCATGTAAGTCAGGTTAATGTTGTTGATTTTAGCGGCAAGTTTATTTACCAACATAAATACTCAATATAAATCAGCCCCTGGTATTTAATCTCCTTATTCGTAATTCAACTTTTTTCTGGAGCTTTTCATGCCCCGACCTACAAAAACAGCAAATCAGTTCACCCCAACCAATTTTTCTGATTCTCATGACATCCTGATGAAAGCCCCCATTGGCGTCTTCACTTCCACACCCGAAGGGCGGTTCTTGTCTGCTAACCCGACCATGGCCAGGATGTTCGGATATGACTCGCCTGAAGACCTGATTAATTCTGTTACCAATATTGCCGCACAAATATATGTTGATCGCTCTGACAGGGATAAGTTCAAGCGTGTCCTGGAAGAACACGGAGAAGCGATCAATGATGAGTACCGTTTTCGTCGCCCGAACGGAGAAGAATTCTGGGCTCTGATAAACGTTCGCGCTTTAAGGGATCAAAAAGGAAAGGTCATCGCCTACCAGGGTTTTTATCAGGATATTTCAGACAGGAAGGCGGCAGAAGATCATATCCGGCAGATTTTAGATTCCACCAATGATGGCATATGGGATTATAACCTGGTTACCGGTGAATTTCAGTACTCTGAGCGCTTTGCTGAAATGCTGGGCTATAAGCAGGGAGAGGTAGATAATTTTGGCTGTTTCTGTGAGACCAATATACATCCGGAGGATGCCCGGAGTTTTCAAAATGTTTTCAGGAATTATGTGGAAGGAAGTTCATCCAGCTACGAGCTGGAATTTCGCCTGAAAACCAAAAGCGGGGATTATAAATGGATATACACCCGCGGCAGGGCTTTGCAGCATGATGCTTCCGGCAGAGCCCAGCGTGTGGTTGGAGCACACACGGACATCACCGACCGCAAGCAGGCCGAGCAGGCCCTGCGGGAGAGCGAGGGAAAGTACCGGGTTCTCTTTGAAAATACCAGTGAAGCCATGTTTGTGACCCAGGACGGCAGGATCGTCTTTTTTAACCCCAGAACTGTGGTCTTGTCGGGCTACTCCGGAAATGAACTTTTGTCGAGACCCTTTACCGAATTTGTTCACCCGGAAGACCGTGAAATGGTCATGCACCGTCACATCCGCCGTCTTCGGGGAGAGGAACTTCCAGAGCATTATACTGCCCGCATCCTCCACAATGACGGCAGAATTCTGTGGGTCGAAATCAAAGGCGTGGTTATCCAATGGAATGGAAAACCAGCCACCTTGAATTTTCTGAGCGACATTACCGAACGTAAGCAGGCTGAGGATGCCCTGCGGGAAAGTGAAACGCGGGTGCGAACCAAGCTGGAAGCCATACTCCAGCCGGAAGGCGACATCAGCATGCTTGAGCTGAGTGATATCCTGGATGTGCAGAGCGTCCAGGCCTTAATGAACGACTTAACTCCCTTAACCAAAGTAAGCGTCGCTATTATCGACATAAAGGGCAACATTCTCGTTGCCACAGGCCGGCAAGAAATTTGTGTCAAATTTCATCGAGCGCATTCTGAAACCCTACAGAACTGCCTGGAAAGCGATCTTGTTCTCTCTGCAGGTGTTTCACCGGACGAATTCAAGATTTACAGATGCAAAAACAACATGTGGCATATGGTCACCCCTATTGTCGTGGGAGGCAATCACCTGGGCAACCTGTTTCTCGGACAATTTCTTTTTGAGGATGAAGCCCTGGACGAGGATTTATTTCGAGCCCAGGCCAGGCAGTACGGCTTCGGCGAGGAAGCGTACATGAATGCTCTTCATAAAGTACCCCGCTGGAACCGTAAGACCGTCCAGCAGACCATGCAGTTCTATGCTCGCTTTGCCTCCCTTATTTCGACACTCAGCTGGAGCAACTTGAAGCTGGCAGGAAATCTAGAAAACTATGAGCAGTCCAGAAAAGCGCGCAAGAAGCTCCAGGCCCAGCTTCTCCAGTCTCAAAAGATGGAGTCCGTGGGCATGCTGGCCGGAGGCATAGCCCATGATTTCAACAACCTGCTCCACGCCATGGGCGGCAACCTGGAACTTTTGGACAGGAAGATTCCTGAAGATCATCCCGGAAAAAAACGTATTTCAACCATCCAGAAAGCAATAAACCGGGCCGCCCAGCTGGTCAGGCAGATGCTTCTGTTCAGCCGCAAGGCTGAAGCTCAGAGACAGGACATGAACCTTAACCACCAGGTTAAGGAAGCCGCGGAAATGCTCGAGCGCTCCATATCTAAGATGATCAGCATTGAGCTTGATCTGGATAAAGATGCCAGGTTTATAAACGCTGACCCCATCCAGGTGGAACAGGTCCTTTTGAATCTGGGGACCAACGCTGCCGATGCCATGCCGGATGGAGGCAGGCTGATTATTGAGACCAGCAATGTTGATGTGGATGAAGCTTTAGTCAAAGAACATACAGGATTAAAAAAAGGCGGATACGTGCTCCTGAAGGTATCGGATACCGGATGCGGCATGGATGAGGAAACCCTGGACAAGGTTTTTGATCCCTTTTTCACCACCAAGGAGGTCGGCAGGGGCACAGGTCTGGGCCTGGCTTCTGTTTACGGCATAATCAAAGCCCACGAAGGATATATCTCCTGCCGGAGCCGGCCAGGCAAAGGTACTACCTTCAAAATCTACTGGCCGGGTTTAAATATGAAGCTGGACAATTAATGATATTCTCCCTGGTAACTACAGGATTTAAATTTTGTTGAAAATTTAAAAAAACTGCATTCTTTTAGCAATAAAATCTGCTCCTGCTTCAAGCCTCTGATCCTATCAACATAGAAACAATACAGGGAGAAAACAATGAAGGAACAGTTACTGTCATCCACAGGAGAACTAATGCAGCCGTCGCCCGAGGCTGCCGTGGCTTTTACCCGCAAAAGAGACCAGCTGGCTGCCAGGGGCAACCAGATCCTGGCAGCCAGGCCGGACCTGGACCGGATGGTCGGTCCTGGCAACAGACAAATGGCTGAAGACAACAACCGTAACTTTTCCAGGTTTATGGAGTCCATGTTCAATCATTACCAACCCGAAGTCCTGGTGAAAACAGCTCTCTGGGTGTTCCGGGCCTATCGTTCTCATGGTTTCCAGACCACCTATTGGGCCGCCAACCTGAATATCTGGATGAACATGCTCCAGGAGGACTTATCCCAGGAGCATTACAGGGAGCTGGCGCCTTTTTACAACTGGTTCATTATCAATATTCCATTATTCACTGCCATGAGCGAGGAGACTGTTTCAGGGGAGTTTTATGGACCAGAACCGACCCATGGGTGATAAATGGAGAAATCAATGATTACCCAAGAGCTTTATGAGCAATATCTGGATCTTCTTCTCAAGGGCAGACGCGCGGAATGCGCCGGTATTGTCCTGAAACTGCTGGATCAACATGTGGAATTGAAGTCCCTGTACATGGATCTTTTCCAGAGAAGTTTATATGCTGTTGGCGAGCTCTGGGAACTCAACAAAATCTCAGTTTCCAGGGAACATCTGGCCACGGCCATAACAGAGTCTCTGCTGAACCTGGTCTATCCCCGGCTTTTGGAAAACACGCAAACAGGTAAAAAAGTGGTTGTCTCCTGCGCTGCTAACGAATTACATCAGATCGGGGGGAAGATTGTGGCTGATTTTTTTGAACTCAACGGCTGGGAAAGCCATTTTCTGGGGGCAAACACTCCTATCCCGGAGATACTGGGCTATATCCAGGAGACAAAGCCAGATCTGGTCGGATTGTCCCTCAGCGTTTATTTCAACATGCCTTCCTTAATAAAAGAGATTGAGGCCATACGCTCCAATTTTAAACATATAGATATCTTTTTGGGTGGACAGGCTTTTCGCTGGGGGGGGCTGGACCTGATGAAAAAATATCCGGCAACCCATTATATCGAATCCCTTTCAACCCTTGAAGTCCAAATTAAAAACCATAAGTTTCCATCCGAAAACAAAGACTTTCGAATGGAAACCAACTGATTCACCGCAATGGACAAAAATACCCTGATTTCCCGGTATATGGACGAGAACGCGCCCATAATCTTATTGGTCCTTGATAAACAAGGAACCATTGTTGAAATGAACCGGTACGCCTGCAAACTTTTCGGGGAAAAGCTGGAAGGCCGGGCTTTTCATGAGATCCTTGTGGATTTTCAGAACATTTTTTCTTTGGACCGGGGACTTGAAAATCCCGAAAACGCGCAGCTGTTAAACCTGAAAGCCCTGAATGGTTCAACTCTGACCTTTTATGTATTTCTCCAGCAGTTGGATGAGCAAATTATTGTTTTCGGTCACCAGGAAATTGACGAGATGGAAACCTTAAGCAATGAATTGCTTGGCTTAAACCAGGAACTGAATAACCTCACAAGGCAACTGAGCCTCAAAAACCGTGAATTAAAAAGGGCCAATGAAAAGATACTGGAACTGTCCAGGACAGATTCTTTGACCGGGTGCGCCAACAGAGGGTTTTTCAACGAACGGATCAGTGAGATGATTTCCCTGGCAAAACGCAAATCCTTGCCCTTGTCAATGG
>SKKD01000064.1 GCA_007121655.1 Desulfonatronovibrio sp. | reverse complement strand
TACGCCTCACCTGTCATTGCGAGGGAGCGAAGCGACAGAAGCAATCTGTATGGCAAACCTTTAAGCTGCTGAATTTGTTACTTATACGCTTTAAGTTACTTAGAAGTTTTGGTATGGGAAGGGACATTCACTTTTCCTTATTTTCACGAAAGAGAATTTTTTACAGTACCTTTATTTACCTGCCACTTGTCGTGACACCAGCCTTACCTGTCACTCCCGGCTACTTCTTTCCGACACTCCGGTTTCCGTCACTCCGTCGAAGGCAGGGGGCCAGAAAGTGGATTTCCGGATTCGCCTGTGGGCATGCTGCGGACAAATATCCGGATTCCCCGCACTGCCTGAATTATGGATCAGACTCCCGCGGGATCATCAGGCAGGTACGGGGAAGTAACGAAAAGAGGATAAATGATCGTCAGCCAGACATAAGTACATACAAATCAGAATTGCTTTTTAAGCCAATCCTTGACTTCCTCAGGCAATTCGTGCGCTCCCTTGGCCCGGCAGCATTCCCAGTATTCTTTAGGCAACTCCATCTCGTGCAGGGTTTCAGAACCGTCCTTGGTCATTTTCTGCAACCTCACGATGTAAGGTTCCTTCCACGAATCAATAGAAAAATAATAGGTTTCATCGTCAGAATTTTGATGACGGCCGCTATATCCGGTATTTCCCCATTCAAGATGCAGTGCCACAGCGTCGGCGGGACCTATATCCCAGTTGATCGGCAGGTCTTTGAATTTTGTAAGTTCACTCATAATTTTCTCCTGTCGGCAAAAAAAAGTTTAATTCATATTCTTTATTACTCATAATTTCAATACATACAAAAGCCGAAATCCCAGGTCTTTGGGAAATTGCAAAATACATCATTCAGAGCTAAAAGACGCAGGGAATCGGGCAAGGGCAACCGAGATACTGAACAGGAAGGACTTTTCAACAAGCTGTCAATAATTAAAAAACAACATTTACAGAGAGCTATAACTGCTTATTCGTCAACATAAATTTTATAATCAAACAGGAACCAAACTTTGTTCGTTGAATCTAATATCAAAAAAAATATCCTGGGTCCGGACCAGAAAAAAGATCACTTATATATCCATAAGTCGGGGCCGGCCAGCCAGGTTTATCTGGCCAGGTATCTTCAGAAGCAGAATCAAAACGTGGTTCTTCTTGTCCCGCCAGGTCAGGATATTAGCAAATATGCCGCTCTGGCCGGAATTTTCGGGCAGGGCGAGATAAACCCGGGTAAATTCTGGGAGTCTTCCTGGCATATCTTCCCGGAGCCTGCCAGAGGACTCAGGTTTGACTGGAGCGGAATCTGGGCGGGGCTTTTTGGAATCATCAACAATGTTCCCAGTGTTTCCATCATTCCCTCCAATCTTCTTCTGCATTTTCTTCCACCCCGGGAAGTGGTGGATAATTCATTCATGCTTTTGTTTCGCAACGAAGACAATGGACCTGATCAGATTCTTGGCAAGGCTGCTGCCTGGGGGTATTTAAGAAGACCAACCGTCACCCAGACCGGCGATATAGCTTTGAGGGGGGACATCCTGGATATCTTTCCGCCGGGGTACAGCCATCCCGTCCGGCTGGAGTTTTTTGGAGACCGCCTTGAAAGCATCAGAACTTTTGAGCCTCATACACAGAGATCCAGGCAGGATCTCGACGAGACCCTTATCCTTCCGGTTAACCCCTGTCTGATTGAAGACAGGCTGGTTTCGACCGCTGAACAAAAGTACGCTCACCTGAGATTAATTGGTGAATTAAACTCAGCAACAGTTCACAACTTGCAGGAAAAGCTTGCTCTCAGACCCGAAGCCTATCCATGTGGCCTTTTTTATGAAAACCCCGGCACCTGGGCTGACTACCTGCCCGGAGACGCCTGTTATATCCTGGCAGACACAAATGAACTAAGGACCGGACTTGAAGAGGAAGAATGGAAGGTCAGCCGTTTCTCGGAAGAGATGTCCTATCCCGGGACGTATATTTACCAGCCCGCTTCCCGGGCCAGGAGCATCTGGCAGAATAAGCGCCGGTTGATTTTTGAAAAGCTGATCATCGGTCGAAAAAGTAAAGGCATTGATCTGCCTGAAAAGGAAATCAAAGACTTTTCAGACATGTTCTGGAAGCCCGAGGACCGTAAACGCCCCTGGCATTCATTTGTAACTGCACTTAAGGAATGGAAGAACACCCGCCGCCAGGTAATCCTGGCCTTCAACACACCCGGTTCACGGGAAAAATTTCTGAAAATCATCGAACCGGAAGGATTTAAGTTCAACTCCACTTATCATCCGGACAGGCAGGGGCTTTACACTGTGATCTCCGGACTTGGCGCCGGGATGTTCCTGGAATGGAACCACATAATCATTCTTGGCGAAGATGTAATCCAGCCGGGAAAAAAATCCGGATACAGGCCGGCAGCCGGTAAGTTTGCAGGACTTTCAGGAGTTGAGGAATTAAGCGAGGATGACCTTGTGGTTCACCGTGACTATGGTCTTGGAAGGTTCGGCGGTCTGAAGAGAGTAGGTGCCGGAAAATCGGTCAATGACTATCTGCTGATCAATTATGCCAATGAAGACAAGCTGTATATACCTGCGGACCGTTTTTCCCTGGTTCAGAAATACAAGGGGCCGGAAGGAGCTGCCCCTTCCCTGGACCGTCTGGGTGGCGCCGGATGGTCAAAGACAAAAGCCCGGGTAAGAAAAGCCATTGAAAAAATTGCCAGAGACCTGGTGGATATGTATGCCTACCGCAAAGTTGCCAAGGGTTATTCCTACGGTGAAGCGGGTGAGCTCTTTCGTGAATTTGAGGCTACTTTCGGTTTTGAGGAAACCCCTGATCAGGAACAGGCCATAAAGGATGTAATGCGGGACATGGAAAAGCCCGAGCCGATGGATCGCCTGGTTTGCGGCGACGTGGGCTTTGGAAAGACCGAGGTTGCGATGAGGGCTTCGTTTCGGGCTGTTCAGGACGGCAAACAGGTGGCTATCCTATGCCCGACTACTGTTCTGGCTGAACAGCATTATCAGAACTTCAGACAGCGCATGGAGGATCTTTCCATAAATGTCCGGATGCTCAGCCGTTTTGTTCCGAAACAAAGGCAAAAGACTATAATTGAAGCAGCCAAAAAAGGTGAAATCGACATTATCATCGGCACTCACAGAATACTTTCCAAAGATGTTGAACTGCCCAGACTTTCCTTGCTCATTCTGGATGAAGAACAGAGATTCGGAGTCAGGCACAAGGAAAAACTGAAAAAATTCAGGCAGAATATCGATGTTCTTGCCCTGACCGCTACCCCGATTCCCCGGACCCTTCAGCTTTCGGTTTCAGGCATCAGGACTCTCAGCCTTATTGAAACACCGCCCATTGATCGCAAACCTGTGGAAAGTTCAATTATTGAAAGGGACGGTGATTTTCTTAGAAATGTACTGGCAAGGGAAATGGAAAGACAGGGCCAGGTTTTCTGGGTTTACAACCGGGTTCAGGGCCTTGAGGAGGTATTGGCCTATGTCAGGGAATTGGCACCGGATGCAAGGGTAGGCATGGCCCACGGACAGATGCCTGAAAGACAGCTTGAAGAAACCATGCATAAATTCTGGCATCATGAACTCGACATTCTGGTCTGCACCGCCATTATTGAGTCGGGGCTTGATTTTCCCAGGGCCAATACCCTCATAGTGGATCAGGCACAGATGTTCGGCCTTGGGCAGCTTTACCAGTTAAGGGGCAGGGTGGGCAGGTCCGAAAGACAGGCTTATGCTTACTTTGTGGTCCCCGCGTATGACAAACTTTCAAACCAGGCCAGAAAAAGAATGCAGATCATCCTTGATATGGACTACCTCGGAGCAGGCTTCCAGGTGGCCATGGAAGACCTGAGGCTCAGGGGAGCGGGCAATCTTCTGGGAGAAGTTCAGTCCGGACAGATCGGCAGAGTAGGGCTTGATCTCTTTCTGGACATGCTCCAGGAGGAAGTTGCCAGGCAGAAGGGCGAACCGGTTCATTCCAGGGAAGAGCTTGAAGTAAGCATGGGGTTTCCGGCTTTTATCCCGGAGGGTTATATTTCTGATTCTTCTGAAAGGCTCAGGTATTACAGAATTCTTTCAGCCTGCCCTGACAGGGAATGCCTGGACAATGTCAGGAAGGAAATAAGAGACAGGTTTGGTACAATTCCGGATGAACTGACGAATTTTTTTATGATTCTCGAAATAAAGCGGATTCTAAAGCCTCTGGGAGCATCCAGGGCCGATTTTCAGGAAAACAGGTTTCTTATCGAATGGTCCGGGAAGGCCCGGACGCCTGACCCTGGAAGACTGGTGTCGTGGATTGAAAAGAATCAGGGAAAAGCAAGGCTTATACCTCCGTCCAAATTGGAGTTGCGTTTATCGGATAATATATCTATTGAGAATGCTTTGGAGGAAACCACGGTTATCTCCGGGGACCTGGCTTCTCATCTGAATCATGTCCCTGAAAAATAAAATTCGCCTTTAAATGATATGAGAAAATATCAATCATTTCTATTCCTGCCATTTGTTTTTTGCGGGTTTATTTTCATTGCCGCTTGCGACAATGAAGTGCACCAGGCAGGGATAGCCGCCAAAGTTAATGACGTTCCCATATTACTTGAAGATGTCGAGTACGGATACGATACCCACTTTTTTGAATGGTCGGATCCCTTTCCTCCTTCTGCTCAGGAGATGATTGATACTTACGGTCAGGCTCTTGCCGACCTTATACTCATTGAATTGATCAGGGCTGAACTTGAAGCAGCAGATATTGTGGTGACCAGGGAGGAGATTCTGGAGGTTGAAAATGAGATCCGTCAGGACTATCCTG
>SKKD01000014.1 GCA_007121655.1 Desulfonatronovibrio sp. | reverse complement strand
GTAGAGCAGAAGGTAGAACAGAGGACAAATTTTAAATATCGCTTAATTACAAAAACATGGAAAAGGTTGAACAGGTTTCAGGATATTCATAGAGGACAGGCCGTAGCTCTTGCTTTTGGTGTTGAAGGGGAGTATTTTCCGGTTGCAAAAACGAGTTGATCCTGAACCTGTTGGACAAGTCCCCGTGTTTTTTCCGGATGTTTTATTTTGCCTAAAAATAAATTTCTCTCGATACAGAGGTCATTATGTTGAAATGCCTGCTACTGTTGCTGGCCCTGGCTATTCAGTTGATTCTATGCCCCGTACATGTCCTTGCCGGTCACGAGTCTGAAGGACCCCGCAATCCTGTCATAGGCATCATACTTCCTTTTTCATCCGCATTTGAAGACATTGCTCTTGAGCAGCAAAAGGCCATAAATCTCGCCCTTGCAGAATCAGGTCATCCTTTTGACCTAGTCTTCAAAGACGGTGGAGCTGACAGACAAAGCGCCGTAGATGCTTTTAATGAATTGGCCGGTCTGGAAAACAGGCCCGCAGCAATAATCAGCTGCTCCAGCTGGGCGTCGGATGCAATACACCCCCTGGCAGCGGAAAAGGGCTTGTTTCATATTGCCATCGGCAGTGCGGCACTTAACCGAACTGTCCCGGGCAGTACTGTCAGGTTTACTCTTGACGCCGGGGCGGAGCAGAAACAGATCAATCAGTATCTGAGGTCTTTTGAACGCATAGCTGTTCTGGCCATGGACAATGACCTGGGAAAAACCTGGCTGGAAATGCTCAGACAGAGCTTTCCAGGAAAAATTGTTTCCGGCTCTTTGTATAATCCCCAAAAAATGGATATCAGCATAAACCTGATTGAAATTAAGGATAAAAAACCTGACGCCCTGGTTCTTATCAGTGCCGGCGAAGCCTCGGAAATTGCAAGACAGGCTCGAAATGCCGGGATTCAAGCCCAACTGGTGGGCACCCGCCCCATTCAGAGATCCGCACTCTTGACCAGGCCACAATATACCAATGGCCTCGTTTATACTTATCCATCCTACAACACAAAGCACCATTTCATCTCAGACTTTCGTGAAGCCTATCAGTATAATCCGGGATTTTTTGGAGTTGAGGCTTATGATGCCATAACCACCCTGTTCCGGGCTTTTGAACAAGGGCACACAACATTTGAAGCACTTTTTGAATGGTATGCAGGTCAGACGTATATCGGAGCGCTGGGAAGGATAGAATTCAACAGCAACGGAGATGCTTCATATCCGTATCTCTACAAACAGATAGTTGACGGTGAGTTTCAGGTTGCCAGATTTCAGTTTTCAATGCTTCTGGAAACAGTCAGGCAGCAGCTGGATAATATTTTTCAGGACATGGACCGGAGCATTGCACAGGCAGCCGGAAAACTTTCTGCTTCAGGGCTTCACGGAGACCTTGCCGGAACGGTTCTTAAAGAATTATTTGATGAAAATCCCTATGCCTTCAACTGCGTGACTGTCGATAAAAACGGAATTATTGTAAATGTCGCCCCGGACAAATACAGAGAGGTTATTGGAGAAGATATAAGCGGACAGGAACAGATCATTCGGCTGCACAGTACTCATGAACCTGTATTGAGCCAGGCTGTTCTCATGGTTGAGGGATTTGTAGGCATTGATCTTGAGCATCCGGTATTCGGGCCGGACAATCAATTCATAGGTTCAGTCAGCATACTGGCCAGACCCGATTTTTTTGGCAGCATAATTTCCCGTAAAATTTATAATTTTCCTGTAGAGATATTCGTTTTTCAAACAGATGGAACCACCATTTATGATATTAATGAAGAAGAAATAGGGAAAAATGCGTTTCATGATCAGATTTATCAGAGTTTTCCGTCTCTGGTCAAGATTGCCCGAAGAATGGTCACAGAACCGGAAGGACAGGGACAATACCGGTTTAAGAACAGACACATGGAAAAGGTCATTGAAAAAGACATCATCTGGACTTCAATCGGGCTTCACGGAACAGAATACCGCCTGGCTCTTATTTATTCCGAACAGGAACTATAGTTTTTCCGGACAATGACCAAAATAATTCACTTGAAAATATGATTGATAAACGATTTTTCCCAATTCCCATGTTTCATTACTAGAAGGACAACTTGCCTTCGTACCCTGACTCCAGTATTTTGCGGTATTCTTCGGGTAGCTGGGCCTTAATGTCCTCCCATTCACCCTCGGTGATTGCTTCCTTTAAAACCGAGAAAACAACGCGGGCATGATAAACCGATTCAGGCAGGTCCCTGCCCTCGCGTTCACTTATCCGCTTAAAAAATTCATCAACTCCTAACCGTTCACTGCCTTCTGTTTCTTTAAGGTAGCCCTTGATTTCCGTTGGAAGCTGAGCAGACAGATGCCTGGTTTCACTGCCTGTAAGACGTTCGCTCAAGGTAGCCAATGTTGCCCTGGTCGCGATAATGGCATCTTCCATGGTAGGTAATTTTGCTCTGTGTTGAACTTGTCCCATAAAATGATCGAATTGCATGTTAATCCCCCCTTGTTTTCATGATTTCCGCCCATGCATTATTATATGTCCGGCGAAAAGAATTTTCAGTGTAGTCCAGTAAGTCCTGGCATCTTAAAGTTTTGCCATGCAGATTGCTTCGGTCGCTACGCTCCCTCGCAATGAGAGGTGGAAGCGTGACTTGTGCTGTGACTATCAAGTCATTGCGAGCGAGTCTTCGAGCGCGGCAATCTCATTGGCACAGAGGGTTGCGAGCAATACGAAGCAATCCAGGCACATAGGTCATTTCAAGTTATTTGCAGGTTCGGGTCCCGGAGTTCGCCCGGGTGGTACGCTTCTACAAAGAAGGCTTATCCCTGATATGCACGATGGTGGCCTGCAGCCCTTTATCTCCTGTCTCAGCTGAGTAAGTCACGCCGGTCCCCACGATTATCCGGTCAAAATCATTATTGGAAACGCTGTTCTCGTGAAAGTATATGTCCTGCCCATCCAAAGCCTGGATAAATCCGTATCCCTCATCCGGAAAGATCTTCTTCACCAGTCCCTGGACAGTCTGCTCAGGGTGGAACTTAACATCCTTGCTCTGGCGCTCCTTCTTTTTTATAGCCCGGCGTTTGGCAACATCAAAAGCTCGCCGTACTATTGCCTCCACGCCCAATTTTTCATCATCCGGCCGGGTTTTTTCCACAACCGGGATTTCCTGTCCCTGGGCCATGGTGAGATCAATCCTCACTCTGTAGATATTGCTTGTAGTCCTGCTGCTCTGATCCAGTTCGACGCTTATGCGGCAACTATTAATCCTGTTGGAATATTTTTCCAGGTTTGCTATCTTGTCCCGGATCAGATTGTCCAGAATTTCGGTTTTCTCCACACCGCGATAGGTGATTTCCGGCGGTACATCCATAAAATGACTCCTTTTAATAGCGATAAACCGCTGCTATGCCAGCAAGATCAGGCATGTTTTCCCTGTTGAGCGCATATACCATGCCGCCACCATTCATCCAGGTAAAACGTAAGGCCAGGTCAAGCAATTCTGATGCTCCAGGTTTCCATTCATCATATTCTGTTGCAGTGGCGGTTTCTTCATTGAATTCTCCCCAGACAAGATCCTCATAAGAAACAAATAAAGCATGAACTTTTCCCGAATAAGTCTCCTGCACCACTTGTTCAGTTTTTCCGATGATCTTATTTTCATCCCGCTCATTATTAAATTCCTGCAGGGCGGCATGAATTTGACTGTCAGCTATCCGGGACACAAGGTTCCATCCTTCCTTGTGAAGTTCATCAATTTTCATACGATCAGGACTTCCGGATATGTTTTCTTCCGCCAGATTCACATAGGTGTTTTCCTTTCTGTAAATTCCCTGCATATATTCAACAGTGAACAGAATAAGAGGGAGGGTATCTGTTTTCAGGAGACTGGAAACAGCCTGTTCAACCGCCTTAACGTACCTTGCCGACTTTTTCTTTTCCAGCTTCTTGTCCGTGCCAACCCCATGTCCATGAAATACAGCCGCCCTCTTATCACCCTGGGAAGGAGTTCTGGTATGAAACTGAAGGTATTCATTCTCCTCATCAAAGCGAAGAAATTCTTCCATATTTTCAGGTGCGTCGGGAATTTTCAGTTCTTCAATGCTGAACCGGTCAGCTTTATACAATGACACCTGGTGTTTGCTCAAAGTCAGAAGATAATATTCGGTATTATAGGTAAAGAGGTGAAACAGAGGCTTGATAAGGAAACAGTCACTGACCACGGCAAATTCATGAATCTCCGCGGAGAGGAGGTGATATTCGAAAAAGTCTGGAGCCGAAAAAAAAACGGCGCCGCTTTTCATTTCCTGAAGGAAACGGGTGTCTTCCTGCAAATCCCACAATGGCCTGGTTAGCCTGTTTATTAGAGTCCCCTTCGTGTTCAGGATTTTCATATCTTCTTCGACTTTTCGAATCAGGTTTTTCATCCGTACGGAATTCTTATTCCAGTCCGTGGGAACATGAGTAGTCGGCATATAGATTGATATACAGTGGTCCCCCCGAACATCTGCAATAGTTTTTATATTTATGCTGTTCATAGCAGTCAGTCGCCTCCATGATGCTGGGACATGCCGCCCGTAATTCCACCGGGAATCGTCTTCGTCAGACAGGATCCGGTCATTCGCAGACTATTTCCAAGGATGCGGACATCCTGGCCGGCGGGGCGGCATTCTGCCTTGTCACGGTGCTGGCGATCGTGATTGCCGGCGTTACGTTCTTCCGTCGCCTCCAGAACCAGCGTCAGCCGCAGACATGACCGGGCGATTGTGATCATCGTTTCCGCTCCCGGCAGATGGAACGAGTTCAGGCGCGTT
>SKKD01000070.1 GCA_007121655.1 Desulfonatronovibrio sp. | reverse complement strand
TGGCTGATTTCTGCCTTGGCTGCGGAACCTGCGCGTCAGGGTGTCCCATGACCGGCATAGAGGGATTTGATCCCAGGAAAATTGTCCGCCTGGCAATGCTTGGCCGGGACAGCCAGTTGGCCGGATCATCGCTGCCCTGGACTTGCACCCTTTGCGGGCGATGCGAGAACGCATGTCCCATGGGCATTAATATCGTGAGCCTGGTCCGTTCGGCCCGGGGACTGACAGACAGGGACAAGACTCCTTCAGCCATTCGCAAGGGCCTGGATATGTTTTTGGAAACAGGAAATATACTGGGTTTGCCTGAAGAGGATTTCGGCTTCATAATGGAGGATGTGGCGGAAGAACTGAATGAGGAGCCCGGTTTTGAAGATTTTAAGGTTCCCATGGAAAAACAGGGGGCAAGGCTCTTATGTACTCTGCACAATAAACTGGTGAACATCCAGAATGAAGACCTGGTTCACTGGTGGAAAATTTTTCATGTTGCCGGTGAAAGCTGGACACTGCCCGTCCGAGACTGGGAAGGAGTAAACTGGGGACTTTTTTCCGGTGAGGACCTGGTTCTCAAGAAAGCTGTCGACAACATTGTAAACAATATGGAGCGTCTTGGGGCGGAGCATTTAATGTATCCCGAATGAGGCCACGCGTACATGGCCACCCGGTTCGGGTTGGAGCGCTGGCACCCTGATTTTTTTAAAAAACACAAAGCCTACACTGTTTTTGATCTGCTCATGGAATACATTGTATCCGGTCGCATCACCCTGGACAGGACCAGGATAGCCGAAAAGGTTGCCTACCATGATCCATGCAATTACGGACGCAAGTCCGAAGAGATGTTCGGGCAAGCCTATTATCACGAACCCCGTTGGATTCTCAATCAGTGCACGTCAAACTGGGTTGAACTTGAGCCCTGCAGGAACGGCCAGTACTGTTGCGGAGGAGGAGGGGGCCTCATGCTTACGACTTATGACCAGGAGCGCGAGTATTATTCACGCAGAAAAATGGAACAGATTAAAAAAAGCGGCGCCAGCCTGATCGTGGCCCCGTGTCATAGCTGTCATGGCCAGATCATGGCCATGGGTAAAAAATATGACCTTCCGGATATCCGGGTAAAGTATTTGTGGGAAGTTGTGGCCGACGCTCTGGTGATCGGATAAAACTGGTATCTCTTTACTTCATGCTCTTCATGCCCTTCACGGTAAATAACTCTTAATGATATAATTTAACGTCCAGCTAAATATAGCCCCACTCCTGAAGCCTGGTATAGGCATGCCGTGCATATTCTCCCTGATTTACAAGCTGCAGGTACTGGTAATATTTTTGGGCTGATTGTTCTCGTCTATGCATACCTTCCAGGGAGAATCCCTGGAAAAATGTGGTGTTGGGGTTGCCTGGCAGGGCTTTTTCATAGGCATTAAACTGCTCCAGGGCACGATCAAAATTATTAAGCCGAAGATTAGCCATTCCCATGATATGCCTTGCCTGAGACTCTTCCGGGTAGGCTGACCTGGCATTCCGGGCGTATGTAAGAGCTTCCCGGTTATTTTGCAGGGCCAGCTGGCACTTGGCCATCTTGAGATTCCCTGCATAGTCCTGCGGGGCTGAATTCAGAGCTTTCTGATAGTGCTCCCCTGCCTTTTTGGGATTTCGTTTCATCATTTCTTCATCCCCGTCCTGCATGGCCTGGATGGCCGGAGCTATTTTTCTGAGTCCGGCGATATTGTCCATATATCTTTCCCTGTATATGGGCCGGGTTTTCTTTTGGGCCTCGTACTGGGCACTGACTTCGTCCAAAGCTGTCCGGTAGCGTTCGCTGCTCATGGGATGAGTGGAGAATAGAACAGCCATGGCACTCTCATCCCGGCCGGACATTTCATTAAGCATGCTCATGAGCCCAACAAAGCCTTCGGGGTTGTAGTCAGCCCTGGCCATATACTCCAAACCCAAAGAGTCGGCTTCCCTTTCCTGGTTTCGGCTGTAACCGGCCAGAAGGGCTCCGGCGCCGATTCCGCCCAGACCGGAAACCAGATCGCCCATATCCGGACCTGCGGCCACTGCAACCCCTGACAAAACTACTGCAGCCAGAAGACCCCTGGTCATTCTCTGTCCGGTATGCCGGGCGGAAACATGGCCCGCTTCGTGTCCGATGAGGGAGGCCAGCTCTGCCTCATTCTCCAGGTCAAGGAGAATGCCTCTGGTTATGCCGATGGTTCCGCCGGGAAAAGCGTAGGCATTGACGTAAGGAGCATTAAGGACATGGAATGAATAGGGCATGTGCGGACGGTGGGTTGTTTTGGCAATGGTTTGTCCCACGTGAGAAACATAATTGTTCAAGGCCTGATCCCGGGTTGTTCCGTAATCTGCGGATATCTGATGAGGAGAGTTCTGCCTGTCCAGGTCTATTTCCTGGGATTCGGTCAGCAGCATTAGCTCGCGGCGACCGGTAACCGGATGAACAGCGCATCCGGCAATCAGTCCCGCCCCTGCGATACTTGAAAGATAAAGAAAATCGCGGCGGGAAAAAAGCTTAGACCTTTTGAGGGCAGATAGTTTTTTTAAAGATTTTTTCATGGATACCTTAAATTTATATATAATCTTGCGTATTCATCCTTTCTCATGGTGAAATATAATATTAAAGATTTTAAAATAATCCAAATCCTATTGCAAGAAGAGATCAGCTCAGGAAAGAAAGCATGTCACCGGATAATGGGGCCCGGTAATTTTCTTGTTGCTATTGTTTTTCGGTTTTCTTAAACATAAAGGAAACAAATTGTTATGGCAAAGAGGTTTTAAAAATGAGTTTTTTTTTCAAGTTGTTCGCTTCTCTATATCTAGTCATCATTTTTACCGTAATTTCCCTGTTTACTCAGGTTTTTTACCGGAATAAAAAGAAGAGACTGGAACGCATAAGCAAAAACACAGCGCTTGTCAGTCCGATACTTCTCAAGATAATGGGAATAAAGTTCAGAATCAAAGACCATACAAATGGAAAGGGTCTTTCAGGTAAGTCCCTTGTGGTGGCCAATCATGTTTCTTACGTAGATGTCTTTGTACTGGCTGCTATCAGGCCGATGCTGTTCATCTCATCCATTGAACTGTCCGGGAAACCCTTTGTGGGTCACATTTCCAAACTTGGAGGGACGGTTTTTGTGGAGCGTAGAAAGCATACAAATTTAAGGCAGGAAATCGGCAATATTGCTTCTGTTCTGGATTACGGATTTACAGTGGTACTTTTCCCCGAGGCCGGAACATCCGATGGGACTTCTCTTCTTCCTTTCAGGCCTTCCCTGTTTGAATCGGCCATCCAGTCCGGGGCTGACATCGTTCCTGTCTGCATCAGATATCAAAAAATCGACGGGCAGCCCCTGAGCATGCAGAACAAGGATCAAATTGTTTTTTACGGGGGAGTTAAGTTTGTTCCCCATATTATACGGTTATTCAGACATCATGATATTGAGGTGGAAGTAAGTATTTTTGACAGGATATCTGCTACGGGCAAAAATAGAAAAGAACTTGTTCATCGCACCTACGGGCTGATTGAAGCCTGTTATGCCTGGAATCGGTGAATAACCGGTGCCTTATGCCTTCCGTCCTCAGCACTTTTTTTGCCACCCGCATCTTTAATCCCTTGGACTTCCGGTCTGACCCTTTAGTTCCAGGTCCCTGATCCCAGTGTTATGCTACCCAACCCACATGTCTTCATCTTCTCCGCTATCATGATGATACTTATTTTTTTCCCTTTGCCCGATTAATTCCAGAGCTTTTTGCACTTCGCTGATAGCTTTCAGTATTTTTGCCTTGATTTGTTCATCATCGGTTTCTCCAGCCCTGAGGCCGGCCACAAGATTTTCTTCAGCCTTCTTCAGATGAAGCTTTTTGTTATTCATGTTCTCTCCCGCGTTTCTTAAAATAGGTTTGCCTGATATATATGTTCTGAAATCGGTAATTGCAATATCCGCTTTTTCCACAAATCAGGAACACCTTGCATAGTTTTGACAAATAGCTAAGATTGCCTGGCAAATAATTTCCGTAAGCACAAAAAAAATTATGAATGCGTATTTCATTGGTCTGCTCTTGAGCGTTGTCTCGGCTCCTGAACTTGTAGTATTTTTGCTGCATGAGACAATCGTCCTTTCCTTTTTTTCAGCCTTTCTAATGGTGATTATTATCAGCCTTGGGGGAACTTTAGGGTCCACGATCATTTATCTTGGAGCAAGACTCGTGGGGCATGAGCGCTGTCTGAATCTGCTTGAAATGCATGGGAGAAAGATTCTGCTTAAGCCCTCTGATATGGAAAGCATTGATTATTATTATGACAAATGGGGTGGAGTAATTATTTTTTTCGGCAGATGGCTGCCCACGTTCAGAAGTCTGGTGTCCATACCCGCAGGACTCTCCAGAATGGCCACCTGGAAATTCATTGCTCTTACCTTTTCAGGGACCCTGGCCTGGAATATTATTCTTTGTGCAATGATATACGGTTTCAGGACGTATCTTGATTATCTGGAAATTGGGCTTGAGGGTTATACATCGCTTACATTTATTGCCGTAATCCTTTTTTTGGCCTATCTTTTCGTCCGGAGATTAAGTGAAAGGATAATCAAGGGTTCAAATTACTGGGGCAATGATTCCGGTGAGAGATGAGCAGAGCTTCGGAAGATGGAAACAAGAATTGCACTTGCCAAACAGGTCATTGTGATTATAATAAGCTTCTCAACACAAATACCCATCTCATTTATGAGGGGGCGAAACGGCTTCGACAGGGATGACAGAAGCCAGGGTTGCAGGCCGAGGTGCTGTGAGGACCTCGTTAAACACGCAGCAAACAATTAGTTGCCAAAAACAACGATTACGCA
>SKKD01000156.1 GCA_007121655.1 Desulfonatronovibrio sp. | reverse complement strand
TTGAAGGCAGCTACCGGATGGAAGTAGACATGAATATCAGTGAATTCTTTATGGTGCAGGGACAGGAAGGAAGAAGCAGCCTGGAGCTTTTTTCTGATAATGCCGGTTTTATTGAGAATGAGAATATTTTTGTCCTTGATAATCCGGTTATTACCTATCATCCAGAAAATAATTCCGATCCTCTTGTGGTCAGGGCTTCCCAGGGCAAGATTTTTCAGGATGAAAACATTGTCCGGCTTTGGCCTGATGTCCTGGCAGATCATGGCGAAATAAAGGTGAAGTCAGAGAAGGCTGCATACAGGGGCGGCGATAACATTATTATACTTGAAGACAATGTCGTCTTTAGCGGACGGGGAATCACCGTCACAAGTCCTCAAGCCACTATAAACCTGGATGATGAACTGGTAGTGTCAACAGGAGGAGTCAAAACTTCGTTGCGATAAATCGGGATGGTTTTTTTCTCAGCTGGATCAACTTCAGCCTCCAAGCTCAAGTCGGATACTTGTTACTTATTTAGTGCAAGGCATATTAAAAGAAATTTCAGGGATCGGTCTTGCCCGGAACCATAAGCAACAGGGAGTACTCTTGCAAAATAAACTTCGATATTTTAAAAGTAATTATCCGGGTAGACCTTTATTTCAAAGTCACATCTAAATATAAACCTGGGCAGCTTCTGTCCTTGAATGAGTTTTCATGAAAACAGCATCAATAAGCATTTTATTAATTTCATTCATATTTTTTTCCAACTGCGCAGTCTTTGGACTGGTTAATGATCAAAATCAGTCCACTGACATCACTTCGGATAAAATGACTTACACCGGCCAGGAGAACATGGTTGTTTTTACCGGCAATGTTCATGTCGTCAGGCCTGATTTTGAGCTCTGGTCAGACGAACTCCATGTTTTTCTCAAACCCGGACAGGAAAATGATTCCCCCGGCCAAGAGGAAAACATTGAAAAAATCCAGGCTGTAGGGGAGGTTCGGATTGAAAGTGAAGGCAGAAAAGGTTTCAGCGACCTGCTCATATATTTTCCGGATACCGGCATCGCCCGGCTTGAAAAAAATCCCAGGCTGGTTGAGGATCAAAACAGTGTGGAAGGTGAAACCATTATCCTGAACATGAACGAAAACACATCCGAAGTCCTGGGTGGACCGGACAAGAGAGTCAGAGTGATTTTTCACTCGGACTCGAAAACGGAATAGAGCCAGGGTGGATAGTTTCAAAGCCATTGAGGTTTACAAGCAATACGGCAAGAGGCTTGTGGTCAGCGGAATATCGCTGGATATCAGGCGCGGAGAGATTGTGGGACTTCTGGGTCCCAACGGGGCTGGAAAAACCACCACTTTCTATATGCTCGTAGGCATCATCTCCCCAAGCAAAGGCAGGGTGATCTTTGACCAGGTCGACATAACCGGCTTTTCCCTGCCCAGACGGTCAGGGCTGGGCATAAGTTATCTACCACAGGAAAGCTCAATTTTCAAAAAACTGACTGTTTTCGAAAACCTGATGCTTATCCTGGAGTACACCGAGCATAACAGACAGAACCAAAAGAACAGGGCTGAAGAACTGATGAATGAGCTCGGCATATCAAAACTTGCCCATCAAAAAGCGTCTTTTTTGTCCGGCGGAGAGCGCAGGCGGCTGGAAATTGCCAGAGCTCTTATCAAAAATCCCAAGTTTATTCTTCTGGATGAACCATTTGCCGGAATCGATCCTATTGCTGTGGATGATATCCAAAAAATTATTTTGAAGTTGAAAAAGAAAAATATCGGAATCCTTATTTCAGATCATAATGTCAGAGAGACTTTGACGATCTGTGACAGGGCTTCCATTGTTTACGACGGTCAGGTTATCCTGGATGGAGCACCTTCGGAAATCATCGCCGACACAAGGGCAAGGACCGTATATCTTGGCGAATCTTTTCGCCTGTAACATCAGTTTTTTCTAAAACTCAAGCCTGTTTCCCGGAAATGTCTGTTTTTATCCTTGTCTAATGAGTGTTTATCTCATACGATTCTAATATGAAGTTAATCTTTAACCAACAACACGGAAATACACTATGGCCCTGGAACTGAGACAAAACCTTAAGCTGACCCAGCAGCTGGTTATGACACCACAGCTTCAGCAGGCTATCAGGCTATTGCAATTATCCAGAATGGAACTGCTGGAAATCGTCCAGCAGGAGCTTCAGGAAAATCCCATGCTGGAGGAAACACAGGTTCTCCCTGATGAGCAAAAGGAAAGAGACGCCCTTAATGACAAGGATCAGGGTTCCAAGCTGACCAATGAAGAAAAAGAGATGGTTAACAACGCCGATTGGGAGGACTATCTGGGTCATTTTTCCAGTACATCCAAACAGACAGGCTCCAGGGAATGGGAAGTCCCCGAGGAGATGCAAAGCTACGAAGCCAGGTACTCTTCCAAGCCTTCTTTGCAGGGCCATCTCCTGTGGCAGCTTTTCCTGCAAAGCTTTACTGACGAGGAACTGATGATCGGCGAGGAGATAATCGGCAATATTGATTCCAAGGGATATCTTAAGTCAACCACTGAAGAACTGGCCGAAACATGCTCTGTTTCAGAATCAGCTGTGGAAAGTATTTTGAGGAAAATCCAGAACTTTGATCCTGTAGGCGTAGCCTCCAGGGATCTGAGGGAGTGCCTGAGGATCCAGTTGACGGCTCTTAATGAAACAGATCCCATCCTTATGGAACTTGTGAATGAACATCTGGAAGATATCGAAAAAAACAGACTTGCTCCTTTGATTAGGAAATTCAAAATCAGCAAAGAGCTTATGAAAGAATATATTGAAGTTTTACAAAGCCTGGATCCTTTTCCGGGTTCAAGCTATGGGACAGAGGACGTAGTCTATATCAGCCCTGATATCTATGTTTATAAATATGAAGACGATTTTGCCATCATACTTAATGAGGACGGAATACCCGCCATTCATTTAAGTACTTTTTATCAGAATCCTGTGCAAAAGGGCAACAATAATAAAAAAGACAATGACTACATCCTGGAAAAAACCCGTTCAGCCGTATGGCTCATGAAAAGTCTGCACCAGCGCCAGCGCACTCTTTACAAGGTCATGGAAAGCATTCTTAAATTTCAAAGAGAGTTTTTCGTGCATGGCGTGAGCAGGCTGAAGCCACTCATCCTCAGAGAAGTTGCTGAAGACATCAGTATGCACGAATCAACCGTGAGCCGGATCACCACCAATAAATATGTTTCCACCCCTTTTGGAATCTTTGAACTAAAATTCTTTTTCAACAGTTCCCTGACTATGGACAACGGAGGCCTGGTGGGTTCAGAAAGCGTTAAGGCAGCCATCAAAAAACTGGTGGGCGGGGAAAATCCCCAAAAACCATTAAGCGATGATGCAATAGCCAACAATCTAAAAAAAGAACTTGAAGTGAACATTGCCAGGAGAACGGTTGCTAAATACAGGGCAGCCCTTAATATCCCATCATCATCAAGGAGAAAAAAATTTTTCTGACTTTACTAATAGACATCTCAAAGGAGGATCCTGCATGAAGATCAAATTCAATTTCAAAAACTTTGAGCCTTCCGAACATCTTAAGAAATATGCCCGGGAAAGATATGAAAAGCTTTCCAAGTACCTGCATGATACTGATGTGGCCGAGCTTCAGGTCAATCTTGAAGTTGAAAAGTTCAGACATAAAGCCGAAATAATCCTCACTGCCAAGGATATCCATTTCTCTGCCACCGAAGAATCAGAGGATATGTACTCAACAGTTGATTTGAGTCTGGATAAGCTTGAGGCACAGCTTCGAAAACAGCGGGAAAAAGTGAAGGATAAAAAGAAAAAAGTCAGAGCAAAACAGGTTAGAATGGATATCGTCAACTTCGGACCTGCTGAAAGCGGACAGAGAGAAACCAGAATCGTGGCCACGGACCAATATGAACCCAAGCCCATGCCCCTGGAGGAAGCCGCCATGCAACTGGAAAACTTAAATTATGAATTTCTTGTTTTCTTAAACGCTGAAACTGACCGCATCAACGTAGTTTACAGGCGTAAAAACGGGGACTTCGGGTTTATTGATCCAGGCATGTAGCTAAAAAATAAACATATGAATCTAGCACTTTATATTGACAAATCTCAGGTGATATCCGAGCTTTCAGCCAGGACAAAAAACGAAGTCCTGGCTGAACTTATTGGACCGCTCCTCAGCAAACATCCATCATTAATCAGGGAAAAAGTATTTGAAGTTCTTCTGACCAGAGAAAACCTGGGCACAACCGGCATCGGCGACGGAGTGGCCATTCCCCATGGCAAGCTTGAGGAAATTGACGAGGTACTTGTTGTAGCTGGAAGAAGCAGTAAGGGCCTTGATTTTGCAGCCCTGGACCATAAGCCGGCCCATATCTTTTTTCTTGTTCTGGCACCGGAAAAAAGTGCCGGCAAACACCTTAAAATTCTGGCTTACATCTCACGATTGCTCCAGGACCATTCTTTTAAGGAATCTTTTATGCAGGCTGAAGGCAGAGAAGAATTATGGAATCTGATAACCAGAACCTGAGTAGTCTTGATGGTCGCTCGTATCCCCTGATTATCATCACCGGGTTGTCAGGAGCGGGAAAAAGTACAGCCCTGAATGTGTTTGAGGATTTAGGTTTTTTTACTGTGGACGGTATGCCTGTAACTCTTGTCCCTTCTATACTGGCGCTTTTTACTCATGAAAACCCCAGGAACTACCGCGGTCTAGCTCTGGGGATGGACCTTCGTCAGTCTGATTTCGCATCAGAATGGGAAAAAGTCAGACACAAACTCAAGAAATCCAGCATCTCTCTGCAGATCATTTTTCTGGAAGCTTCAGAAAATATTCTGGTTCGCAGATATGCTACTACAAGGCGGCCTCATCCTCTGGAATCCCTTAGCCTGGGTCTGGAACAAGCTCTTGAAAAAGAAAAGGACATCCTTTCCCTGGTTCGCTCCGACGCCCATCTGGTCGTTGACACTTCAGGCTTCTCCATTCATGATCTAAGAAGGGTTATACAGGAGAAATGGGAGTATTTTGGTCAGTCTTTTTCGGGAATGAGAATTCATCTTATTTCCTTTGGTTTTAAATATGGAGTCCCTTCAGAGGCGGACATGGTTTTCGACCTGCGGTTTTTGCCGAATCCCTTCTTTGATCCGGAACTTAGCCATTTGTCAGGAAAAGACAAGATTATCGCAGACTATGTTCTTGCCCGGAATCCGGGAGCGGATTATATTATCCGCACCAGGGATTATCTGGCTTTTCTTATTCCTCTGGTTGTTGAAGAAGGAAGATACAGACTGACTATGGCTTTTGGATGCACAGGAGGTCGGCACAGATCAGTGGCTGTGGTTGAAGATATGGCTGCTTTTCTAAAGGGTAAGGACTACATGGTTTCAACCGAACACCGTCATTTAAATTTAGGATAACTGATAAATCATATGATTGGAATAATTCTGGTTACGCACGGCAATTTCGGTGAAAGCCTCCTGAGCGCGGCTACCATGATCATGGGCGATGATGAAAATTGCGATGCTCTGGGAGTTGATGTGTCCAGGCCCATGAACGAAATTATTGAAGAACTCCAGAAAAAAGTCAGGGATATGGACAAGGATGAAGGGGTGCTGATCCTGACTGATATGTTCGGAGGCACCCCCACCAATATCAGTCTTTCCCTTTTGAGTCAGGGACGAATCGAAGTTATTACCGGGGTCAACCTGCCCATGGTCCTTAAGGCTCTCGGAGGCAGAGACAAGAAGCTGAAAGATCTTGCCCAGGAAATCAAGGGGGCTGGCAAACAGGGTATTCTTGTGGCCGGAGATGTCCTCAAGCGCCCTGTTCCCGGAGCTCAAAAAAAGGCTTAAATGTAATTATGTTTTGGGTACGCGTGGACAATCGTCTTATTCACGGACAGGTGATAGAAAACTGGATCCCGTTCACCGGGACCAGAACACTGATAGTAATAAATGATGAACTGGCTAAAGATTCTCTCAGGCAGGAAATAATGGGTTTGGCCGTTCCCCAGGGGATTGAGATCCTTTTCAGTCAGGTTGGGGATTCTGTGGATCTGATTCGAAAAAAGTTCGATGATCACCTGTCATCCCTTTTTATTCTGTTTTCCAGATGCGCAGATGCGAGACAGGCTTTTGAAAAGGGATTGGAATTTAAATCCCTGAACATCGGCAACCTGCATTACGGACCAGGCAAAAAACAAATCTGCTCCCATATCGCCCTGAGCCGGGATGATCGAACATGTCTGAACTATTTCAACAAAAAAGGAGTTGATCTTGATTTCAGGTGCGTTCCCCACAAGCAAATTCTGGTGGACAAATGGTAAGCCTTGAAACTTTGAGCACTCATTGGACGATTGTACTGGGCGGTTTTTTTTTGCCTTGTTCTCACTTACCCGTTTTTCAGTAAATATCAGTGTTATTGAACGTCCGATAGTGATCGGGTTTTTTATTTCCATTTTGACCGGTGAAGTCTTTCCGGTCATGTATATTGCTGTTTTTTTCGAACTGCTCTGGATAGACATCATTCCGGCGGGAACATTCATCCCACCGAATGCCATATTCTGCGTTTGGGCCACCATGGTTATTGTTGAAATCTTCAGCCTGGAGTTCGCATCCCAAATTTTTCCGGTAATGATCGCCACAATCCCCATTGCTTTTTTATCCTCGTGGCTCGAGGAAGTACAACGGACCGCGCAGAACAAAAACTATAACATCATTTTGCAGCAAAGCAGGAAAAACCCTGTTCACTATAAGCCGGGATCCATCATCAAGACTTCCATCTTCCAATTGCTGCTGATTTATCTTGTGGTGGGAGTGGCTGGAATATATGGTCTTTTTTTGTTATTTGATAATACTTACCCCTACCTGCCTGCCGAAGATTTTCTGGCATGGCCTTACCTGATTATGATTGCCTCTGTAAGTGCAATAGCAGCCCTTCGGATTAAAAAGGCGTATGTATCCCTCATTGTTGGAATTGCAATTATATCTGTCTATTTTTTATTGGAAATGACAAGAATTTAAAAATTAGAATCCCAGGCTGTCTTCAACCCCCATGACCATGGCCCTTAAATGTTCATGGGCTTTTTTTCGCTGTCTGAAGTCCTCCAGTTCTTCAAAAAAAATCTTTATCTTGTCATCGTCGAGCCTGGCCTGAACAACTGTGTAGTTGCCCGGAAAAACCTGGGTGCCGAAATGCTTTCCGTCAGACCCCCTTCCCTCAACTATGGGATACCGGACATAATCGGTGATCTCATGTTTATCAAGGATAGAATCAATAAAATCCGTATATTCAAATCTAAAGGTGATGTGTATGAATTTCATGTAGCAAAATCCCGGCAATATTGTTTGAGTATACTTAGCTGCCCTGTTCTGTGCATTAATTCTGTTTCAGGTTCCTGATTTCCAGTCGGCCAAGGGACGCGAAAGGAAAATTTGTCGCCTTGTCTTCTGGATTTTCTTGAGAAGTCCGGTTCGACATTAAGAATACTTTATTGTCTCCGACTACTGACTCCTAAAGACTCTCAGGATAAAATTCTGCAACTGATCATATAGAGTGTATACCACCGGGATAACTATCAGGGTCAAGGCAGTGGAAGTAGACAGTCCGGCGACAATGGATATACCAAGGGGCGCTCTGGCTTCGCCTCCTGTGCCGAACCCGAGGGCAAGGGGCATCATTCCCAGGATAGTGGAAAAAGCGGTCATGAGTACGGGCCTGAAGCGCTCCCTGGCTGCTTCCTGAGCAGCTTCAAAGGGTTTTCTCCCCCTGGCCACCAGGACGTTGGTATAATCAATAAGCAGGATAGAATTTTTGGTAACCAGCCCCATTAACATTATCAGCCCAATGAAAGCGTAAACATTGAAAGTCATTCCCAGCAGCCAGAGTGAGCCGAAAGCACCAACGGTGGCCAGGGGCAAAGAGGTCATGATGGTCAGTGGATAAATAAAAGATTCAAACTGGGCGGATAAGACAAGATAAATAAAAATTACAGAAAATATAATGGTTATGGTCAGATAATAAAATGACTCCTCAAACACCTGGGACATTCCAGTCAACTCATAATCAGCATGGTCAGGAAGTTGAGTGGCAAGGTATTCTTCCAGGATATTTACAGCGTCGCCCATGGCCACTCCCGGCGGCGTGGAAGAAGAGATGGTTGCGGATCTCATTCTGTTGTAACGGTGGATTTCGCTGGGTCCAACTGTCTCTTCAAAACTTATCATGCTGTCCAGGGAAACAAGCTGGCCATTTGCGTTGCGTACATGAATACTTCGTAAAAAATCAGGGGACATTTCTCCCCTTCCCAGAACATCAGTTAATACATCATACCTTTCAGCCATCCGTTCAATCTTGGATATTTCCATCTCCCCAAGGATAAATCGCAACGTATTGGATATGGCCGATACTGACACACCCATTTCAGCAGCCCTTTCACGGTCTATGGAAACATCGATCTGGGGGTTGTTGAGTTCAAGGTTAGTTCTTACCCCCACAAACCATTCCGGTCTCTGGAGCATCCAGCTCATTACCTGGTTCTGTAATACATCAAGCTCCGTCATATCTGGGTTTTTTAAGACTACTTCAATGGGAGAGCCGCCGACCCCTCCCGGAGTAAGCTCCAGCACAAAGGCCCGGCCATCAGGAATTGAACCCAGCACCCTCCTGAATTGCTGCATGACCTCGCTTTGATGCAGTTCACGCTCATCTCGCGGGGTAAGGGTGACAAAGGATATACCGCGATTAGGCTGGCCTGGTCCTGCAGGCCCCATACCCACTGCCAGGAACTGGTGACTGATATCCGGGTTTTTGGCCAGCTCGGCCTCAATCTTGCGGGCAAACTGATCTGTCTCCCGTATAGTGGCTCCTTCGGGAGTTTCAAAAACCAGCATAAATCTGGACCTGTCTTCCTCAGCCTGAAATTCCTGGGGAATACTCAAAAGAGCTGCGATGCCCAGGCCAAAAGCAAAAAGAGCAATTGCTACTACAAGTCCCCTTCTTTTGAAAGCGCCGCGCAAAATCCAGACATAAAATTTTTCCAGACCCTTAAGGTGACGTTCAGAAAGCTGAAAAAGGAAACTCTTGCGCGGCTGATATTTCAGAAGCCTGGAGCATAGCATTGGAGTCAGGGTAAGGGCCACAAAAGTTGAGGCAAAAACCGTAACCGCGACCGTTAGACCGAATTCGAAAAAGAACCGGCCCACAATTCCTCCGGTAAAGGCCACCGGAATAAAGACCGCTGCCAGGGACAAAGAATTGGCCACTGCCGGGAAAGCCACCTCGGTGGTCCCTACCCTGGCTGCAGGCAGGGCGTCGGCACCGTTTTCCATGTGGTAGAAGCTGCGTTCCAGGACAACAATGGCGTCATCAACCACTATGCCAATAACCAGAATAAGCCCAAGCATGGTCAAAACATTTATGCTGAAGCCCATAATATTGATAAACGCCAGACCTATTAAAAGCGAGGTGGGAATGGTTAAGGCGACAACAATTGTTCCCCTTCCGCTTCGAAGGAAGGCCAGGACCACAAAGATGACCAGGAACGCGGCCACAAGAATCGTTGTCTGCAGGTCCCTGATGTTTTCCTTGATATAAGTGGAGGCATCCATGGCCAGATGATATTCAAGGCCCGGAGGAAAGCCCCCGGACAACTGCTCGACTCTGGATCTGACAAAATCAGCCAGTTCAACCGTATTGGCCCCTGTCTGTTTGACAACTCCGAGCCCCACAGACTGTTCACCGGAAAAACGGGCTATCTGGCGGTCGGTCTCCACTCCGTCCACAGCTTCACCAATGTCCGAGAGTCTGACAGGAGAACCCTGACGATGGGCGATAATCAGGTCATTAAAAGGAGCTGCCTCGGAAAACTGTCCCCTGGTCCGGATGAGAAATTCCCTGGAAACGCCTTCTATCCGGCCTGAAGGAATATCAACATTCTCCCTTTGGATGACCTCGACCACATCCTGCACGACCAGATCGTAAGCAGCCAGACGCTCGGGATCAAGCCTGATGCGGACTGCGTAATTCCTGCCCCCGCCCACCATGACCTGGCCCACACCGCGCAAAGTTTCAAGCTGGGGCTTCAGAGTATTCTCGGCATACTCAGTGAGACGCACATCATCCCATCTTTCATCTCCTACCAGGGCGATCCACATGATGGCCTGGGCGTCAATATCAAGTTTACGCACAATCGGGGATTCTGCGTCCCCGGGCAGCATTCGCCTGGCCCGCTCAACAGCATCACGGACATCCTGAGCGGCCAGGTCCTGGCTACGCCACAACTCAAACTCGGCTACAACCTGCCCCATTCCTTCACGGGCCGAAGAAGTCAGGTCTTTCAATCCTTCTATTGCATTTATCTCTGCTTCCAGAGGGTCAATTATCTCCTGCTCGATTATCTCCGGTGCAGCCCCGGGCAGAATCACTGAAACGCTGACCACCGGAAACTCAACATCGGGATTCTCCTGAACCGGCATTTGCAAATAACCGTATGCTCCGAAAATCCCGAATACCAGAAAAATGACAATAGTCAGGACCGGCCGGCGAATACAAAGGTTCCAGATCAATTTAAAAATCCTCTGGGCTGATTATGGGCAATTTTGCCAGGGTTCCGAAATATAAACGAATGACGACTTGTTTCTTCCTGTTCCGCCCAGTCAGGACCGGCCTCATCAACCACCCTTATTCTCATCCCGTCATCCAGATTCATATGTCCCGATACAACTACCAATTCACCAGGAGATAACCCTTCAAGAATTTCCACAATCCCGGGCCTGCGGGCGCCTGTATGTACAGACCTGCTTTTCACCTGTTCAGTTTCTCTATCTAGAATGAAAACTAAATAACCTTCCCTTACGGCTACAAGGGATCTTTCGGGTATGATCATTGAGGCTTCCCTGTAGCCAAGGACTAGCTCCGCTGATGCGAAAGATCCTGGTTTCAACCTGTTTTCAGAATTGTCTATAGTAGCCTTGACTTCAAAATTACGGGTTGATTCATCCACCGAGGGGCTGATAAATCCGACTCTACCCTCAAACCTTTCCTGGGGATAGGCAGTGACTTTAACCCTGACCTCCTGGCCGTATTTAACTCTGGCCGCATACTTTTCCGGGATCATAAATGATATCTCCAGAGGATCAACCTGATACATGATAGCCAGCATCTGGCCCTGGGAAACAAACGCTCCGGGATCAACCAGTCGCCGGGAGATAAAGCCTGAAAAAGGCGCCATTATCTGGGTATCTTCAAGATCTTCCCTGGCCAGATCCATCTGGGCTGTAAGTCTTCTCACCTCTGATGAAGCAGAATCCATCTCTGTCCTGACCCGATCAAACTCATCTTCCGATATTAAATCCTGTCCATATAAATCTTCCATCCGTTCGTAATTGCGTCTCAAATTTTCAAGCCTGGATCTTGCCTGCTCCAGGGCAGCCTCGCTGGACCTGAGACGCTGGACATGTTTTTCCTCCTCAATTTCAAAAAGCAGTTTATTCCGGCTTACAAATCTCCCTTCCTGAAAATGGACATCTTTTATCCTTCCACCTACCTCCGGTCTTATTTCAACATTCTGGATCGCCATCAAAGTGCCCACGCCCCTGACTGTCTCCGCAAGGGTCATCTCCGCCACGGGAGCGATCTCCACGGCCACCGGCGGCCTTTCTCTGGGCGCATCATCCACGTCTTCCTCAACGGAACTGAGGTAAAGGAATGCAGCCAAAGCCACTAAAAGGATGAAAAATGTCCACGGTCCGAAAATTTTCAAAAGGATACTTTTCTTTTTTTCTATTGTTTCATTTGTGGACAAATTCTGATTATCCCTGCTCATTAAAATCTCCAAGGCATAAAGGCTTCAGCTGACAATCCGTTAAAACTTTACCAGGCTGGACTGCAAAAACTTAAATTTTCCTGCTCTGTCCAGGGTGATTTAAGGATTAAAGGATCTTTGAAACAACTCTTCCAGGGCTCGTCTCCCCTCGGCTTCAAGAAATCGGGTCCCGGTTCCGGTAAAATGCTGCTTTGTAATAACCGGTGCCTGCACTTTTTGCCATGATCCCTCTTCCCACATGAACCATTCATTACGAATCTGGTCAAAGACAAAGAGCGGCTTATTGCAGATTTTGGCGTACTCAGCACCCCAGCCGGTTCCTCCTTTAACGGTATTGTCTTCAAGGATCTCGCCGACCACAAAAATTTCCATTCCGCTGGAAACCTGCCAGCAAATGGTTTGTAAAACCTTGCGAAATATCGGGGCTCTGGAATAATTCCTGTTCATCAGCTTGGAAACATAAGAAATACTTACATCTTTTCTGGCAAGCTCTTCACTGGTCAGGTATCTGATCCCCCTGGTTCTTTCGATGGCATGCCCTTCAAAACTGTAGTTGACTTCATCCAGGCCATACTTTTCCGCCAGTTCGCCAAAACATGCCTCGGCCCCTCCTGCACCTCCACTGAACAATATAAAATCTTTTATTTGCATTAGTTCCCTCCTAAAATAAATAACTAAGTTTTGCAGCCCGTTAAGATATCAGGCAATTAAATTATCCTGACTGACCGGTCAACATAATTCATCTTTGAACATAGGGCAACTCCGTCTGTTTCCCGGAAAGGGGATACAACAGGTAGTCTTCACAATCAGACTTTTGCCTCATAATATTAAAGTAAGTTCAGGAGGGGCTGAGGAAGCCGTACCAAAAATCATTCCGAGAGCACAACAACAACACATTTACAAAAATTTATAAATATAACTCTGGACATCTTTAATGAATTTATCTTAAAAAAATCAAATAATTATCCATACAATCTCAATAAAGGACAAAACACCATGACCACTTTCATCTGGATAGGCATAGCCATTTGCATAACACAGTCCGCCATGCTTTCCGGGCTCAATCTGGCCTATTTCACCATCAACAAGCTCCAGCTGGAGATGGAAGCCTCCAAAAATAATCTCCATGCTTTAAAAATCCTCAATCTGAGAAAAGATTCCAACTTTCTCCTGGTAACCATTCTCTGGGCAAATGTGGGCGTTAACGTGCTTCTGGCCCTTTTGTCCGGGTCTGTATTGACCGGGGTTGTGGCTTTTTTCTTTTCCACAGTGATCATAACCGTATTCGGTGAGATTATGCCCCAGGCCTATTTCTCCCGTAACGCCCTTAAAATGGGAGCACTTCTTTTTCCGGTCATCAGGCTTTATCAGATCATCCTTTATCCCATAGCCAAACCTACAGCCATAGTTCTGGATCGATGGCTGGGTCCTGAGGCCATAACTTACTACAAGGAGCACGACCTGCGCGAACTGATTAAAATGCACATGGAGTCCACCAAAAGCGAAATCGACAAGGTCGAAGGTACCGGCAGCCTGAATTTTCTGGCTTTGGATGATTTGCCTGTTGCGGCCGAGGGCGAGGCAATAGACCCCCAGAGCATTATCAGGCTCGAATTTGAAGATAACAGGCCGGTATTTCCCAATATTACCCCTTCGGGAGATGATAGGTTTCTGCAAATTTTGCACCGTTCAGGTAAAAAATGGATCATCATTGTAGATCAGGAAGATCAGCCAAGAATTGCCTTGAACTCTGACAAATTCATCCGGGACGCCCTCTTCAGTCCTGAATCCTTTAATCCCTATTCCCATTGCCACAGGCCCATAATCATCCGGGACTGCCTTAAAAAGCTCGGGGAAGTCATCCCCAGATTCAAGGTCAATCCAAAACATTCCGGAGACGATGTGGTTGATGAGGATATTATTCTCTGCTGGAGTGAAGAAAGACAGGTTATTACCGGTTCGGACATCCTTGGCAGGCTTCTCAGGGGTATTGTCCGAACCAAACCTTTATCTCCGAAACAGATAACAGGCCAGGCACTGGAAAAAGCCGGACCGGCTTCACCCCGAACCTGAAATTCATGAACGTATACTTATCTTGAATAGGCCTGACAAAAATACCAACCCAACATCAAAATATATGTGACGATCCATGGGCAGAATCAGGTTCAAGCCATGATAAGCCGTTTTCCTGGGTGTCAGATTTATACTTTGCCAAGGGAGAACTGTGCCTTGGCTTTGACCGAATCATCAGACACCCTTGACCAGTCCTTCAAAGAAATGTCTGGCATTAAGACCAAGTGAACGAACCCTGTACCCACCTTCCTGAACCACCAGTGTGGGCAGGGCAAGGGATGCAAGCATTACTGCGTTCTCTTCAAAATCCTTAGCTTTTAAAGACCATGTTCCGGTAGGGTCGCCTTTGGCCGGATCCAGACCCAGTGCTATCACCAGAAAACCAGGCTTGAATTTTCTGATTCGTTGCACAGCTTTTTCAAGGACAATCCGGTATGCCCGGCCGTCAAGTTCCTGGGGCAGAGGGTAATTTATATTAAAACCCACGCCTGATCCGACCCCTTTTTCCTGGGCATACCCGCTGAAGTATGGATAAGAAAAACGCGGATGGCCATGCAGAGATATGGTGAGCACGTCATCTCGTTCATAAAAGATGTCCTGAGTGCCGTTTCCGTGATGATAGTCCACATCGATGACCGCCACTTTCCCCAGACTGCTCAGGTAGTTGGCGGCAATGGCCGTGGAATTGAAATAGCAGAAGCCCCCGAAAACCCTGCGTTCGGCATGATGGCCCGGCGGCCTGACCAGGGCATAAGCAAGACGATGGCCTTTTAATAGACACTGCGCTGCGGTCAGGGTGGCGTCCACTGCTCTTCTGGCTGCCAGATAAGCATTGCTGTTTATTGGAGTAAAGGTGTCAATGCAAAAGTATCCGGCCCTGACAGGAAGCTCCCTGGGGGGCCGGGCAGTGTTACGCACGGGAAAGACATACGGATAGACTGATTTACCCGGTTTTAGACCGGCGCATACATTTTTCAGGTAATCAACCAGTTTTTTGTCATGAACCGCCAGAATATGCTTTTTTGATTGCCGGACCACCTTTACCCTTTCAAAGAAGCCGGTTTTATCCAGTTCACCCAGAATGGCGGGAATTCTTACCGGAGCCTGTACATAACCCCGCTCATGCACATGATGTATATCGTGTCTGTCATTGACGCAAAGGGCAATAATCCTATCCACGTTTATGTGCCTGACCCGGAAATTTTCCGGTCTCTTTCTGATATATCTGAAGTCTCTGAGTCTAACCGGATCGTCCTGAAATGATTCTACAACCATATCTATATATCCGGGCGGACATTTATGCTTGTACCTGCGTTCAAGAATAGCCCTGACAAAAACTCTGGACTTGTCCCTGCTAAGGTTCGGCTCACGATCCAGAGGATCCAGAACAAGATATGGAGGACAGTCATCATCCGGACTTAATGGAGTTTCATAAGCGGTTCGGATTATGGGTCGGGCTCCGAAACGTTCATAAAATTTGAGTCTGGAACGGTTTTGTGAAATAATTTCCTTTTGCCTGCAGACCTTTTCATCATCAGCAAGACACTCAAAAAAAATTCCTTCCAGGTTCAGGGCAAGGGACTCATCCCTGACGCGCTGATAAAGAGCTCCTCCAACGCCTGCTCCGGTTCTGCTGCCTGCGGTTGAAATATAATCAAGGTAGCCAAAATTATGATCAGTTGCATGCATGAGTACGGCAAAGCCCCGGAGGTTTCCGTTCTGATCCTCTCCGGCAAAGAGTATGCTTCTGAAATGATGCTTAAGGGGATTCTTCAACTGGGACGGAAGCAGGCCGGCATCTTTCTCTGTGATGAGGGGAAACTGTTCCTTAAGGATCTCCCGGACCTGGACCAGTACTTCTTTATCCTGGGTCAGAATATCGTCGTAAATTCTTCGTATTCTGAACATTCTTGAGACCCTCTATAATGGACAGGTGCAATGTTAATGATTAATCTGCTCCGTGTTTAGTTTCCCCGCAAAATCCCTGCTTCGCTGATCAATCCATCTCATGGATTTGGGTCTTAAGAAGTGTGGGGTGATTTGAACCAGGGGGTTCGGTGCGATCAAAACAGCCAATTCAGGATTTTGGCTTACCTTATCAGGCAATACCGGAAAATAGGTACATATTTTCAACATTGTTTCCTGGCATCAGCTGACCATGTTGCCAAATCAACTTGTTAAGATATCATAATGTTGTTATTTTTGCATTCAGCAGCCAGACTTATTATAAGCTTTTCACGATCAAATCAACTTGTTGATTTCAAAAACCTGCTGAAACAATACTAACCAATAAAACATGAAAAAAAATTGTGCTTATTCAAACTAAATCCGCTGTAATGCGGGAAGTGTTCCAAAAATTGAACCTGGTTGCTTCTACCCAGACCACAGTGCTTTTAACAGGAGAAACAGGCGTAGGGAAGAGCACTCTTGCCAGATATATCCACCTCAATTCCAACAGACGTGATAAACCTTTTATAGCCATAAACTGCGGGGCCATCCCGGAGAATCTCATTGAAAGTGAACTCTTCGGTCATGAAAAAGGTGCTTTTACCGGAGCCATATCACGTAAAACCGGTCGTTTCGAACTGGCTCATGAAGGGACCATCCTTCTGGATGAAGTAGGAACCTTAACCCGGGCAGCTCAGGTTAAACTTTTGTATTTTATGCAGGACAGAACATTTCAACGGGTCGGAGGTACAAAAGACATTCATGTTGCAGTGAGAATCATCGCCGCCACCAATGCGGATCTTCGAACTTTGTGCGCACAGAATCTGTTTCGCCAGGATCTCATGTACAGGCTGAATGTTTTCCCCATTGAAATACCCCCATTAAGAGAGAGAATCGAGGATATTCCACTCATGGCTTTAAACATCCTGAACAGGCTTAAGCAAGGCTTGCCTGGTAAGGTTGAAGGAATAACCAAAGAAGTAATTGAGGCTTTTGAAAGCTACTCCTGGCCGGGTAATGTGAGGGAGCTGGAAAACCTTCTGGAGAGGGCTCTTATTCTGGAAAACTCGGAAGTACTCACTCCCATGAGCTTTCCTCCCCAGCTTTTCATCAATCAGCCCGGAGCTGGAACAGAACAGATTGATATTGATTCACCCCTGTCCCAGGTCAGAAAAATTCACATTGAAGCCATTGAAAAACAATACCTCCAGCAACTGCTCATAAAAAACAAAGGGAGAATTAAGAATTCAGCTCTTCAGGCCGGGATCGGCGAAAGACAGCTTAACAAACTCATGAGTAAACATGGCCTGGACAAAAAAGAATTCAAAACCCGCTGAAATCAGACCCATCAATTTCAGACTCCCAGGCAAACCGGAACCGTCAGTTCCGGACTTCTTCCGACTCGAACTTTTTGTTCTTCTTTTCTACTTCTGATAACAACAACTTCTCCTGATCAGTATTCATCTTTTGCCCTCCCGGCTTTCATCACATCAATATACCGGAACCAACAGTTCTGATTTTCAGAGAACTTCATTTCATAATACATTGAATTGTATTCATTTTATCCTGGCATTAAATTTGTTATAAGACAAATGAGTTACTTGATGAAATTTCAACAGACAACCCGAACCTTAAGGAATATGACATGAAACAACAAGAACTGGCTGAAGTTGAGCCTGAACCTCCCTCTTCCTGGAGTCCATCACTGAACAGGCCTTCCGGAAAAAAACAATTTCATAACTTTTACAGCCCCGAAACTTACTTTCCAGCCAAAGAAAAAACACAATCCGATTTCATCACTTCCTGTTTCAGGCACAAACATTATCCCGGGGTGTCTGACAAAAGCTGGAATGACTGGAGATGGCAACTTAAAAACAGAATCTGCAGGGCAAAAGATCTGGAAAGCTATCTGACTCTTTCCTCGCGGGAAAAAGCAGTCATGTCCATGGAAAATATCTTGCCTCTTTCCATCACTCCTTACTACATGAGCCTGGTGCATGAGACTGATTATAAAGACCCTGTTCGAAAATGCGTGATCCCCACTGAATATGAACTTGTCAAAGGCCCGGGCGAAAAGGAAGACCCTCTCCACGAGGATCAGGACAGCCCGGTGCCGGGAATTGTTCACAGATATCCCGACCGGGTATTGTTTCTGGCTACCGGTTTTTGTTCCACCTATTGCCGCTACTGCACCAGATCAAGAATAGTGGGACAAAGAGGGGCTTATGGTATTGATAGGTGGAATTCAGGCATGGAATATATTAAAAATGACAACCGGGTGAGAGATGTACTCATATCCGGCGGAGATCCTCTGACCATGAGTGATGAGCAGCTGGAATACATAATCAAAGGATTAAGGGCGATCAAACATGTTGAAATAATAAGGATCGGCTCCAAAGTACCGGCTGTATTGCCTCAGAGGATAAACAGGAAGCTGTGCGCCATGCTGAAAAAATATCATCCTGTTTTCATGAGCCTGCATTTTACGCATCCGGATGAACTTACAGTTGAATCTGTGAAAGCCTGCGTAAGTCTTGCTGATGCCGGCATTCCCATGGGCAGTCAGACCGTGCTTTTAAAAGGCATAAACGATGACCAGGAGATCATGAAAAACCTCAACCACAGGCTGCTTCAGGCCAGAGTGCGCCCCTATTACCTGTATCAATGCGATCCTGTTCCTGGCTCAGGTCACTTCAGAACCACAATGGAAAAAGGCCTGGAGGTCATCCAGGGACTAAGAGGCCACACTTCAGGCTACGCGGTCCCCCAGTACGTCATTGATCTGCCCGGTGGCGGAGGCAAGACCCCTGTGCTGCCTGATTATTATCAGGGGCAAACCATTCAGGGTCAGGTTTTTAAAAACTTTGAGAACAAGCTTTTTGTATATCCCGAAGCTCCTGATCCTGCTGGAATTTCAGGCTTAAACATGATCACTTCCTATGATCTATCCGGAGGAGAACAATGAAAATCGGACTGACTTTTGATCTTCGTCAAGAGTACCTTAATGCTGGTTTTTCCATGGAACAGACTGAAGAGCTTGACAAGCCTGAAACTATTGATGCCATTGGAAACGTGCTTGATTTCCTGGGCTATGAGGTGGAAAGAATAGGCCATGCCGGTAATCTTGTCCGGGCTCTGGCCGGAGGCCGGCGGTGGGACATGGTGTTTAATATCTGTGAAGGAATCTACGGCTCGGGCCGTGAATCACTGGTCCCCTGTCTTCTGGATTATCACCGGATACCCTATGTGTTTTCAGATCCCGCGGTCATGGCTGTTTCCCTGCACAAGGGATTTTGCAAAAGTATGATCAGAGATCTTGGCCTTCCCACAGGATGGTTTCATGTGGTTGAATCTTTAATGGATCTGAAAAAAATTCCTTTGCAGTTCCCTGCTTTTGTTAAGCCGGTATCCGAAGGAACGGGCAAGGGTATTACTCAACAATCAGTTGTAACCAATCAAAGAGAGCTTGAATATCTTTGCGCCGAACTGCTTGACCGGTTCAACCAGCCCTTGCTTGTTGAGGAATTCCTTCCAGGAAAGGAAGTAACCGTAGGCATCGTCGGGTCAGGAGAAAAAGCTTCGGGCATAGGCGTTATGGAAGTTATTATCAACCATGAAAATATTTATTCTTATTCAATAAAGGAAAATTATGAACAAAAAGTACACTACGAGCTGGTGCACGGGGAACTAAAACTTCAGGCCATGGAACTCGCCCTGAAGATTTGGAAGGGCCTTGGATGTCTCGACGGCGGCAGAGTGGATCTGAGGCAGGATCGACATGGAAGGATGACTTTTATTGAGATTAATCCCCTGGCCGGGCTGAATCCAATTCATTCTGACCTGCCTATCTTGTGTGGACTGGCCGGATGGGGTTTTGAAAAGTTGATCAGCCGGATAATCGAATCAGCCATGACCAGGTATTCGCTTGAAATTCCTGAAAAAATAAAATCAAGATCCTTTGAATTGGCACATTAATGAACACGCGAGAGACAATGGCAAATATGAAGGTGGTAGTTTTAACCTCATCCTTTGCTGCAAAAGCCAGGGCAGACCAGGCAGACAATCTGATACAGGTAAGGATGGTAGTGGACATTCTTGTCGATCTCGGGTTTGAGGTAAGCATTATTTCCGCGACCCTGGACATGGAAAGCCTGAGCAGGCAGCTTGGCATGCTGCAACCTGATTTGGTTTTCAATCTGGTTGAGGAAATTCAGGGCAAGGGCGCTTTTATTTATTACCCGCTGGCCGTGCTTGAAGACTTGGATATCGCCTATACAGGCAACGGGCACACTGCCATGGTCATGGCGTCTTCAAAGCTTCTGGCCAAGAAAATGATGCTGGCCCATAATATTTTGACGCCCCAGTGGCTGACGCTTTCTGATTCTTTCCAGAATAAGGCCATCAAAGGCTGCTGGATTATAAAATCCGTCTGGGAGCACGGTTCACTTGGCCTTGGAAGGACAAGCGTTATCAAAGAATTTTCAGCAGATAAAATTGAGCAGCGAATCAACCGATTAAGGAAGAAATACGGTGGAACCTGGTTTGTGGAAAAATTTATTCCTGGGAGGGAATTGAATGTTTCCATGCTGGGAACCCGGTATGGAGCAAAAGTCCTGCCCGTGGCGGAAATCATCTTTGAGAACTATTCTGAAGAGGTGCCGAAAATTGTAGATTACCAGGCCAAATGGGAGGATGAATCAATTTCAGTCAGAGCAGCCAGGAGAAGGTTTATCACTGATACAGCTGATAAAACACTTATTGATCAGATTGAAGATATCGCTCTGAAATGCTGGGATGTATTTGAGCTGTCCGGATACGCCAGGGTGGATTTCAGAATAGACCATGAAAGCATTCCATTTGTCCTGGAAGTAAACACCAATCCGTGTTTATCCCCGGACGCGGGCTTTATGGCCGCAGCCGGGAGAGCAGGAATGAGTCCGGTTCAAGTCGTCAACGCCATTGTCCAGACAGGACTGGGGAGGCAATAATTTTGAGTTTTTTCATTTTTGATGAACATACGGATCCATCAACTCCGGAAAAGATCAGGAACATCCTGATTTCAACCAGCTCCTTCAACAACCGGGAAATAGAGGTGGCCATGGATCTTGTCAGGGAAAACCTGGAAAAAGGGAGTCTCGCATCAGGCTATTTTTTCCTGCTGGCCAGGGTTGAATCTGGGCAAATGGCCGGTTTTACCTGTTTTGGCCCCATCCCCTGCACGCTTCACAGTTATGATTTGTACTGGATTGCCGTGCACAGGGATTTTCAGGGAATGGGGCTGGGCAGGCTGCTTTATCTGGAAACTGAAATAAAGGTGAAAAAACAGAACGGGGAAAAAATATACGCTGAAACTTCAGGCAGAAAAGACTACATGCCGGCAAGACAATTTTATCGGGATCTTGGGTTTACAGAGACTTGCAAACTGGAGGACTTCTACGCACCCGGCGACGACAAGATAATCTATCAAAAAAACTTATGAAATAAACGGCTCTTCGACGTTAGCCGTGGATTTTGTTCAAATCCACTCACTAGTGTCCAGGAACCAGAATTAATATCTCTCTTATCAGCGTAGATCAGCGCCATCAGCGGCTAAAAACTCTTTATCTTTGCCTTGATGCTTAAAGAATGAAGCCAGAAGAATTTAACGCAGACTTGCAGATCTACGCAGATGATAATCCCTTTATCTGCTAAGGTGCAGATCTCTGACTACTGATTTCCGGCTTCTTGCACCGCCGCACTTTCAAAAATTTCCAGCCTCTCTTTATACGGCGGATAACCAAAAAAGGCTGAACCGGAAACCAGAACCCCGGCTCCCCTTTTCACCAATTCATAAGTATTGTCAGGTGTCACCCCCCCATCCACCTGAATAATGGTTTTCGCCCCGGCTTTTTCAATCATATCCTTTAGCCTGGATATCTTTTCCATACTGAACGGAATAAACTTCTGTCCTCCGAAGCCGGGATTAACGCTCATAACCAGAACCATGTAAAGCTGTGGCAGAATAAATTCCAGCACGCTCAGGGAAGTATGGGGATTAACAGCAACCGCCGGTTTTACCCCTAGCCGGGCAATCTCGGAAACAGTCCGCTCCAGATGAGGGCAAGCCTCCGCATGTACGCACAAAAGATCCGCTCCGGCCTTTGTAAATTCATCAAGATAGCGGTCAGGATTCTCAATCATCAGATGAACGTCAAAAAAAAGGTCGCTCTTTTCCCTGCAGGCCGCAATGACCGGAGGGCCGAAGGTAATATTAGGTACAAAAGCACCGTCCATAACATCCCAATGCACCCAGGAAAGTCCCGCCTTTTCCAGGTCGGCCAGTTCCTGTCCAAGTCTGGTGAAATCGGAAGACAAAAGAGAAGGTGATATTATCACTGGTTTATCATTTTCCATAAAATCTCCAGTTTAATTTTACATCTGAAATTCAGGATTTATGAATCGTTAATCTGGTTTAGATAAATGATGATGGTCTGCCGGTCAATGGCCCGGATCAGCCTTAAGCGAATATTGATGGCTTACCTGGTTTCCATCCGATGAAAGGGTTACATTTTTAATTCTTCCAGGTAAACCTACAGGACTATCTTTCCGCGAACCTCTTATGTAAAATAAAATTATGCATGGAAACAACACTTCAAAAGAATGCCTCCTTTGCGGACTTTGTCTGGAAGTCTGTCCCATATTCAGGGCAACTGACAGAGAGGACTTAAGTCCGAGAGGCAAAGGCTTTCTACTTGCTCACTATCATGAGTTTAACTTTGGGGTAAAAAGTACCATCGAACTGGCAGAACTTTGCGCCGGCTGCAAAAGATGTCTGAAGATATGCCCGCAGAAAATTAATCTCCCTCTGGAAATTGCCAGGCTCAAATCAATCCATCCTGACTGGAAATCATGGATATGGTCAAGGATAATCAAGTCCCGGACAGGGCTTTTGCCGGTGATTAAAGGAGCCAGGGCTTTTATTCCGGGATCAATTCCCGTTTTAAAACACTCTTTGCTGGACAAGCCTCCTGTCACCGCCTTGTTGAAGGTTGGGCAGGTTGAACAGACTAAAGAAAAAAAGGCAGTGATTTTTCCAGGGTGCGTGAGCAAACTTTTTCGTCCGAAACTTGAAAAAAAGGCTCTCCAGTTGTTAAACAGACTGGGGTATGAAGCACTTCCAACCCCGGACTGGCAGTGTTGTGGTTATCCCCTTGGTTCAGCAGGACTGTTTGCGCAGGAAAAAAAGGAAATCGAAAAAAACCTTGAATTATGGGAGGCTATGGACAGGCCACTTGTTTTTGTGTTTTGCGCCACATGTGTGGATGGACTAAAAAATTCCTTTAGCGGTTTTGATGACCGGGGCTCATGTGAGCCATTCAGCCAGAGTATACGGACATTAATCGAGGAACTTTCAGAACTTGAATTTACACCGGAGAATCTTCTGGAAAGCAGGAGCATTGTCTGGCACGAACCTTGTCACGGATTACCCGACTCAGGAAATATTTTTCAGGCCATCACGAGAAATCTTGGTCATGAACTAACCATACTCAATAAAAAATGCTGCGGAATGGGCGGATCTTTTGCCATACAAAACCCTGCACTAAGCTCAGTGATAGCTGAAGATTTCTGGCAAAGTGCGCCCGGCAACAACATTTTGGTCCTTTCAGACTGCAATGGATGCATCCTTCAGCTTGACGCCACCAAACCGGACAATGCCATTGTAGCTCACTGGCTCGAAGTTGTCCGCGTAGATGGTTAGAAAATAAGGTTTGACTAAAGCCGGACAAGACTATATTTTTAGTGCCCCTTTATAAACGAGGCAGCAATCATGCAAAAAATTCCAACCGGTTCTACCTGGTACACCTATGTCATGGATACTCTTACTGGACGCTGGCAATACAAATATTAAACTAAGCCTTGCCTGTGAGAAGGGGCTTAAATCCGTAATCACTCTTCCTACGGACATCAGTGAAACCTCTGACTCTCTGGGGTTCAAGATTTATAATTATCTGCGCCTTGAAAATATCTCTTTGAATGAGGTTGAAGCCTGGGTCATCTCTTCCGTTGTCCCTTTTCTGGATGGTATTCTGGGACGTGCTTCCCAAAGATTCTGCGGGTGTCCCAGTATTTTTGTGCCGGGTGATTTTGATGTACCCGTCAACAACAAATATCATCGCCCCGCGGAAGTGGGCTCTGACCGGCTTGTAACAGCCTTTGCCGGCCGGAGGATTTACTCTGCCCGGAGCATTATCGTTATAGACTTCGGCACAGCTACTACTTTTGACTGCATAACAGATAATGATTATCTTGGTGGGCTGATTTGTCCGGGAATCAATTCGTCAATAAAGGCCCTTAGCACCCAGACAGCTAAATTGCCGCAGTTTTCCCTTGAATACGCTGACATTGAGCTGGAAATCGGGCGCAGCACCGCTCAAAGTCTCAGCCAGGGCACACTCTTTGGTTTCGCGGACATGGTTGAAGGACTGGTAAAAAGACTCAAACAAAAATTATCCGGTGACGTCGTAGTGGTGGGAACCGGCGGAACAGCCGATAAACTCAAGCCTCTATGTCCTTCCATGAACGAGGTTCAGCCTGCCTTGCTGCTGCATGGCCTGAAAATATTATCCGTGGACAACAAGTTGATAAAATCAGATCAAATAATTCTTTAACAACAGGAGAAGGTAATGAGCATAATTTCGGATATCATGGCAAGACAAATACTTGATTCCAGAGGAAATCCAACCATAGAAGTGGAGGTTATTCTTGAATCGGGTTTGAGTGGCCGGGCGTCTGTACCCTCAGGAGCATCCACGGGAACAAGGGAGGCCCTGGAGCTGCGTGATGGTGAAAAGGATTACGGCGGAAAAGGAGTGACCAAGGCTGTAAAAAATGTTCTTGAGGATATTGCCAATGAAGTTATCGGCATGGACGCCCTGCGCCAGGTTGAAATTGATGAATTCATGATCGACCTGGACGGAACCGACAACAAATCAAAGCTTGGAGCCAATGCCATGCTGGGCGTGTCGTTGGCTGTGGCCAGGGCGGCATCAAAATATTCCGGTCTTCCACTTTATCAGTATATTGGAGGCGTAAATGCCAAGATTCTGCCTGTGCCCATGATGAATATCATCAATGGAGGGGCTCACGCCTCCAACAACCTTGATATTCAGGAATTCATGATTATGCCTCTGGGCGCCAGTACCTTTGCTGATGCCTTGCGCATGGGAGCTGAAACATTCCACGTCCTTAAAACCATTCTGACCAAAGACGGGCTTTCCACCACTGTCGGGGATGAAGGAGGCTTTGCTCCTAATCTCAAAAGCCACAGGCAGGCCATTGAGTATATCATTAAAGCCATAGAGGAAGCGGGATACCAGCCTGGATCTGAAATCGCCCTGGCCATTGATGCTGCTGCCTCTGAATTCTATAAGGACGGTAAATACCACTTCAGCGGTGAAAACCTTGTGCTTAGCGTTGATGACATTATTGCGTATTATCAGGACCTGGCTTCCAGATTCCCCCTCATTTCCGTGGAGGACGGTCTCGCGGAAGGTGACTGGGAAGGATGGCGTAAATTTACATCCCTGGCTGATGAAAGCCTGCAGATTGTCGGCGATGACATCTTTGTGACCAATCCAGGAATCCTGGCCGAGGGAATTTCCACCGGAGTCGCCAATTCCATACTCATCAAACTGAACCAGATAGTCACCCTGACCGAAACCCTGGACACCATTGAAATGGCCAAGTCAGCAGCGTACTCCACGATCATATCCCACCGTTCAGGTGAAACAGAAGACTCATTTATTGCTGATCTGGCCGTAGCTGTTAATGCCGGACAGATTAAAACCGGGTCTTTGTGCCGCAGCGATCGCCTGGCAAAATACAACCAGCTTTTGCGCATAGAAGAAGAGCTTGAGGATCAGGCCATTTATTTTGGGCCTGCCATGTCCATGCAGTGGTTTGGTGAAGAATAGACATGGAGATTCTGGATGGAAAGGCAGCTGCCTCAGCAATAAGATCCGGACTGAAGCAAGAGATCGCGGGCCTTCAATCTCTTGCCGGGCGGCCTCCCGGCTTGGCGGTAATCCTGGTAGGTGATGATCCTGCTTCTGCGATATACGTTCGTAACAAGGGCAAAAACTGTCGTGAAGCAGGCATAGAATCCCGTGAATACAAACTGCCTGGTAATGTCACTCAGGATAAACTGGAAAGACTGATCAGGGAACTGAACCTTCTGGAAGAAGTCGATGGAATTCTCCTCCAGCTTCCGTTGCCCGGCAGCCTGGATTCTCAGCGCTGTCTCGAACTGATAAGCCCTTTAAAGGATGTGGACGGATTTCATCCTGAAAACATGGGCAAACTCACTCTGGGGCTGCCCGGATTTCGTTCCTGCACACCCGCGGGAATCATTGCCCTTTTGAAATATTATAATCTGGATGTATCCGCCAAAGACTGCATTGTCATCGGGAGAAGCAATATAGTGGGAAAACCACTTGCCCTGATGCTCCTGGCCCAAAACGCAACTGTCACCATATGTCATTCCAGAACATCAGACATTAAAGGTCATGTCCGCAGGGCGGATTTTATCTTTGCCGCAGTGGGGATACCCGGGTTTGTTAATGCGGATATGGTAAAACAAGGCGCGGTGGTGGTTGATGTGGGTATTAACAGAACTCAAGACGGTCTTGTGGGGGATTGCGACTATGAAGGCATAAAGGAAAAAGCCAGAGCCATAACCCCTGTGCCTGGAGGAGTAGGCCCCATGACCATTGCCATGCTTTTGAAAAATACTGTAAGTGCCTGGAAAAACAAACTGCAGCTGTAAGCCGGCAACAACCAGAATGACATTTGCCTTTTCAGCAGGTTTTCTGAAATAATTCTGCCCGGCTCATGTGAAATCAAAGGTCCGGGGTCTGGAAGTACCAGGCCCCGGACCTCAGGTTTTTGCTTCTAGAACCAAGGCTGAAATGCCCTTTGCTGTTCAGCTGATCAAGACTCCTGCATAACCCACGACCTTGGAGTAATCATTGTTGACGTCTCCCGAGGTGGAATACGAAACCAGACCGGCCTTTTTCGCACCAAGCTCCATGACGCATGCCAGGCCCATAACCATGGCCAGCACCCCACACATGGAAATCTTATTGTTCATGACTACTGAGTAAAGACCTGCCGGATCCATGGCCAGGATCTGATCTATGGCCAGCTGATCGATTTTTTTGGCCTGATCATGTGAAACGTAATGACTCATATCAGTACTTACAACCACGGACGTATCACTATTCATCTTCTTCAGGGCAAAAGCCAGGTTCTTCCCGGCTTCAAGCAGCTTGTCAAGATCCTGCTCGGCTACGGAGACCGGAACAATGGAAAAATCATCCAGAGCCGCTCCCAGAAAAGGCAAAACAACTTCAAGTGAATGTTCATAAAGATGCGCTTCATAATCAGCCGAGAACCCCGGAAATTGCAGTATGGCTTCTGCCGCTTCAATATCAACCGGTGCTTCAAAACCCGGAGCAAACCATTTTCCATCGCTCCATACGGCTATTTTTTGTCCTCTGCCTGTATGGTTGGGCCCAATAAGTATAATTCTTTTGGCCAGATTGGCATGGCCGATGGTTTTCCCGGCCACTCCACCTGAAAAAACATATCCGGCATGTGGCACCATGGCCAGAAGAGTCCTTTCGTCTGATGGCTCACCCTTTAGATATTCAGCCACGTTAGCCCTCAATGCGGGTCCGTTGCCGGGATAAAACTGCCCTGCAACAACTGGTTTTCTGTCCATATTTCCCCCCAAAAGGTTCTTTATTCGCATTAATTATCAAAAACTTTTCTTTTTAAGTTTTTCTATGAGGGTGGTTCTTTTTATACCTAGAATCTCTGCCGCCTGGTTTTTAACCCCTTCAGCAGTATTAAATGCCTCCATCAACAGGTTTCTTTCAATTTCTTCCAGAAAATCCTTGAGATTCATTTGCATGTTGTTCATATCCTGAAGTGAAGGCCATTCAAACTCCCTGGGGATTACCTGTCTATTCATCGGCTCAGTGACGTTTTCAGCCAGAATCTTATCCGGAAGATCTTCCGGCAAAACCTGCAGCCCCTCACAATGGACGGCCAGTCTCTCCATGAAGTTCTCCAGCTCGCGAACATTTCCGGGCCAATAATAATGTGTTAACAGCGCTGTGGCCCTTTTGGAAATCTTTAATGGGCTGCGTCCGCTTTTTTCACAGAATTTTTCAAGAAAGCATTCAGCCAGTAGCATGATATCCTCTCTCCTGGCTCTTAGCGGCGGCAATTCCACAGGAACTACATTCAACCGGTAGTACAGGTCCTCCCGGAAACTCCCTTTTTCCACTTCTTTTTCCAAATCACTCTGCGTAGCTGCGATTATCCTGACATTTATCTGCTGCGACGTGAAACCGCCTACCTTTTCAAAATACTTCTCCTGTATAAGTCTGAGTATCTTGACCTGCAAGCTCAGGTCTATCGTGTCGATTTCGTCCAAAAAAACAGTACCGCCGTTGGCCTGTTCAAGCCTGCCAGGCAAAGATCTGCTTTCCATGGCAGACCCTCTCCCTACATGTCCGAAAAGCTCCCATTCCAGCAGCTCACTGGAAATAGCCCCGCATTTAATGGACACGAATGGATGGCTTGCCCTGGGACTGTTTTTATGCAATGCCCTGGCAAGCAGTTCTTTGCCTGTACCTGGCTCTCCGGTCATCAATACTGTTGTATCGGTAGACTTCACCTTGGCCAGAACCCGGAAAACATTTTTCATAACATGGCTTTCACCAATAATACCTGACAGGTTCATTTATTTTCCTTGAAATCGGTAAATACTTTTCTGTTTTTTTGATGTTGCATGCTGCACTGTCAACATATTTTGTGAGATAAGCACTCACTAACCTGAGAGCAACCGGCTTGAATCACGACAACAAGAATATGATAAATGAATCCTCAATCTCCCCTGGGGAGAAACTACCGGTCTATGGGGATAAGCGCTGAAGAGCCATGGATCATATCAGGGGATTTATTTATATTCTTATTGCCGCGATTCTCTGGGCCTGTATAGGTCCGGTGGCAAAAGTCGCATTTGCTCAGGGCCTGACCCCACTGGAAGCCGCCTTTTGGCGGGCTGTAATCGGGTGGGCCTTTTTCTTCGGCCATGGACTTCTCATCAAAAGAGTCGGAATACGGATATCTGACTTTCCTGTAGTGATTGCCTTTGCCCTGCTCTGTGTTACGGTTTTCTACGGCTCATATCTGCTGGCCGTGGATCTGGGAGGTGCAGCAAGGGCATCTGTTCTTTTGTACACTGCTCCCGCCTGGGTTGCCGTGCTGGCCGCCCTTTTTTTGAATGAGAAAATCGGGCTGAGAGGCCTTGCAGGAATAATGTCCTGTATGGCCGGAGTTGCTTTTATTTCTGTCTCTAGCGAAAATATCGCCGGTCACGAATTCTCCTGGGCAGGAATAATTTTCGGCCTCCTGGCAGGATTCACCTATGCCCTCTACTATATATTCGGCAAAAAACTCTTTGCTCGCTATCATCCCGTTACCATCTTCTCCTGGATATTTATTATCGGGGCAGCCGGGCTTTTTCCTTTTATCGAATTTTCAATTCCTTCTCCGGTTACCTGCGCGGCACTCTTGTTTCTGGGCTTTCTTTCCACATATTGCGCGTATTTCTTTTACGCACAGGGTCTGATCAGGCTCAAGGCCTCCAGCGCCGCTGTCATCGCTACTATGGAACCAGTAGTTGCGGCACTTCTTGCCTATCTCTTCTGGCAGGAGAACCTTGGAGCATGGGGTTACTTTGGAGCTTGCCTGATCATTGGGGGCGTAATCATCCAGGCTGCAAGGAAAAAAGAACCCAAATAAATTCAGGTCCTTGCCTGGGTCAGTTCCTGGTTGGAGCATTTTTCCCGAAAGACCCGCAGTCCTGTTTCATTTCCGATGTAGGCGCTCCACCGGGGCTGGCCGGGATCGGACCTGCTAATAACTTGAAAGACCTACCCGTCTTGCTTCACTTTGCTAACAGCCATCTGTGCCAGGGAGATTGCCGCACTCGAAGACTCGCTCGCAATGACATCTGATAGATATTGTCCTGGTTACGCCTCAAGTGTCATTGCGAGGGAGCGTAGCGACCGAAGCAATCTGCATGGCAAACATTTAAAATTCTGAAATTGTTCCTTAAATTCTTCAAGTTACTTTGTAGGACTATGCGATGAGGTGCCGTGCGTACTGGCCAGTCATTGCCAAAAAATGCGGCTAACGAGCAGCCTCTCCGAAAGGGCTTTTTAAGCACGCACCAATGAAATAAGCCCTGCATAGAATCTATGCAGGGCTTTTCATCTTTCAATACGGAATTCGCGTTATCAGGATAAAATCACTGTGCTGGCATGCACCAGAAAATCAAATATGTTCTGGGGGAGGATACCCAGATACAGTACTCCCAGAGCCAGTATAAGGGCAATGGACGCGCCAGCCGGAGTTATTCTGATCTTGCTCGGGGTAATTTCATCCAGAGTATAGGCATGCCTGACCAGGTTCAGATAGTAGAAGATGGCCAGGGCTGTATTAATGACCGCCACCACGACCAGCCATTGAAAACCGGCTTCCCAGGCTGAATTTAAGAGGAACAGCTTGCCGATAAATCCGGCTGTGGGTGGAAGGCCGACCAGGGCAAAGGCTGCCACGGCCAGGACAAAGGCCAGCAGCGGCGAACTGGAGTGTAATCCTTTCAAATCCGCAATGTATACGTTTCTGCCGTCCTGAGAAATGCGGGTGATCACCCAGAAAATGGTCAGATTCATGACCATGTATACCAGGGCGTAGTAGGATGCAGCCGCCAGTCCGTAGGCCCCTCCTGCCACCAGGCCCATTATTATGAATCCGGCATGAGCCACGCTGGAATAACCCAAAAGCCTTTTGACGTCTTTTTGGACCAGGGCGACTAGATTGCCTATAGTCATAGACAAGGCTGCAAATATTGCAAGAATTGTCGTGACCTCAACACCAGGGGCAAAGGCCATAAGCCGAACCATGACCACAATGGCACCAAGCTTGGGCAGGGTGGCTGCGAAAGCAGCGGTCTCGTTGCTTGCACCCTGATAAACATCGGGCGCCCAGAAGTGGAAGGGGAACAGGGCCAGTTTGTACAGGAAAGCCATCAAAAAGAGCACAAGACCGATAAGAGCCAGGGGCTGCTCGGAAAATGTCCATTGCATGGTTATAAGTTCATTAATGTACGTAGTGTGCTGTACTGCCATTATATAGGATATTCCGTAAAGTCCTATGGCAGTCGCCACCGCCCCGAACAGAACATATTTTATGGCTGCCTCCACGGCCCTGGGGTCATTTTTTCTGAAGGGCAGCAATATATAGAGACTGAAAGAAGCAAGCTCAAGCGAGATATAGATGGTGAAGAGTTCAACTGTGCTGGACAAAAGCAGCAGACCAAACGTGCTCATGTACATAAAGAAAAAGTAATCCGCCCGGTTGGCTTTGCCCAGGGTGGTTACCCGAAGGGCGTTACCGGCGCAAATGGCCAGTCCAAGGAAGATGATGGTCTTGAAAAACTGTGACAAACCGTCAATTCTGTAGGACTCGTAAAACATGTACTCGGACGATGTCGGCGAAAAACCGGCCAGCACGGCTCCCAGCAAAGCTGCCAGGGGAACCCAGCCGACAAAATCCTTGAGTCTGTTGCTTATGCTCTGCACGAACAAAATCGCCAGCAAAGCCACCATGTACAGTTCAGGTATTATTAGTAGTGGATTGAAGTTAAGCAAGGCTTGTCTCCTTTTATCCTGCCGGGCAGATTGTTACCCGTTTCTTAATATTTTGATTTCAGCAACAGGTTGTTTTGAATCTTAGCCAAATTTGGCCCAGCGAATTCGTCCTTTTGACCGGTTTCAATTTCACACCCGGAATCATAGCCTGACGTAAGTATCGGACCGGGCCGGAGATCTTCAATATTCGGTCCTGGCTGGAGCTGCTCTAAACTCGGTCCGGGCTGAAGCTGTTCTAAAATCGGTCCGGGTATGAGCTGCTCAATCACTGGACCGGGCTGAAGTCCTGGCTCAATTATTAAGTGTCTTTCAGCCTCAAAGTTATTCAGCAGGTTCTCAACTGAGGGGCCGATAAAGTTCATGGCCCTGCCCGGAGCCACTCCAAGGTAAATTATCAGTAACCCAAGAGGAGCCAGATAAATCCATTCACGAATGTTCATATCCTTCCAGCCTGCACCTTTGCTTGGAGTTCCCCAGCCGACATTAAGCATCAGGCGGATCAGATAGGCCAGGCCCAGGATCAGACCAAAAAGAAACAGCACTCCAAGGAAGTAACTGGCTTCAAAAACTCCGAGGAGAACAAGAAGCTTGCTGAAAAACCCATTGGTTCCCGGGAAGCCGAAGGCAGCCATGGTAAAGAGCAGCAGGAAGCTGGTGTATACCGGCACATGTTTGCTCAAACCCGAATTTTCCGAAATTTCGCGACTGTGGCTTCGTTCGTAGATAAGCCCGACCATCAAAAAGAGTGCGCCGGTGATAATGCCGTGGTTGACCATGTGCATTATTGCCCCCTCCATTCCTCTGGAGACAAAGACAAATATGCCCAGGGTGACAAAACCCATATGGGCCACAGATGAGTAGGCAATCAGTTTTTTCATGTCTGACTGTCCCAGCGCTACAAAGGAGCCGTATATTACCGAGATTATGCCGAGGGTGATCATCAGCGGTGCAAAAAAGTCACTGGCTGCGGGTGTAATAGGCAAACTAAAACGCAAAAAGCCGTACGTGCCCATTTTAAGCAATATGGAAGCCAGCAGCACACTGCCCGCAGTGGGAGCTTCGACGTGCGCAGCCGGTAGCCATGTGTGAAACGGAAACATGGGCACCTTAATGGCGAAGGCCAGAGCCATGGCCAGAAATGTCCATATCTGGAATTGGAAAGTGTATCTGTGTTCCATCAGTTCAGGAATGGAAAAAGTGCCGGTATTGATAAAGAAGGCGACTATGGCCGCCAGAAAAAGGGTACTTCCGGTAAGCGTATAAATGAAGAACTTCAGAGAAGCGTAGCGCCTCTTTGGTCCACCCCAGACAGCGATCATCAGATACATTGGAATGAGCATGGCCTCCCAGAAAATATAGAAGAGTATAAAGTCCAGAGCGCTGAATATTCCGATGCAGGCCGTGGTCATCAGCAACAGGCAGAAATGAAATTCCTTGACCCGTTTGCCGATATATTTCCAGGAACACAACACGCAGATGGGAAAAAGAAGCACGGTAAGCAGGATCATGAGAACACTGATACCGTCGATTCCCAGATAATAGTATATGTTCCAGGCTTCAATCCAGGCGACTCTCTCCACAAATTGAAATTCTGCCGTGGTTGTGTCAAATCCCAGCAGGGGCAGTACAAGGATACATTCGATTAAACTTACCACCAATGTATATACCCTGATGGTCTGCTCACCCCTCAGAAAAAAGAGCACCACGGCCGCGACTAGCGGAAATAAAATCAGGGCGCTGAGCACTGGAAAACCTGTGTTAAGCATGGTCGGCTACTCCGGCAATCGGTTTATAAATGTTGCGTGCATCAGTTGATATCATAAAGAAATCGTGCTTTTTCATCAGGACAGCCATATAATGCCGCTGATAGTCAGGGCGATGATCACTGCCAGGGCCAGGTATTCCTGTATTCTCCCTGTTTGTATCCTGGACAAAAGCTGGCCTGAATTAACGACGCTGTAAGCTGTTCCGTCAACCACCCCGTCGATGGCGCGCTGGTCAAACCAGACAGTACCTTTTGAGATTTTAAAGATTCCATTAGGCAGTCTGCTCTGCACCAGAGCATCGGCAGCTTTCTCGATCTTGTCTGCGACAATTCTGGCCAATCCCATAAAGCCGCGTACAAAAACAAAGGTGTAAAGGCTGTTGATGTACCATCTGTTCCATAGGAATGCGTGAACCATCCTGATCAGTTTTGAATTTCTGTAGACGGCGTCGGCGTTCCATCTTCCGGAAAAATAGAAGAAATAGGCGGGAACGGCACCTATGAGCACGCTTCCCACCGAGAGAAAAACAACCATTATTTTAGGGTATGAATATACATGATCGACAGTGGCCAGACCCAGATCCGTAACCAGCTGAAGACTTACCAGATCAGTAATGGCATGCTCGGCTTTGAGGCCGAATATGCCAAAGGTTACAATTCCAACCGCCAGGGCTCCGCAGGCAAACGTCTGGGTCCTGTACCCCTCGCCTACATGGTGTCCGGGCTTGCTTGTCTCTTTGCGGATATGCTTGCTGGGCTTCCCGTGAAAGATCATTGCGAAATAGCGCGTGGAATAAAAAGCGGTAAATACCACCGAAACCAGAGCTATTGCAAACAACATATAGTGATGGGATTCAAGGGTGGCCACAAGCACGGTTTCTTTACTCCAGAAGCCGGGCAGCGGCGGCACCCCGATGAGGGATAAAGTGGCCAGGCCCATAAACACCCAGGTAAAAGGAAGATACTTACGCATTGCACCCATATCATCGATATAAATGGAGTGGGCTGCATGGATCACTGTGCCGGCGCAGAGAAAGAGGCAGGCCTTAAACATGGCATGGCTCATAAGATGAAATGTACCGGCCATATACCCTTTTACCAGAATATCCTGCCCAAAGCCTGCAACGCCGAGTGCCAGCATCATATAACCGATCTGGCTGACTGTGGAATAGGCCAGAATTTTTTTCAACTCCGTGGCCACCAGCCCCTGGCTTGCAGCCAGAAATGCTGTTATGGCCCCGACCCAGGCTACGATCAGGAAGAAGTACATCGCATCTTCCACTCCGGCGGTCCAATAACCGTAATAAAAAATAGGTATGAAACGGGCGATCAGAAATACTCCGCTTTTGACCATTGTAGCCGCATGGATCAGGGCGGAAACAGGACCGGGGCCGGACATGGCCTCGGGCAGCCATTCCTGGAAGGGAAACTGGGCCGACTTGCCCATTGGCCCTGCTATGAGCAGTATGCTGACCAGAATAATCATCCCGGGGGTATCGGCCATGACCGGTATCCATTCGGGTGCGGTCTGATAAAGTTCCAGGACGTTGAAAGTCCCGGAATAGTAGTACATGATCAGGATGCCGCCCAGCATGAGCATATCCCCGACGCTGGTAACTATAAAGGCCTTGACCCCGCAGGCAGAGGGTTTGTCAAAGGCAAAGGGCGCCGGACCGCCTATCCAGTATTTTCTCTCATCCCGGTAATAAAAGCCGATCAGGCCGTAACTGCAAAGTCCCACCAGCTTCCACCCGATAAAGATGATGATCAGGTTGTTGGCCAGAACCAGAAGCAGCATGCTGCCGATAAAGGCATTCATAAGCATCCAGAAGCGCATGATCCCCGGGTCGCCCTTCATATATCCGAGGCAATAGATCATGATAAAGAAGCTTATTACCGCGACGACGTTTGCAACGATCACGCTGAGGGGATCCAGAAGGACTCCGAAGCTGACAGTGATTGGGGTATGCAGCCAGACAAATGTGGACTCAAGAGGCAGTCTTTCTGCAGAGAACAGCAAAGGCAGCATCATAACTGCCGAAGCTGCGGTCAGAAAGGAGAAAAAGACGGCTCCGTAATTCATCACGGGGGTGCTGATGCGGGACAGAATCGGCGTCAGGAGCACGCCGATCAAAGGGAAGATCAGGCAGAGCCACGCAAACTGAATGTCCATATTTATACCCACCTCAAGGTTGAGAGTTAATATCTTTAAGGCTGCACCTGCAGCTCATGGTCTGATGCATGACGGGTTACATATTAGCCACGGCGGCACTAATCACCGGTTCAAAAAGCTCCATGACCAGTGTGGGATAAAGTCCCAGAGCACCTGATACCACAATGATCAGGATAATCGGCACGGTCATGGTCCAGGGCGGATCTTTAATATGATCATCCTTGGCGATGTTTTCCGGCATCGGGCCGAAGAATATTACGCGGGTAAAGTGCACGGCGTATGAAATGGTCAAAAGTATGGCCAGCAGTCCGATGATCCCGACGACCAGGCCTAAAGTATCTCCGCGTTCGAATATTCCGGCAAACATTACTACTTCGGCTGCAAAACTGCTGAATGGAGGAATTCCGGCCAGCATCATTCCGCCGCATAGAAAAAGGATGGCGGTCAGGGGCATCTTGGTGGCAAGTCCGCCCAGCAGCCTGATGTTTCTTGTATGAGTTATGTAGACAACCATGCCGCAAACGGAAAAGAACACGGTCTTGCCCATGATATGACTAAGGAAAAAGAAAAGCCCGCCTTCAATACTGGCTGCAGTCAGAGCCCCGATGCCGAGCATGGAATAAGCGCTCTGGCTGATGGTGGAACAGGCCGGGATTCGTTTCATATCCGTCTGGGCCAGAGTAAGCAGGGATCCATAAATCATGGTTATGACCGCAAAGATCATAATAGGCGGACCGAACCACTGAAAGTCGTCCCATAGAGGCAGAACCAGCATTCTGACTATGATGTAGGCGGCAATATTGGCGTACACAGCCAGAAGTCCGGCAATGCATGTGGGGTGTTCCGCGTGTACCCAGGGCATCCAGACATGCAAAGGCACTATGGCCAGTTTGGCGAACATGCCGAAGAGCACCAGGGCGATTGCCCAGAAGGCCAGAGGTTCACCGGCCATCATATGTATCTGATCAATCTGAAATGAACCGACCTGAGAATAAATGATGACCACTCCGCCCAGAAACATCAGAGCTGAAAATACTCCCCAGATCAGGCACATGGTGGCCACCCAGACCCGTTCATAATAGCCGAAATAGGCCATCAGGAAGAACAGGAACAGGGTGAGTATCTCCAGGAAAAAATACATGAGGACCAGATCGGTGGCAAAGCTGACCCCCATAAAACCGACCGGAAAGAAGAGAAAAAGGTAAAAAAAGCACGAGTAGTAGCTTATTTCACCCCTGCCCCCAAGCGTTTCCGGATAAAGTATTTCGATGCGGTGGGCTACGTACTTGATGGAATAGGTTCCAAGAGCCAGACAAAGCAGGTTGCATATCAGAGCTATGGCTATGCTCAGTCCGTCCGCCATAAGAGTAACACTTATATCCGGACTTTTAAGCAGCTGATAGCTTTCCTTGATGGGAGCGCCGTTGTAAACTTCCACCAGGGCTACAAGCAGGAGAAAAGTGGTGTAGACAAGACCAAGCACTGCAACCCATCCGGATTTTTTGCCCAGCTGGAACCTGAAGATCAGAATTACCAGGGCAACAAGCGCCGGGACAATAATTGTCTGAAGAAGAATAGAGGGCATCATGTCATATCATCCTTATTAGAGCTAGAGGCAAAGCCAATGCGCTGCTTTCGATCCCGAGACATATCTTATCCTCGCATAGTAACCAGTTTACCAGCCTCGACGTTTTTAAAGCGCCTGGAAACAACCAGCAGTATGGCCAGCAAAAGCGTTGCTTCAGCCGCTGCTATCCCCATAACCAACAGGGCGCCCACCTGGCCAAGTTCATTGGGTGTGGGAGTGAGCTGGGCGGAAGCCATGATGCTCAGTCCGGCTCCGTTCAACATCAGCTCTATACCCAAAACTATTCCCACCAAAGTCTTTCTGTAAACTATGCCGAATAACCCTATACACAGCAAAAAGATTGCAACCAGGTGGTATATGGTCATTATGCTCATTTCTTCTTCCTCCTTTCAAATACCAGCAGGACGGCGCCGGCCATTGATATCGTCAAAAGCAAAGAAATCAGCTCAAAGGGCAGAATATACGGTTCAAGAAGAAACTGGCCCAGTTCGCTGACTTGTGTTTCATCGGGGGTAAATATGGAAGGGGGCGCTGTTCTTATAGCGGCTGTGCCCAGAAAAACAGCGGGGGCAATGGCTGCCAGGGCGGCGTAAATAACTTTTTTTCCGGAAATGTTTCCGTGTTCGTCACCGCCGGGCCAGGCGTTTGTAAGCATGATGGCAAAAAAGATCAGCACACTTACGGCGCCTACATAAATAAGGATTTGCATCAGTCCGATGAACGGTGCGGCCATCAGGAAGAAAAGGCCGGCCACTCCAAACAATGTAAGAATCAGTCCCATAAGGGCTCTGATAAGACTCTCGGACAGAACTGTGATGAATCCTCCGGCGACTATAATGGCGATGTGCCCGAAGAGTACAGCCCAGGCCAGATTTTCATTTAACAGATTATCCATTTACTGCTCCTTTTTTTGAGCCTGACGTTGAAGTCTGGCCAGCAGGTCAAAAACAAATTCCTGTCTGGTAAAACCTGCCAGATAAACGTCATCTGAAAATTCCAATGCTCCGGTAGGACAACTCTGAACGCATAGTCCGCACAGGGAGCAATAATTATAATCAAGGACAAAAGACTGGAGTTCAGGCTTTGCCTTCTTGACGGGAGCTTCCTTCTTGCCCTCGGAAGGAACCTTTGCCGCGGGAGAATCCGCACCTTCCGCAACTGCTGCTTTCTTAGGTTTTGTAGCTTTCAGGGAAATGCAGGACGTGGGACAGATCTTGACACAATTGCTGCAGGCAATGCACTTGGATTTAAGGGGATCCTTCTCCAGGGGCACCAGTTCAATGTGCCCCCGGTATCCTTCAAGAGTCGGCACGCACTGCCTTGGATAATGGACGGTTACATGGGGTCGGAAAAAGTTTATGCTGGTCACTCTGAGCCCTACCAGCAAGCTCCACATTCCGCCCAGATTTTCGCGAATGCTTTTTACTATCATAAGGCGATCACCAATAATGTTATCAAAAGATTGATTATAGCGAGGGGGATAAGCCATTTCCAGCAGATATTAAGCAACTGGTCAAAACGTACCCTTGGGAAAGTCCATCTTATCCAGATCATGATAAGCAGAAGAATGTAGACCTTGGCCAGGAACCACCACCATCCCGAGACGACCGGCCCCTGGAAACCCCCGAGAAAGAGAACGGCAGTAACACATGCGGCTATGACCATGTATGCGTATTCAGATAGAAAGAACAGGGCAAAGCCCATACCGGAATATTCAGTATGAAATCCAGCGGTAAGTTCGCTCTCAGCTTCAGGCAGGTCAAAGGGTGCGCGGTTTGTTTCGGCCAGGGCGCAGATAAAAAAGATAACAAAAGCCACGGGCTGGTAAACAATGAACCACTGCCAGGGCCATGCTCCCTGCCCCAGGGTTATGTCGTACAGGTTGAAGGTTCCGGTCATGAAAATAATGGGCAGAACCGCCAAAAGCAGAGGTATCTCATAAGCCACTGACTGGGAAACACCCCTGGCCGCGCCCACAAGCGCGTACTTATTCTGGGATGTCCAACCGGCGATGCACAGGGCCAGAACGTTGATTCCGGTAAAAGCAAGAATCAGCACCAGTCCCACGTTTGTGTTGAAAATCAGCACATTGGGGCCAAAAGGAATCACCAAAAAACAGACAATAGCCGGAGCCATTGAAATCATGGGTGCCAGCCAGAATAAAACGCTGTCCGCACCTTTTGGAGTAAAAATCTGTTTGCCCACCAGCTTCAAACCATCGGCAAAAGGTTGAAGTATGCCGTGAGGGCCAACTTCATAGGGACCCGGGCGCCTGTGAATAAACCCGGCCACCTTTCTTTCGAGGTAGACCAGAAGAATTGCGTTCAGACCGACGAAGGCCATGGTCGCGGCCAGTCCCACCAAAATAATGATCAATTGAGTTGGTATTGCTTCTATCATCTGTCAATCTCCGGTATGACCAGGTCCAAGCTTCCCAGAATGGATACGGCGTCAGATATCAAAGTCCCCGAGGACACTTCACCAAACAGACTCAGGTTTGAAAAGCCGGGAGCGCGCAACTTGAGGCGGTACGCGGATTTACCTCCATCGCTTACCAGGTGCATGCGAATTTTGCCCCGGGCTCCTTCCACTGCGAAATAAACATCGCCGGCAGGGGGCTTGGCGCGTTTTGGGGCTTTGGGGTGAATAAAATTTCCCTGGGGCAGAGTATCCAGGGCCTGTTCGATAATATTGATGCTTTCCTGCATTTCATCCATGCGGACCATGTAGCGGCCCATGGCATCGCAGGAATCATAGGTGGGAATATTGAAGTCAAAACGATCATAGACCGAGTAAGGTTCCGCGCGGCGCACGTCGTAAGCCTGACCCGAGCCCCGCAACACCGGGCCGGTAGCGCCGTACTTGCGGCATGCGTTCACGGATATCTCACCGATTTCCTCAACCCTCTGGCGAAGAATGTAGTTGTCAGTGACCAGATCCTTGTACATTTTGAACCGTTCCTTCATGCGGGTGCACTGCTCCCTGGTCTCGGCCACGAAACGGTCATCAATGTCTTTGGAGACCCCGCCGAAGCGGTAGTAGCAATAGGTAAGCCTGGACCCCGTGACGCGCTGCAGTATATCCATGATGATTTCCCGGTCATCAAAAGCGTACATGATGGGTGTAAAGGCGCCCAGATCCAGAAGATAGGCCCCCCACCACAACAGGTGGGAATTGATCCGGTTAAGTTCACAGGTGATGACCCGGATGTACTCGGCCCTCTCCGGAACTTCGAGACCCATGAGGCGTTCCACTGCTCCCACATGAGCCCAGCCCCAGGCCAGGGCGTGCAGATAATCTGTCCTGGCGGGGTTTGGAAGGTACTGAGGATAACTCATTACCTCGGCCATTTTTTCATGCATCCGGTGAATATATCCCAGAACCGGCTCGGCCCTGACTATATATTCCCCGTCAATTTCCAGCAGTATGCGCAATACCCCGTGTGTTGAGGGGTGTTGAGGACCCATATTGAGAATCAGGGTGTCTTCACGCTTGGTCGGCTGGAATTTCTGGGCGTAAAAGTCTCCGCTGGTGTCTAATCTCAAATCCAGTTTCATAACGTGTTCCTGTTTTTTGTGTTGGAACAATTGGTGATTTCCCGGAAAAATTCATCGCTTTTAACATTAACCGGTGTATACACCCTGCCGGGATAAATATCCTGCAAACTCTTCAGTGTGGATTCTTTTTTAAGCAGCGGTGGTGGTCCCGGTTGATCCGGGTCGAGAAGAAGGGGCAGAAGATCGGGATGTCCATTGAAGTTGATCCCGAAAAAATCGAAGCATTCCCTTTCGTGCCAGTTGGATCCTGGATAAATATC
>SKKD01000051.1 GCA_007121655.1 Desulfonatronovibrio sp. | reverse complement strand
TGAAGCCACCAAGCTTGAATTCAGGCTGGGCCGCATTTCCAATAATGACTATATCCGGGAGCAGGAAAAACTTCGCGATGACCAGCTGGCTGAAATCAACAGCATAATCGCCTATGAAAATGCCATGACTTCCCTGGATCAGCTTCTGGCCACCACCCTGGACACATGGGAAATAGATTTTGTGCCCCACCGGGCCGACCTTGAGCAGGAACTGCTTGGCCGGAAAACCTGGATGCTCGGGGACTGATCCCGACAGACACTCAGCAGTCAGGAAAAACAGGGGGATGGGTAAAGGCGGGCTGAAAACCATCCCGGAGCATGCCCACCGCGCAGCTCAATCAAAATGTATCTGGAGAAGCACACATGTCTTCTGACAATTTTTTTGAAAATATTCTGGAAAACATGGCCGACGGGGTCATGGCCCTGGATTTCAAAGGCCGGATCATCATGTTTAACACGGCGGCCGGAAATATCCTGGGCATGGATCCAGCCGGCGTCATGGACAAAACATTTGCCGGGGTCTTCATGTCAGGCGGACAGCCCAACGATGACTTCAGCCAGACAGTTCTGGACGCCGTTTATGAACAGAGAGCAGGTCTTGCCAGTACTGTAAGCTTCACCAGGGAAGACGGGTCAGAGGTCTTTCTTTCCATAAACTCATCATATCTACGGGAAAAAGAAAGTGATGCGGAAAACAGGGGCGTCATCCTGGTTTTTTCAGATATCACCCGGCTGACAAGGATGCAGGCCAGGCAGGAAGAGGACGCCAGAAAACTTGGCAGAGCCTATCAGGACCTGGAAGAAAAGACTATCCTGCTCCAGCAGGCGATTAAAAAGAGCAGGATAGTCCGGGTTGTGTCCACGATTTTTATTATAGGCCTGTTTCTGGGGATAGGTCTTTATTATTTTCAGGGTGACGCGCTCCTGAACAGGATACAGCAAGCCAGACCGGAAGCAAAAGCCCGCACTGAAACAGCAGATCGGTATTTCACCGTGGAGCAGCGCCCCCTGTCTTCTTCCGTTTCCCTTTCAGGTCGGCTTGAGCCTCTGGAAGAGATTGTGGTCACTGCCCCGTTTGAGGCCATGATTGAAGAGAGGAATTTTTCCTTTGGCCAGATGGTGGAAAAGGGAGACCTGCTCATCCTTCTGGACTCATCCGACCTTGAGATAAAGCTGCGCAACGCCACCAGCGATTTTATCAAGGCCGGCCAGCGATACAAGGAGCTTCTGAACTGGGATTCAGGGACGGAAATGACCAGGGCCCGCAGGAGTCTGGCCAGGGCCAGGGATACCCTGGAAATGAATCAGAGAGAACTTGAAGAGTCTCAACTTCTGTTAAAACAGGGTATAGTGCCTGCCAACGAAGTGGAGGGAAAAAGACGAAGCGTGGAAAATGCCCTGGTGGATGTTGAAGCTGCCGAGGAAGAACTTGAGTCTGCCCGGGAAAAAGGCAGCAATGAGAATATCGAACTGGTGAAGATGGAACTTGAAAATGCACGGGTCAATTTGGCAAACTTTGAAAAACAGATGGCCGGCAGGGAAGTGCTGGCCCCGGTTTCAGGGGTGGTTATCAAGCCTGTGAGCGAGGACGACAAGAAAATATCCCTGGAAAAAGGTTCCAGGGTTTCCGCCGGGACAAGTCTTTTTGCGGTGGGCGACTTGAGCGGAGTCACCGTAAGTACCAGGGTGGATGAAGTGGACGTGCGCAATGTCTCACCGGGTCAAAGGGTCAGTGCCAGGGGCGATGCATTTCCTGATATACTGCTCCAGGGAGTCGTGTCCCATATTTCAGCCCAGGCGATAACATCCGGTTCCCAGCAGGCGGCCACGTTTGACGTTCTGGTGATCTTTCCCGAGCTTGATGAGCAAAGTCTTGATGTTATCCGCGTGGGCATGTCTGCCGACCTGGAAGTACTGGTTTACGACAGGGATGATGCCTTAATGGTTCCGATTTCCTCCGTGCGCATGATGCAGGGCCGTCCCATGGTCAGGCTGGCCGGGTCTGACGGAGGTGTTATTGAAAAAGAGATCAGCACAGGCCTGACAACCATTGGCTCGGTAGAGATCAGGTCCGGGCTGGAACCAGGTGACCGCCTCCTTGCATGGTAAATGACATGAATCTTATCCGGATGGAAAACATTCATAAGTCCTTTCAAATGGGGCCCGTGAAGGTGGAGGTGCTCAAAGGGATTGACCTGGAGGTCAAAGCTGGAGAAATGCTGGCTGTAGCGGGAACTTCAGGATGCGGGAAATCCACCCTTATGAATATCATGGGATTTCTTGATATCCCGGATTCGGGCAAGTATCTGCTGGAAGGTCAGGAAGCCTCCACCCTCTCAGATTCTGATCTGTCATCCATCCGCAATAAAAAAATAGGGTTTGTCTTCCAGCAGTTCAATCTGCTGCCAAAACTCACAGCCCTGGAGAACGTCTGCCTGCCTCTTATCTACAGGGGGATGAAGGAAAAGGACCAGCATAAGAAGGCCAGAGACACCCTCTCTCTGGTGGGAATGGATGACCGGCGGCATCACAAGCCCTCAGAGCTTTCAGGGGGTCAGCAGCAGAGAGTGGCCATCGCCAGGGCCCTGAGCGGCGACCCGGCCCTTATTCTGGCCGACGAACCCACCGGAGCCCTGGATACCAGGGTAGGTCAGGATATTATGGACCTGTTTCTGGAACTTAATTCAAAAAAGGGCATCACCATGGTTATTATAACTCATGATCTTAAAATCGCGGCACAGTGCGGCCGCAAGGTGAGCATGCGCGACGGGGCGGTCAGGGGCTGATGAAATCCTGTATGGATTGATATTTCCTGATCATTGCTGCAAAGTTTCCGCCTGTTGCTGTACATGGCCGGCACTTTCAAAAAGGTGAACCCCGGCAGACTTAATAGCTTGTGATGATTTGTTATTTTGGTGAACACTTACAAACCTCTGAACCCGAGACCTTACTATGATGATTAAGGCCAATATCAGGGAAGCAGTGCGCAGCCTGACTGGATCCAGGCAGAGGACCTTTCTTGCCCTGCTGGGGATTGTCATAGGCATTGGTTCGGTCATCGCCCTGGTTTCAATGGGTTCTCTGGCCCAGCGAGAGACCATGCGCCAATTTATGGAAATGGGCACTGACGTGATCAGCATCCAGGAAGAACAAAGCAGAGGTGACCGCTCCTTATCATCGGGTTTTCGTCTGGACACGATTTTAAATCTTCCTGAACAGCTTTCCACGGTGGCAACAACAGCCCCCTATGCCTCAACATTCGGGGAACTGCGGGTGGGTGGGCAGCGCCAGTCAGTACCTGCTCTGGGAGTGACCGGATCATTCCTGGAGATAAACACTCTGAGTCTCGCAGAAGGCAGGTTTATTTCCGATCTGGATCTGCTCATGTCCCACGCGGTGGTGGGAGGCAACCTTGCAGAGCGCCTGGCTTCCCAGGGAATGACAGTAGAGGTGGGGGAAGTTTTCTATTTTGAAAATCGCAAATTCACGGTGGTGGGAATCCTTCATCCCGCGTCCATGGGGGCCATGCGTCCCTATGAAAGTTTAGAGGGGATCATGCTCCCGGTTTCCACCGTGCAGAGGATGTCCACTCAAAACGCCATTCGCACGGTCATGATCAGGCTCGCGCCCGAGATTGCCACGAAAGATGCCACCCGGGAAATCCAGGATTACTTTGCCTCCCTTCCAAGACCGGTCAAGGTTCGCGTCACAAGCCCTGAACAGATTATCGAACATATGGAAAGACAGTCCAGGATGTTCACCCTTCTTTTGGGGGCTATCGGCAGCATTTCCCTGATTGTAGGCGGAGTGGGAGTAATGAATGTAATGCTGGTTTCCGTGACTGAACGAAAAAAAGAAATCGGAATCCGGAGAGCCCTTGGGGCTCAGAAAAAGGATATCCAGGGACAGTTTCTCATGGAGTCCGTGATTTTATCCCTGCTGGGAGGCTTTCTGGGCATCATCATCGGGGTGGGTGTTTCTTACGGCATCGCCTGGTATTCTGACTGGCAGTTCGCAGTGGTTTACGGAGCGGTTTTCACGGGAGTGGGCGTGTCCGCAGTCGTGGGAATTTTCTTTGGCTATTATCCTGCCCGGCAGGCCGCCAATCTTATACCCATCCAGGCCCTGCGCTCGGAGTAATGATTCACATGACACTGGGGAGATTATCCCTTACAAGTGTAACTTGAAGCGTATATGCAACAAATCAGCAGCTTAAGGCTTGCCATACAGATTGCTTCGGTCACTGCGCTCACCCTGAGCTTTAAACTCTCCGCTCACCCTGAGCTTAAACTCTCCGCTCACCCTGAGCCTGTCGAAGGGTCGAAGGGTCGAAGCCATTGAAAACTATTTCAGAAAGCCCTTCGACAAGCTCAGGGCGAACGGAGAGTGCAATATTTGTGAGCTTTTCAACACCTTGACAGGTTATTTCAAGTTACTTGCAGGTTTGGTCCCGGGCGAGCCCGGGTGGAGCGCTTACAATTTTCTTCCCGGTCAGCGACAATTATAATTCTCTGCACCTCATATTCAATGGTTCTCCTATCCAGCCGCTAAGGGGCCTGGGCCGCCCATTTAAGGCCGGGTCAAATCCTTAACTCAACACAAGCAATGGCCTAATTATGATTATTTCTTAGCCTTAGAACGACTATTTTGCCTTCAAAAAGGCCTTTTTAAAACCGGTTCTTCTGAAAATAGACTTTTTTCCCGGTGCCAGGGGCCGATCGATACATTCTTCAAGGAGAAACGCAACTTGACATCCTCCTCTCCCTGAAGGAAGAGGATTCCCTTTTAATCACGCCGTTAGCGTGACAGGAAAGTGGCCGGTACTAAGTTACCTGTTCCCGGAAGTTCCTGCTTCAACGATGGGTGTC
>SKKD01000194.1 GCA_007121655.1 Desulfonatronovibrio sp. | reverse complement strand
TGATTCCAAAGCTTTTCCAAATAAGGAGGAAAGTCGCCGGAAAGATTAAAGCCTCTGCTTTTTTTTAAAAAGTACTCCCTGGCCTTGACCTGACCGCTGACCAGTTTGTCTCCGGAGCCGGAGACAATATATATTCCCATCTCATCCTTATCCTTGACCCCGGAGGAATAGACCACACCGCTTTCTTCGGCGTCCATCATTTCCAGGACCAATACCGCCATGGGCAGGAGTTCGTCGGGAAGACCGGCATGGATCCGGTAAGTCATTGCCCTGGGCGAATACTTGCTGGCCAGCACCTGTTTGTAGGCATGAACGAAGTCTGAAGGCTCAATTCTTAAAAGACTTTTGTATTGTCCGGCAAAACTCAGGTCGCTGTCCTCGCCGAACGCGCTGGAACGGATGGCCAGCCTGGTGTTTCCAAGTTTATCCAGGCAGGGATATATTTCTTCCAGAACATGATCAGGAATGATTGCCTTCATTATAAGCTGCCGGATTTCCTCACATCGTTTTTCAAACTCATCGATGCGTTCCAGGGAGATCCGGCTCAAAATATCATTGATTCTGGGACGCAGGATATTGGCCGAGATTATTGCATTGAAAACGCGGGTGGTTACACAAAAGCCATGGGGAGTTGGAAAGCCTTCTTTTTTAATTTTCCCCAGATTCATGGCCTTGCCTCCGCAAAGTTCCTCACTGAGGTCTTCATCAAGGCCCAGGACATAGGGAGGCTCCACTTCAGGCTCATTTATACTGAGAGCGAGATTAAGGTAAAAGGATACCTTATGATGATAATCCCTCAATACCCTGTACCGCAGAGGATTAAGGGCAATAATGCTCTTGATGAGATTACCCACGCCCTGGTCCAGTTCTTTGCATAACCTTACCACACGGGCATAGTCGCAGGGAAGGCTGCGGTAATAGACCTCCTCTATTTCAGCCATTTTTTCAAGACAATATCTATCCAGGGCCAAAAGATCCCGAAAATATTGATATTTTTTTCGCACAAGACTGCCCGGCATGAAAATCTGCCTGGACCAGTAGCTAAAAATCTGGGTTAGAAACATTTTTAACCGGAACTCTTTCCACGTAAAACTTTAGCCACTTTTTCCTCAAGCTCATATTTGTCGATTGGTTTGACCAGATATTCATCAGCTCCCAGTTGAAGACAACCCTGAGCTGTTTCAATGGTTGGATAGCCGGTAAGCATGATAACCTTGATTCCCGGAGATATTTTCTTGGCTTCCTCCAGGACCTCCACGCCGCTAAGCTTTTTAAGCTTTATGTCCAGAATAGCCAGGTCCGTTTTTTCTTTTTTGATGAAAGACAGGAAGTCTTCCTCCTCGGTAAAGGGATGAACCGTATGGTCCTTTCTTTGAAGAATTCTTTGAACCATGATTCCGGCATCATAAACATCATCAAGTACGGCAATATTTGCCATTGTTATCCTCCGGTTCTGTTTCCTTTTTATCTCTGTCATAAAGGGGCAACTCGATTATAAACACTGTGCCCGGACCATAATTGCCGGATCTGGGGAAGTCATCAGGCAGGTATTCCACAGGGGGAGGGCTCAGGGCGGAAATTTCCCCGTCATGATCTTTAATAATGCCGAAAGAAACAGAAAGCCCCAGTCCTGTTCCCTTGCCTACCTGCTTGGTGGTGAAAAAAGGATCAAAAATCTTGCTCAGATTTTCTTCCTTAATGCCCTTGCCGGTATCCGCAATGCTTACCAGAAGTCTTTGCCTGTGTGCGCATAACTTGGATTTGACATAAATAACTCCATCCTGACCAATGGCGTCGGCAGCGTTATTGAGCATGTTCAGCCATACCTGTCTGAGCCTTTCCATGTCTCCGGTCAGGGGAGGTATGTTTTCATCCAGATCGCTATATATTTTAATATGGTTCAGGGAAAAGACATGTTCAACCAGCTTGATTACTTCCTCCAGAGATTCGTTGATGTCCACTGACTCATTGGCAGACTGGGAATATCTTGAAAACCCGAGAAGATCCGCCACGATATTGCGGCAGACTTTGGTTTGTTTCTCGATTATCTTAAGATCATTAATGAAATTTTTATCCTTGATATCTTCCAGCAGGAGCTGGGTGTACCCCAGAATAATACCCAGGGGGGTATTGATCTCGTGAGCCACTCCACCGGCCAGGCGTCCCAGGTCTTCCATTTTCTGTGATTGGATAAGCTGTTCCTGATATCTTTTGAGCATGGTGATATCCCTGGCAGTTAGAAGCAGACCGATTATCCCCTCAACCTGATCATAGACCGGGACTTTGATTACATGAAGCCATTTCCGGCCCTCGGGACGATTAAAACTGACTTCCTTGGTTAAAGGCTCACCTGTCATAAGTATCTGCTGGTCTTCATGGTAATTGAGATCAGCCTGATCTTCAGAGAAGATTTCAAAATCGGTTTTACCTATTATATCTTCTTCCCTGAAATTAAAATAATCACAAAAGGCCTTGCTGGCGAATTGATAGGACAGGTCCCTGTCCTGCAAGGTGATGAAGTCGGGTGTGACATTCATGATCGTCTTTAACAGGCCCTGCTGCCTGGCAATTGTTTTTTCCCGCTCAGTAATTTCTTCTATGTGCCTTTTAACCGTAATAGCCATTACGTCAAAGGCTTCAGCCAGGTCCTGAACTTCGTCTCCAAAATTATACTTGTAAACCAGGCAGTTGCGGCAGTTTTCCATCTTGTGTGAAAACTCCTGATCTTTGCAGTCTGGACACAGGGTGCCGGCCAGATACCAGCAGCGTCTCTTGGTGTCTCCATAAGCCGGACATTCGGTTCGATCACAATCCATGACCTCCCAGCAATTTTTATCCAGGTCAAAACCGGCATGGACATCGAGGTTGCCCTTGACTACCTCCTCAGCGGATTCTCTTAGTCTGTTCAGGCGGTAGGTAACTGTGTGGGCGAACCAAAGGGCCAGGATTATACCCAGGCCGACAACTCCGAGAGTGCTTAAAAAACTTATCATCCTCTGGCTGTAAATCTGGGAGTCCATTTCGTGCCTGGACAGCCCGAGCCTGACGGTACCCAGGTTTCGGTCACCAAGGACCACCCTGGCGGAAAAATCGTAAACAAGACCCTGTTCCGTAGAGAGGAGGAGAGGCTGGATTTCCTCCTCACCAGGATTAACGAGCAAAAGGTCGGTTGGAAAACCTCCGGAAAAGGTGTGAGAGAGAATATTGTCGTCTGTATCGGTTAGAAACACATAGATTACATCGCCGTACTGGTAATGGACATTGTCGATGAGATTTTTCATCTGCAGGAAGTCCATGGCCAGGATAGGTTCGGCCAGGCGAAAAGCCAGACCGGACGTAAGCGCCATGCCTCTTTTTCGCCCTTCTTCCAGCAGAGCTTTGGAGGACATGCCGGACAGGATTATCCCTATGCTCAAACCACAGAATACCAGCATTAAGGCCGCACCCAGCGTAAATTTGGTTCTTAGTTTGAGACCATGAAGATAATTTCGCGGGTATCTAATCAAGATCCAAACCTACCTTTTGGCTTAAGTCGCGTACAGGGTCAAAATCCTGGTCGGTTGAAGGAATAAAGCCGATGAATCTGGCGGCGTCAAGTATGGCTCTGTGTTCAGGTTCTGCTTCATAATCAAGGTAAAGCATTGCTTCTTTGATCTTATGGACCACATCTTCAGGCAGCCTGGGGCTGTGGGCGTAGACCCAGCCGGGATACCACATGGTGTTATCGATTATCCTGATCTGGTTGATATCGATTTTGTCCTCCACAACACTTAAAGACCCTTCCCGGATTGAGCCGATATCATGCAATCCCGCATAGACACCCAAAATAACATTTTCCTGTCTGCCCCCGGCAAAAACCACTTCACTGAAGTCGTTCAGGGTCAGTCCATGATCAACAAAATGACCCAGGGGAAAAAGGTACCCTCCTGCTGAAGAAGGATCAACCGCTACCCAGGATTTATTCCGGGCGTCTTCGATCGTCCGGACTTCTATATTATCGCTCCGGGCAATTATCTGGCCCCGGAACTCGGCCCGGCCGTCCTGTTCAATGATCCTGGTCATGGCCTGAGCGCCGAACCTGTTGGCCAGCTTTACATATATGAACGGATTGGAAAAGGAGATGTCAATTTTTCCCTGGCCGAACATATTAATATGCTCGTCAAAGGTGTCGGGAAAGACCTGCCTGATCGGCAGGCCGGTCTTTTCGGACAGATATTCCACCAGCCGGTGATGGCGCTGGAATGATTCCGTATGGGAATATTGGGGCAGATAAGCGTAGGTCAAAGCCGGAAGCCGTGGACTGAAAGTAATTTCCTCGCGCTTTTCCAGAGAAACCTCTATGGCCTCCTCTCTTTCATCGCAGGAGGAAAGCATAAAAGCAGCCATAATTATGAAGAGATATAATATTTTTTTGGGCATGATTTTCAGATTATCTGTTAAGAATTATATTCAGCCAAATATTTATCAGCAACATATCGTTCCGGACAAAAAGTGCAACCCAATAGTTTACAGAGTTGCATTAAATTTATTAATCACGAAATTTTCAGGAAGGAGAGATCCCGGTATCTCTGCGGTGATGATTTTAGAAGCGCTCCCCCGGGCGCCCCGGGACCAAACCGATAAGTAACTTGAAATGATCTAAACCTATAGATTGCTTCACTTTGTTCGCAACAGGGATTGCCGCGCTCGAAGACTCGCTCGCAATGACACCTGCTGTCACGGTTCTGGTTACGCCTCACCGCGCTCGAAGACTCGCTCGCAATGACACCTGCTAGTCACGGTCTGGTTACGCCTCACCTGTCATTGCGAGGGAGCGAAGCGACCGAAGCAATCTGCATGGCAAAAACATATTATACTGAATTTATTACTTAT
>SKKD01000084.1 GCA_007121655.1 Desulfonatronovibrio sp. | reverse complement strand
GCGATTTTCCAAAACAAACGATGTACTGGGAACCACGAATCGGGGCAATCCCGCGGAATCAAGTCTATGTACACTGTGCAGAGCCGATTGTCAGGGAAAGTGCGAAACTTTTATGGCCAGCCTGGTCGGAAGATCACTGCTTTATCCCAGAAGCTTCGGTCTTGTTACCGCGGGAGCCAATAACACCACTCACGTCGGAGTTTCATACAATTCGCTGCGCATTCAGGGATATGCTTATGGTGCCCACGGTCTCGCCCCGGGATTATCCAAAGACCCTGACGACTGCATTTTTCCCAATGTCAGCCTGGAGACGAGTTTTGGCCGGGAGATTAAAACCAGGGCACGCATTCCGCTGATGACAGGAGCGCTGGGATCGACCATCATTGCCGAGAAATACTGGGATTCCTTCGCCATTGGTGCTTCCCTGGTCGGCGTACCGGTAGTCATCGGAGAAAATGTGGTGGGCGTGGACCGCGAGTCGATCATATCAAAAGGCAGGGTCAGCAAGGCGCCCGAGCTGGACCGCAGAATCAGCAGCTACCTGCGCTACAGCGATCAGTACGGGGCCGTTATCGTGCAGGTGAACGTGGAAGATACGCGCAACGGTGTTGCTGAGTACATTGCCGAAAAGTATGGCGACAAATGCATCATAGAACTCAAGTGGGGACAGGGAGCAAAGGATATCGGCGGGGAGATCCAGGTCAGCAGTATTGAATATGCAAGATTTCTGAAAAAAAGGGGATATCTTGTCGATCCTGACCCGGAAAAGGAATGGGTCAAGGCAGCCTATGAAAATGGCAGCATCACTTCTTTTGCACGTCACAGCCGCCTGGGCGCGACAGACATGAACAAGGTCGACCAGGTGAAAGAGGATTTCATGAAAAGCGTCGACTACCTTCGTAGCCTGGGATTTAAACGAATTTCCCTGAAAACCGGCTCTTATGGCATGAAAGAACTCGCCATGGCGATTAAATATGCCACTGCCGCAAAGCTTGACCTGCTGACCATAGACGGATCCGGCGGTGGTACAGGCATGAGTCCGTGGAACATGATGCAGAGCTGGGGAGTACCATCCATCAACCTTCATGCCAAAGCATGTGAATATGCCGGCATCCTTGCCGCGCGCGGAGACCAGGTGGTTGACCTGTCCTTTGCCGGCGGCTTTGCCCTGGAAGATCATATTTTCAAAGTCCTTGCCCTGGGAGCTCCGTATACAAAGCTGATATGTATGGGTCGGGCTGTAATGATCCCGGGATTTGTCGGAAGCAACGTCGAAGGAGCCATCAATCCTGACCGCAGGGAAGAAATCTACGGCAACTGGGATAAACTGCCCAAAACCGTAAGTGACCTCGGAAGCACTCCGGAAGAAATTTTTGCCGGTTATTACGATGTGGAGGCAAAGGTCGGCAAGGAGGAAATGAAGCACATTCCCTATGGCGCTGTTTCTTTCTGGACCCTGGCTGACAAGCTTGCGTGTGGTCTGCAGCAGCTCATGGCCGGAGCCCGGAAATTTTCCGTCAACCAGATATCCCGTTCAGACTTGTTTTCCGGCAACCGGGAAACCAGCATTGAAACCGGAATCCCGCATGTTTCCGATGCCAATAATGAGGCTGCTCTTAAAATACTCAAATCATAAAGATTCCAGGGAAGCCGTGGACTGCCCCCGTTCTCAGCAGTCATTCCCAATAATCCAGCCTATAAACAGCAATTTTAACGGGAACAGGACAAACTCAGACAGGCTCCTGCTTCCGTTAAAATTAACACGCTTATTCTTTATCCTTGGCTCTCTTAATGAGGCCCGGGAATATTTTTATAACAAAAGCAGCTGCTGCCCACCGAAGCATCAATCTTTTGCTGCAATCTATCTGGCCCATAATTTGACACCTGCCTTTCCTGTCTTACGATTTTTGTCTGTAGCCGGAAAAACCGAACCGACTTTTTGGTGAATAACTGATCTATCAGACTGATTATTCACTTAATAGTAACATTCAAGCAACCAGCGAGAAAATGCCCCAAACAAAAGGAGCAATGTCATGATACGCTACCCCGGCCTTATCATAGTCTTGAGTATCCTTATGGTGGCTTCCTGGGCTCTGGCTTCGGAAACTACTCATGATCCATACAAGGAATACAAAACACATTTCCAGCCGATTACCGAAAAATACGTCGACAATCCCGACAACCCAGTCACTCCTGAAAAGGTGGAGCTGGGCCGCATGCTTTTTCACGATCCCCGGCTCTCAAAGAGCAGCCTGTTCAGTTGCAATACCTGTCACAACATCGCCACCTGGGGAATGAGCAAGCTGCCCGTAGATATCGGCCACAAATGGAGAAGAACGCCTGTCAATTCGGGTACAGTCCTGAATGCGGCCTATTACGAAGCCCAGAACTGGGACGGACGGGCCGCGGATCTGGAAGAACAAGCCAAGGGGCCGATCCTGGATCCACATGAAATGGCCATGCCAAGCGAGGAATTCGCTGTTGAGCGTATAGCTTCAATGCCGGAATATGTTCAACGTTTCAAGGTATCCTTCCCTGACGAACCGGAGCCCCTTACCTTTGACAACATTGCCAACGCCATAGGCGCCTTTGAACGGACGCTGCTGACTCCCGGCCGCTGGGACCGCTTTCTGCTGGGCGATGATGACGCCCTGACCGAAGATGAGAAGGATGGGTTGAAGACCTTCGTTGACTCCGGCTGTTCCGGTTGCCACGATGGCCTCGTATTGGGCGGAGGTTTTGAAATGTTGGGAGTGGTGGAACCATACGAATCCGAAAGTCCCAGCAGAGGTCGCTATGATGTTACAGGAAAAAATGAAGACATGGATGTCTTTAAGGTCCATACTCTGCGCAACATTGAGCATACTTATCCCTACTTTCCTGACGGTGCGGTCTGGGAACTGGATAAGGCGATCGACATCATGGCTGAAATCCAGTTGGGATTTGAGTTCAGTGATTCTGAAAATAAAAGCATACTCACGTTTCTCAAAGCCCTGACCGGAGAAATTCCCGAGCATGCTCTGAAACTGCCGGTTCTGCCGGCCTCTACAAAAGAAACTCCACGCCCGGATCCCGATTGAATCATGCTCTGTTGCTTATGTTGACGGTCTATGGATGACCAATGCAAAGGGATGGAGTAAAGCGTGATGCCGGCTAATTTTATGGGAAGGCGTGCAGGCAATCTTTCTACCGGACTCCCGGAAGCCTGACAAACACTCGCTGCGGTATTTGAACAGGCAGAAAGTACCGGCAAGGTATTAATTCACAGAAAAGACGGTCGATCAGCCAGACAGGGGACGCTTGAATTTACCGAGAATATTCTTCCAGAATCCTTTTTTTTCCTCGGCCTGGTTCATCCATTCAAGATATTTATCCCTGCCTTCAATAATAATGGCATGCCCGCTTCTCTTGGCCTTTACTCCCTGGGGCAGACAGGCCATGTATTTTTCAACCTCGTATGTGGCCACATTTTTGTCAGCCTGCACCATCACCTTGTTGGCCTGCTGTTCCTGGGTCAGCACCCCTGCTTCGAAAAGCTCCAGCCATTCCATCTTGTCGGTGTCGTAAACACTGTCCGCCGGAATAGATGGAAAGTAATGGGGAAGATCTCTCCCGGCGGATTCATAAAGTTCTTTGAATACTATTCTGGCCAGGCTCAGTTCATCTACGAGCAGATGATTTTTTATGGAGTCAAGGTGACCGTTCATTTTATCAAGGTATTTCCAGGCGAAAAACTTGAAAAAATCGCACCTTGTATTCAGGATCCGGTTCAGGGTCTCACAGGCCTGGATATTTTTTTGATCGAATTTAACGTCGAAATTGATTCTTTTGATCCTGGTCTTGGCCCATTCGGGCGGATTGGGCTTGTTGGTGGTCATTATTATCTGAGGACAGGGATGATCCGGAGTCCACCAGACTTCCCAGTAATTTTTAAGCACTTTCTCCATGGTCGGATTAGAGCCGATATTCACGTCGTCAAACATAAGAGGGAAAACCGTGGAAAAGGTTCTGGCCCCCATTATCCCGGACTTGTTGAAGTATTCCTGTGAGATGGGCTCAGTGTTCCTGCCTGTAATCAGCTTGAGGCAGAACCTCAGAAAGTTGGTTTTTCCGTTGAAGGACGGACCGTAAAGATATAGATATCCCGGCCCCCTGGAATACATGTCCACCTGCTTTTTAAGCGTTTTAAACTCGTGGGCGAAGGGGGCCGAAAGTACATAGAGTATGGCTTCAAACACGTTCATCTGAATTTTGTTATAATCCAGACATTCTCCCAGTCTGTAGGATTCAATGTAATCCTCTATATACTCAAGACCGGAACCGAGGTCGTCATTTCTGTCTTCAGTAGACATGGACAATATGTCCCGGCTGTCTCCCATATGCAGGTAGACTTTCCGTGACAGCATCTCCACGCCCATGAGGGGGACTCCACATGTTTTTCTGACGTAGTCCGAGAAAGCATCAGCCTTGAGTCTCAACTGGGAGTCGACAATGGAAGGTTTTAAGGGTTGAAGCTTCTTTTCAACACCTTCCCTGGTGCGGATGTCAGACGGGATGATCACCATGATCTCCCCTTTTTCCTGGTCGGCTCCGTGCAATTCTTCCTGGCCCTGGGTATCCTGTTCTTCAATGGATTTCAGTACTTGCCGGGTAAGATCGGTAAATATCCTTGAGGTTTCCGTCTCTATGATATCCTTGATTTCGCCAACGTCCTGCGAAATCCAGGTCCTGATGATATTTTCCTCGGGTTCGTCCCTGCTGTCCACAAGTTTGATGAGGTCGTCCATGAAGAGGGTGGAGTTTTTCAGATGGGCTGCAAAATCCTGATTAAAAGTTTCCAGCAGGCTTTGATTGGTTTTAAGATCACAGTAAACAACATAGTTATGCTGTTTTAGGGCTTTTTT
>SKKD01000196.1 GCA_007121655.1 Desulfonatronovibrio sp. | reverse complement strand
TTTTGTTAAAATCCACTCACTGTGTCTAGGAACCCAAAAAAAAGAGAGGCCGTTACGGCCTCTCTTTTAAACATAACCTTCTGGTTATGTGCTTGTTTTATACTGTCTGTTGCTACTTCTTCTGCATTTTCCTTCTGCCCAGAGCGGCCAGGCCAAGAAGACCGGTACCGAAAAGTAGCCAGGTGGTCGGTTCAGGAATTACTTCCGCCCTGAATTGACCGTTTGAGCTGATAACAAGGTCAAAGGGAGGAGTATTGGAATAAGTGTCAAACTGACCTGCAAACAGGGTTACGATGTCATCAATCACCAGCTGGGAGGGGTTAGCAACCCAGGAAGCATTCGTGGTTCCATATCCTAAAAACCAGGAAATGGGATCAAGCTCAGACAAATCAAACATGTTCTGATCGTACCAGTAGCCTTCCGCCAGATACGTGGCTTCGAATTTCGTGGTGAACAGGCCATTGGGGATGCCTTCCGCGTCAATAAATCCTTCTCCCCATACCATGTTAAAACTGGCTATATGGGTGCCGACGTCCGCCCCGTATATTCCACCAGTACCGTCGGTAGCAAATAACGGAGAGTCGTTAACGTAGATGTCAAGCCATCCATTGGTAAAATCAACTGAGCCGTCCAGCTCGAAAGTTCCTGACGCTGAAAACAATCCGGTCAACTCGTAGCCCGGGTAATTGTTGAAGGGGGTTCCGCCATCATGCGCATTGGATTTAAAAGCTCCCCATTCCTCGAAGGTTCCGGTTTCCAGATCGTTAACAACATAGGCTGGGCCCACGATATCCAGGTATTCATTGATCTGTACCGGAGCGGTTGCGTCATCTCCATCAAGATTAATGTACCAGTTGTTAAGGAAATTGTTTGATAAAGCCGTTCCGGGCAATAGAAACAGCGCCAATGTCAGAACCGCTAAAAACGATAAGATTCGTTTCATGATAAGTTTCCTCCTAGGGTAATAAGATTAATTCAAGTTGTCCTTTGTTAAGTTTTGTCCTGTAGTTTATAACCTTTCAGGCGGATCCCTCGCGTCCGGGTCGGTACCAGGTAGTCCGGTCCCCGGGTAAAGCTTACCTCTCATGCTTACTCCTTTTATGGGTTAATAATTAATCTGTTTCTTCTAAAAATGCCTGCTACAGGCAAAGATCCCGCAACCGGCAGGAGCATTGCGGCAGGTTCCTGAACCGGTCGCATTTACACTGCAATGACTTTACCGGTAGATCAGGGGCCTTGCGCCCAGTCTCACGACTGGTTTTGCTTTATAGTTGTCCATCCTTCAATTAGCATGCCATGGATTCAATAATAACGACCTGCATTTAACTGACTGTTTTACCAGCATTTTTTTATGGATGTTTATACTCTTTACAGTTTTTCCATCCGGGGTATGCAATTGGGTTCCATGATTTACCCTGCAAAGTCTTTACAAGTGGAACTGGTTTGCATATCTTTTGTAAATACTTGATTTTATATGGAATGATTTTAGATTCCTGAACGAAATGGATGAAAACCCATTCATGGCCAGGCTTGAAAGAAGGAGAAAGGCATTTATAAAAAGGCGGGTTGAATCCGGGAATTGATATTATATGGATTTTCAGGTCATGGTCAGATATTGGAAGGAAATCAATATCCGGCGTAAAGGGTTAATCCAGGGGCTTATATATCCGCTCAGGATTCAATGCCTTGCTCTTCACCATGTTCCTGCCGGCTTGCTTGGCTTCGTACAAAGCCTGGTCAGCCCCTTTCAGCAAAATATCGGACGAAAGATTTTTAAGTCCTGCCGGGAGATGGATTGTGGCCGATCCGGCACTGATGGTGATTACTCCGGCCACTGTGGAAAATTCATGTTTTATGCCCAGATCCTTTACAAGACGGCGCATTTTTTCGGATATTTTGTGAGCCCCTGCAGCGTCTGTCCGGGGAAGAAGTGCCGCGAATTCCTCGCCACCATAACGAGCTATAATGTCCCCCGGCCTGGTAAGGGCTTTGGACAGGACATGTGCAACCATTTGCAGACTCTTGTCACCGGCGACATGACCGTAATTATCGTTGAACTCCTTAAAATTATCGATATCCAGCATAATCAGGGAGATGCCGGAATGATCTCTTTCAGTTCGTTTCCATTCCTTCATGAGTTCCTGATCAAAGTATCTTCGGTTAGGTATATCAGTCAGTGAATCTATCATTACCCTGGATTTGAGAGTACGCAGTTTCTCCCGGAGGATTTCCTGGTTCACTCTGACCCTGGTTATATCTCTGGCGTTGTAGATAACTGAAACAACCTCATTATCAGAATTAAATACAGGAGCCCAGATAACGGATAACAGGCGATTTTCTCCCCGGCTGTTCCGAACCCATCCGGTTGTCTTAAACTGTTTTTTTTCTGAGTATATTTTTTTATTTATCTTAATGGTCATCCTGGCCTGATCCGGTTCAAGTATGTCCATTATCCCTGCTCCGTTCAGTCTTTCCTTTTCGATTCCCAAAAAGTCGGCATGAGCCCTGTTGGCCAATCCATAAGTATAAGGATCAGTAAACCAGCAGATATGAGTCTGCATACAGTCCATAAGGACTTCGAACTCCCTGGATTCAGAACTGCTCATGCCTGTTGAAATTCTTTGCCGAGGGGTTGTGATGTCAGCCATTTTCCTTCTCATGGCCTCAAGTTCATAACGCAGCTGCTCCCTGGACTTGAGCGCGTCTTCGTCCTGCCTGACCTGATGTCGCTGAAATTCGATCTTCGGGCGGGGAGTTAAGGACATTATTTACCTTTACCTCAAGCGTTAAAGTTAAGTTTCAAGTCATCAGGCGATTAAGAGTATCCTCTAAAATTCGGCGGTCATTCCCACCCGCACATAGCTGCGCTCCCAGGTATAAAAATCAAGATTGCTGTCACGTTCGGCATAGCCGACCAATAATCGCGGCGACAGCCGCCAGAAACGAATGTGTCTGTTCAACAAATCCGCCTCCAGCCGAATTTCACGCTCGCGACGGGTTTCGCGAAAAAACGGGTCTATATCCTTGTATTCAATCCAGCTTGTCTTCACCCCGGCACCGGTTATCCATCCGCCGGTCCACTCGCGTACATAGCGCAGGTTCACGTAAGGCTGGTCAAAGCTGTAGCTCGACTCCCCAGCACGATTGATGATATAGCCCATTTCGGCATGCCAGCGTGTTTTGGGCGACGCGGCATAGATCAGGGTCGCGCTCGGTGTATGTTGCCAGCCATCCAGGTGGGTGTAGTCGAAGTAATTCAGTTGCAGGCCGGATAGATTCAACCGCATGGAGAGATCAGGACGAAGAGAACGATAATAGCCCGCCGTCCAAAGTACTCCATGATACAATTGGGTGTGCTGATAAAGAGACCAGTGATAGCCGGCTTCCAGAGTAACAGTTTGGTTTTCGAGGCGAAAATGCCTGCCGCCGGCCAGCTGCAGATAACTGAAATCCAACTCCTTCCCGTCAAATTCCTGGTGCTCTATATGCCCGCGCGCAAACCACAGCGCGGGATCGCCAAGGGGGACTCGACCATCAAGCACGAAACGCAACCCGGTCTCGCTGTTGGCGCGCGCGTCATCACTCAGTCTGAATACCATCCCGTCTATTTCCACTTCCTTGCTGGACGTAGCCTGTTTCGGGTTGCTGTCAAACACCAGTTCCATGGTCCAGCTGAAAGAGGGTGACTCCTCGCGAATAAACGCCAGCAGGTGCAATACGTTGCGCCGCACAGGATCCGGCAGTTCATGCGCCAGAACCTGTTCGAAGTGATAGCGGGCGCCGTCGAAATCCCGGGAATGCATCAACGCTCGCGCCAATTCGAGACGCGGGCGCAACAGGTCGGGATCACGCGACAGCATATTGCGGAAGGCATCGGCAGCTTCCCGGAAACGGCCCTGCTCGGCCAGCAGCATGCCATGGATAAAAATCAGCTGCAGGTCATCCGAACCTGAAGCCAGCCGCGATTCAACATCTTCCAGCAAGGCATCAAGGTCCGGTTCCGTCTGCTCCGATGAGTAGGCGCTGCCCGCAAAGAGAATAAGCAGGAGTAAAGCCGCGGGCAGTCCTTTTAGAAAAGCCATGGCCTTTTTTACTTACTTCCGCCGAAAGCACCGATATAGGACTTATTTCCATTGCTTGTGGCGAATACGCCACCAAGTTCTTCCGCGGCCGGGCCGTAGAATTGACCTGTGGCATCACCTGTCAGGCCGCTTTTCGTGCTTACAGAACCGGTGAACTTGTTAGCGTTAATATTTAATGTGCCATCCATATCAAGTTCTGACATTGAAACATTATCAGTCATATTTACGGTGCCGGATGTTTTGAAATCAAGTGTGCGATTTGCAAAGTCAGCATCGACATTCAAACCTGAGACCGTCTGGTACAGATCGTTGGAATCGTTGTATATGCCCGTGCTGTTGCCTGTGTAGGTCGCTGTTCCGGTGGTGGGTACGGCATTCACCGATGTGGGCGCGCCTGCACTGATCGCCCCGATTACAGGCCCCTCTTTCATCCATATTCCGAAGGTCTGATAATCCCAGGGGTTGCCGGTACCGGTTTCAATGTTGATGTTGTCACCGTCGGCGGTTGAATACGAAGCAGTGGATTTTGGAGTCTTAATGACCAGAGTGTCCAATTCCGCGTTTGAGTCGGTGGTGAAATTCAGTGTGGCTTCATCTGAAATTAAGATATTCTCCTGACTGGTTTCCGCGGATATACCACTCAGGGTATATTCAGAATCAGGCTCCACATCGGACCAGCTTGTAAAGTTGCGTACAATGGTTGATCCTCCTCCACCGCTGCCGCCGCTGTCTCCACCGCCGCCGCTGCTTCCGCCGCTGCTGCTGCCGCCGCCACCGCCTCCACATCCGACCAGGGCCGAGGTCAGCAGAAGCACTACAATAAAATACAACTTGCTCATGTTTTTCATAATCATTCCACCTCC
>SKKD01000032.1 GCA_007121655.1 Desulfonatronovibrio sp. | reverse complement strand
GTCTGGCAGCCGAGGAAATTCTGGTTTACGGAACTGACAAAGGCAAACTGGAAAAAGAAATTAAAAAGCTTGAAAGGGAGATGAGGTCATCGGCCAAAGATCTGGAATTTGAAAAAGCCGCATATATACGGGATAAAATTATGGCCCTGAAAAAGGTTTTGATGTTGTAGCAGGCAGTTATATCTTTTTCAGAAAAACAGATAATTATTCATTTTTTACAAGGGTGTATGCGACTCATGAAAACCGAAACCGAAAAAAAAATTAAGTCTTCCAGGATCGGAATTTTGGGTGGTAGTTTTAATCCGCTGCATATCGGACACCTTCGCCTTTGCATGGAAATGCTGGAACAGGGCGAACTGGACAATGTTCAACTTGTTCCGGCCTACAGCCCGCCCCACAAGGATCTTAAAAATATTCTCCCTTTTAATATGCGTTGTGCCATGATCGAGTCCGCTATTACAGATTCCGCACAGGTAAACATAAATCGCCTGGAAAAAGAGCGGCCCGGTCCTTCCTACACCTTTGACACCCTCCAAACCCTGACCAGTAATAATCCCGATGCTCACTTTTTTTTCATTATGGGCGACAATGATCTTTTAACCATGCCCAAATGGTACAGGGGCAGGGAGATTGCATTTATAAGCGACCTGATCATCGCGGGCCGGGAAGGCGGTAATGTGAAAATGCTTGATGAATTTATATCCCGCTTTTGGGACGTTCAAAAACAAGCGGAAGGTCTGTGGCTGGTCAATCAGGGAAAAAAGATCAGGTATTTTTCCGTCCCAAGGCTTGATGTCAGCTCAAGCATGATCAGGTCCAGATGGCTGGCCGGGAAAAGTATCAAATGGCTGGTTCCTGATCAGGTTAAAAAATACCTGGATTTATATGAGGATGAAACAGGAAAGGTTTGGAATGAAACAACCGGATAAAGGGCATTGCTTCAGGCAGTTCAGACATGTATCCCTGAGCGGCTGTATGGAGTTATGTGTGCATGCCGAAGTCAAACGGTATATTGTCTTCCTTTTCATGAAGCACTCTCTTGCTAAAGGCGCACTGTAAGTTTTAAACAGGCGGTAACCGGAGGGGAGGTTGAATTTTTGGATAAGTTTTACAAGTAGCTTGAACCGTATAAGCAACAAATTCAGTATAATGTGTTTTTGTCATGCAGATTGCTTCGGTCGCTACGCTCCCTCGCAATGACATGTGAGGCGTAACCAAACCATGACTATCCAGTCATTGCGAGAGTCTTCGAGCGCGGCAATCTCATTTTACTTTGGGCAGCTTACGCAAACAAACTGATCATCAAAGTCCCCCCGGACAACCAGTACCGAACATTTTGCGTAACGAACCACCCGGGAAGCGTTGGATCCCAGCAGGTAGTCCTGAAGCTTCATTTGCTGGGCAGGCATGATAATAAGATCGGCATTGACCTTATCAGCCATTCTGAGAATTCGCTTATACACAGTGCCCTGGGCTACCAGATGCTGAACATTGATGTCGTCGGGAATATTCTTGTTGACCAGCTCGTGAAGAAAACGCTCGGATTCTTCAACAATCTTGTCCTCTGTTTCGGTGGGAAAATAATAGCCGACAATGGGCATGCCCACATCCGGAACCACGGTAAGCACGTGGAGCTGGGCATCATAAACCCTGCACAGTTCAATAGCCTTGTGAAGGGCCATTGTTCGCGGACGTTCATCTTCCTCCTGTAAATCGATGGGAATCAGGATGTGTTTAAACATTAACTTCCTCCAGTGTTTATCTTTTCTGTAAGAGTTCTTTTCTTCGGTTATAATTATATCTTTGAATAAAGAAGATGGCAAAAAATACGCTCACTCCGATTATCTGAAGACCTATCCGTCCCATGGGTATGTAGGATTCAATTGCACCTGGCCTGAAAACCGTCAAACAGCTAACCAATAAAATCAGTCGTGTAAACCAGGAACATTTGGTAACCAGAAAACCCTGAAGGGCTGAAGCAAAGGAGAACATGGCTATCAGTCCGGAAAAGAAAATCCAGCTTATATGCAGATAGTTGTCGATCCAGATAGCCCTTCCGTCTTCCCCGACTCCGCTTATCATCAGCAGTTCAGTGTTAAAAAGAAATATAAAGGGCAGGATCATAATCCTCAGGCTGTAATAAAAGGCCTGCACACCTGTCTTAATAGGGTCGGATCTGGAAATGGCCGCGCCCGCGTATGAAGCCAGACCCACCGGTGGAGTCACATCAGCCATTATTCCGAAATAGAAAACGAATAAATGAATGGCTATTATGGGAAGTATCAGTCCTGCATCCGCTCCCAGCGTGAGTATGACCGGGGCTGTAAGGGTGGCCATGATTATGTAATTGGCCGTTGTGGGCATGCCCATGCCCAGAATCAGACTGGTCAGGGCGGTGAAAATAAGCATCAGGGTTACATTACCCATGGAAACAATGTCGATAATACCTACAAATCTGCTCACCAGCCCGGTGATGGTTACAACGCCGACAATTATTCCGGCGGTGGCGGTGGCAATGCCCACCGAAATCATATTCCTGGCACCCGCGATCAGCCCGTTCCATAAATCCCGGATTCCATCAATAAAGGCCCCGCCGATATAAAGCTTCAGATCCAGGTTGGGATCCAGAGTACCGGCCCTGCGGTGGTATCCCAGGGAGAGAAAGGCTATGATGGGGCGCTGGATGAGCATGATGACCATCAGGCTTTGTATTGCAAAGAGTGCCGAAGCAACAGGGGACCGCCTGAGAACAACCAGATAGATTATCAGGATGGCAAGAGGTATGAGAAAATGGCAACCCCTTAGCGCTGTCTTCCAGAATTTTGGAAGCTCGGCCCGAGGTATGGCTTTAACTCCCATTTTCAGGGATTCTAGATGCACTACATACAAAAGGGCCAGGTAGGAGATCAGGGCCGGAAAAAGCGCGGCTCTGACCACATCAAGATACGGTATGCCGATAATCTCGGCCATGATGAAAGCGGCCGCCCCCATGATGGGGGGCATGAGCTGGCCGTTGACCGAGGAGGCTACTTCTACGGCTCCGGCCTTATAGGCGGGAAAGCCGACCTTTTTCATCAACGGAATGGTGAATGTGCCTGTGGTTACGGTGTTGGCAATGGAAGAACCGGAAACCATGCCTGTAAGTCCGGAAGCCATGACCGCGGCCTTGGCCGGTCCTCCCCGGTAAGTACCAAGGGCGGAAAAGGCAACATCGATAAAATACTTGCCCCCGCCCGCCTTATCAAGAAGAGAACCAAAAAGAACGAATAAAAATACAAAACTGGTGGATACTCCCAGGGGCACTCCAAATATGCCGGTGGTGGTCAGGTACATGTCACTGATTATGAAATCCAGCGGAAGGCCTCGGTGCCTGAGCATTGCCGGCAGATAAGGGCCTACAAAATTATAGATCAAAAAAAGACTGGCCAGGATTGTCAAAGCCGGGCCCAGGGTCCGCCGGGCAGCTTCCAGCAGGAGAATGATCAGTATCACCCCCATTATTATATCTGTCAGATTGGGCAAGCCCTGCCGGTAAATAAGGTTTTCATAATCCCACCAGATATACAGAGCGCTGGCGGCTCCCAATGCGGCAAAAATCCAATCATAAACGGGGATATATTTTCTTATGGTCCTGCGGGAAAAAATCGGAATGATTTTATGGGTCCAGTTTATCCATATGGGTTTGGATTCCTGCTTGTAGGCCGGAAAAGCCAGAAAGGCCAAAGACATTGCAAAGGCAAGGTGCCAGGCCCTGGCAATGTGTGAATTTATGGGGTCATAAGCGATTTTTAACTGGAAGGCTGACCAGGCCAGACATAGAAATATAATTATGTATCTGGATACAATACTCCTGGGATCCCTGGCGCCTGCCTCGGTCATCACCACCAGGTCCTTGGCGACCTTTTTTATGGAATCATCCTTGGATGGCAGCTTCACCGGTTCAATGTTTTCAGGATTTTCTGGTTTGTCCTGCATGGTTATCTCTGAATAAAGATGGTTTGTGAGGAAAATATATCAGAACAGTATCAGACTGCAACTCGAACGAATAATGCGGCAGACTCAAGGCTGGCCCAATCAGCATCTCTGATGGGGGCAATCCTGAACCTGTCAGCCGGCTGCATAATAAAAACAACCGGCGCCCTGTTACCAGACGCCGGTTGCGTTTAAGGCTACATCCAGCCTTGTTCTTTATAATACTTTTCAGCGCCGGGATGCAGAGGCGCGGACAGGCCCTGGAGCATTTCCTCAACATTCAGATTGCGGAATGCGGCATGGGAAGCTCTGACTTCATCAAGGTTTTCAAAGATTGTTTTAACAAAGTCGTAGGCGACTTCGTCGGATACATTCTCATTGGTGACAACTGTGGCTGTAACGGCGTAAGTCTCAATGTCTTCATTAACACCGCGGTACATTCCACCAGGAATTCTGGTCATGATATAATAAGGTCTTTCTTCAACCATCTCCTGGATTCCGGGAGAATTGAGGTGAACCATGTTGATATCCACGGATGTGGCCGGCTCTTCAATGGCTGCGCTGGGGTTGCCTATGGTGTAGAAGAAGGCGTCTATATTGCGGTCGACCAGGGCTCTTGCCGCCTCATGGTGCTGCAGGCCTTCGGCCCTGAAGTCTTTGTCGGGGTCGATGCCGTAAATACGAAGAACATCAGTGGCATTGCCTCGCTGGCCTGAACCGGGATTGCCGATATTAACTCTTTTACCCTTGATATCTTCAACCTTATTGATTCCGGCATCCTTTCGGGCTACCAGCATGACTGTCTCGGGATGCATGCTGAACAGACTGCGCAGAGACTCGACGGGCTTTCCGTCCCAGTCGGCAGATCCATTGTATGCCTGCCAGTTGCGATCTGACTGGGCAACTCCAAAATCAAAGGCTCCCCTTTCAAGGGCATTGATATTGAAAACAGAACCACCTGTGGGTCGACCGATGAAGTTGTATTTGTCGCCCTCGTACTTATTCATGATGTTGCTTAACTGAAGCGCAACCTGATAGTACACGCCCACGATGGAAGCACCACCAAATAAAATGTCCTGTTTGGCTTTGGCCTGCGGGGCAGACATGGCCAAACAAACGATAACAGCCAGAGCGATAAAGATTTTTTTACCGAACATAAACATACCTCCTGAATCAATTGGGTTTCAACGTTGAATCATGAACCATCCACTAACATATAAATTTACTATGCCTTAAGACATATTTTTTTGTCAAACTTTTACTTTGATTGCGCCGGATCTAAATGGGATGCGAAAATCTTGTCAGGTTGCCGTGTTTATTCCCAGCAGCCATGTGGCTATGCTGAAATAAATAAGTATTCCTCCGACGTCGGCGATGGATGTAATGAGCGGGGCGCTGGCCGTGGCCGGGTCCATGTTGAATCTTGCCAGGAGAAAAGGAAGCAGACATCCCACCAGGCTTCCGAACAGAACAACCGCCATCATGGTCATGGCCACCACGACTGCGACTTCGGGACCGGCCCGGAAAACTCCGATAAAGGAAACAGCCAGAGCCATGCCTGCTCCCAGAAACATGGCAATCCCGACTTCCCGTCCGAGAAGCTTGAACCAGTCCTTGGCCTGAACATCTCCGGTGGCCATGGCTCTGACCATTAGAGTGGCCGATTGGGCGCCGGCGTTTCCGCCGCTGGCTATAAGCAGGGGGAGAAAGAAGACAAGGGCTACAACGGCTTGGATTGTATCCTCATAAAAGGCTATTCCTGCCCCGGACAACAGGTTCACGAATACCAGAGCCAGAAGCCAGGGCAGGCGTTTCTGAATGAGCAGCCATGGGCTTACCTGGAGAAAGTTAACACCGGTTATGCTTTCTCCATGGCCGGAGATGGAGCCCATCTTGTGAAAGTCTTCAGTGGCTTCTTCTTCCAATATGTCATGCACATCATCAAAGGTAACGATTCCCACGAGTTTTTCGTTTCCGTTGATGATAGGCATGGCCATGAGGTCGTATTTGGCCATAATATCCGCTATTTCTTCAGCCTCATCTTCCGCCCGGCCGAAGATCGGCTTGGAATTCATGATTTCTCTGACCTGAACCCCGGGTGATGCTACCAGGAGTTCCCGCAGGGATACGACTCCAATCAGCTTTCTGTTTTCATCAATAACAAAAGACTGATAGATGGTTTCCTTGTCCGGAGCCTCCCTGCGCAGCTTTTCCATGGCTTCCCTTGCCGTAATTTCCGGCTGCAGGGCGCTGTAGTCCGAAGTCATGACCGATCCTGCGGTATCCTCCGGATAAGAAGCCAGTTTTCTGATGTCCTCTCTTTCGGCCTGGGCCAGAGCCGGCAGAATATCTTCCTGCTGTTCAGGAGAAAGCCTGTTGAACAGATCCGCCCGTTCATCATGAGACATGGCGCTGACGATTTTAGCCAGTTCCCTTCTTCCAAGAATTTGAGCCATTTTGGCTTCAAAGTCCGCCGGAAGGTAATTAAATATTTTTGCCTGATCTTCCAGATCAAGGTTTTTAATGAATGCGCACCCTTTTTCCGGAGAAAAAAACTCCAGAACCTGGGCCGAATCAGCCGGGTGCAGGCGCATAAAGAATTCGCGCAGAAGATCCCTGCTGTTGGAATTGAGATATTGGTCAAGTTTGGAAATGAGTGATTTCCGGCTTGAATTATCGCCGGAAAGAGCAGCGTTAAGAAAGTCCTGCTCTTCAAGAAGGATTTTATCTGTCATTGGTCCATCTCCTTTGCTTCAGCCCTCAGGGGCGGCAAAGGCGTAACAGACCAGTTGGATCAGGCGTTGGTCAGGTAGCTAACACCGCTCGTAGAGGGCAAAAAGATTAAGGCATCAGTTGAAAAACTTAAATGTATGCAAAAAAAACTGTTTACGAATCGACTACTCGGAAGGTCCATTTTTTTGGTTAAACCTCGTTAAATCGAATTTAGATGAAAAAAATCAACGGCCACTCTGTAAAAGACATCAATCCTTAATTGATAAGGTGTGGAAATGTCAATAAGGATTTGGTTTATGATTATAACTCATACCTGATGATCTGTAAGACATCCGGATAAATGAAAGGAAGGAAAGGATGAAGTATTGATGAAGCGTGCTGGTTATCAGGTCAAATGTTGAAAAAAAGCAGAATGGTGAAGGGTCTTGTATAAACGTTCGCGGGTAAGAAAAAAGGTGATCGAAAAAAATAAAAATATCTTTTGCAAGCGACCGGAAACTAATATGCTGCCCGGCTTTTAATTCCTGAACGATTTTCTCCCTCGCGCATTTCATCCCAGCAGGAACCGATCCACCCGTATATCCTTCCTTTGTCCCGGCACTCCGGACAATGCCAGAAGATGCTTCCATCGCCTAAGTGATCGACATAGATTACATTTATTCTTCCGGGGCAGGGTTTGCTGTGGGGTCTTCTCCGGCATTTAATCCCTGAACAGAATGGACCAAAAGTAGCCTGGCGTGTAGCGGCAGAAATTATCCTTCCGAAATAACCGGCAATAATAATTGATGATCTTGTTATTGAAGGATGAAGGTTGCCCTGTTCATCTAGATATTGTCTGACATCTGTTTTCCAGAAGTATTTCATTTCCTCCTGACCGAAGTAATTATAAACAGTCTGCCTGGATAACCTCAAAAGCGAAAAAATCATAAGCCCTGATAAATGATTAAAATGTTAAACTGGTTTTTATAATGCCTCTGTGTAATATCCCTTGATATTTGCGCTCCTGAAAAACTCATGGAGAGATACTGTCACCTGCCCATTGACTTGATCCCAATATCTGACAAACTATTATATGTCTATAGTTAAGCAAGGCAAGGGTTTTTACCTGAAAGATGCGCGACCGGATGAATCGTAAACAATTCAAAGCAGTAAACCGGACATTATCATGAGCTACAAAATTCCCTATGAACGGCTTATGTTTTTCAAGCAGAAAATTGGCGTGGATCCAAAGGTACAGGCGGCTCTCCAGCTGCATGCCCCACTGCTTGCAGCTCATAAAGAAGAATTTGCAGCCTATTTTGAGGAAATCTTCGGTAACATCGAACAAACCAGACCTTATCTGGAGGTTCAGAACTATCCAGGCCAGCTTCAGAAGATCTGGATGAAATGGTTCGAGGAGCTGTTTTCAAATGAAATTGATCATTCCTTCCTGGATAAGGTATGGAGAAGCGGACTTACACACGTGAGGATCAACCTTGATCACAGATATGTCAATCTAGGGTATTGCCTGGCCAAGAGATTCTGCAGGGAAATTATTGAGAAGGAACTGCCTCAGCATGATAAGGCCAACGTTCATGAGGCGGTTGAGAAAACTCTTGATCTTTGTCTGCTTATTGAAACAGACGCGGTCATAACCAGTACCTTTCAATGCGACAGTGAGGTTATAAAAGGCGTAACCCACCAGATAAGAAACCCAATTATGATAATCGGTGCCAACATGATGCGGCTCAAGCGCAACGGCAGCACCCCTTTTGAAAGCGCTTCCCAGACCTATGATACTGTTCTGTCCGAGTCCAGGCGGATGGAAAAACTGGTGTCCGATGTAAGCACCTATAATGAAATATTCCACGCCCCTTCAAAATGGACACAAATATCTCTTCATCAGGAACTAAAAAGGGCTGTTGAGAATTGCCGGATACTTTACAGTCTCAGCAGTCTGGATCTGCAGATCGGCTTTGCGCGCAGGGACATCAACGTACTGGGCAACCCTGAGGAAATTCAACTGCTTCTTCAACATTTGCTGGAGAACGCGTTTGAGGGAGTGGATCCTGATAATCCGGTGATCAGTATCCAGACATCCCCGGATCCCGGCACACCGAAATTCGCCCTGATTGAGATATTCAATACCGGAAAGCTTGCCCATGCCGAGGAGGTCGAAACATTGTTCACTCCCTTCTATTCCACCAAAACCGCCGGCACTGGAATGGGACTGTCTATTGCAAGGGCGGTTGTTCAGAAAATAAAGGGAAGCGTCGATCTTCAAGCTGTGCCCGGGGGAGTGATCTGCCTGGTTGCCCTTCCCAGAGGCAAGAGTTAGCAGTCATCGGATCACAACTTGCCGTGCATCTGCGAGGGAAATCAGTTCAGGTTCACATCGAGGTCAGTACAAAGGGGCAAGCTTTTGCTCTGCATGGGGGTATTGCAGCACCGTAGCCGTTGGAAGATTTTTTACACCTGCATAATAAAATTTCAGCTGAGGGAAACAGGGTTGATTACCTCCTGAAAATGCATAAGTTTGATGTTGGTCCGCATTAAGTTTTTATAGCAACTTAATTAATTGGTTTTTTTCAACTGGTGTTTTCAGGAAAAAAATAAAGGAGAAATGCAAAAATGAGTCAGTTCTGTATAAGGATAGAAAGTCAGGAACAGGGACACGTATTCACTAATACAGCGGGAATATTTCACCACTTCGAAGGTGCTCTCCTCACGGGACGGGGAGTTGAGCCTGTGTTTGATGTAATTGAAAAAAAGGTCGGGGAAAAGGACTTGAAAGGTTTTGATGCGATAGCCGATTCCCTGGGATCGATCTGTTATGAGTCATTGTTTGAATTTGTGCATGATACATTTGATTTTCCAGGCAACATAACTTTTGATCAGTTTCTTGAATTTGCCTGGAACCAGGAAGGAAACGATTTTATGAAACTTTCAGTGTTTGTGGTCGGATATTCAGAAAAAAACCAGGCCATGTCTCTGGCGGCCTGCTTAAGCTATCCCGGTCAGGGAGGTGTTAAACCATTTCAGGTCCGGGGAATCACGGAGCCCGGCTTTATATTTTTCACCCACATGCCCACTGTGGAAAGATACACGGAAGACCTGGGCCGTGCCCCTGAATCAAAAGAAGAAATGCTTGAGTGTCTGGGCAGGGTTTACGCTCATGAAAGACAGCAGATGGACCCCAAAAGCCCGTATTGTCAATTGATGCTTGGACAAGGTCAGGTAGTGTGCACCAGCATTTTTAAGGACGGAAGCACCAGCAAGGAGACATTCGGACCTCTTGCAATTGATCAGACTCCAGTTGCCGGATAAGCATGCGGACTTGGCAGGGCTGCGCGGTTAATGATGTGGTGACTGGGGAGCAGTCAACAAAAAAAGGCTCCTGGTAAAAACCCGGGAGCCTTTGTCTGCTATTGGTGCCGGAGGAGAGACTCGAACTCTCATGACCTTGCGGCCGCGGGATTTTGAGTCCCGTGCGTCTACCAATTCCACCACTCCGGCTTAAAGAAATTAAACTTAATTTGCATGCCCGTTTACGTCAAGAAAATTTCCTTGTTCGGGCTAAAGATTTTGACCATGATCAGATTATATGGCAGTTACAATGATTTGACGGATGTTAACATAGAAACTTTCCTAAAATATAAAAGAAACCAATATACTCAATAAATGATAAGCGGGGCCCCATGTTAAGTGAAAAATTTCTTAATGATCTTGAACAATATCTCAAATCAGGAGAACTGGAAAAAGACTTTGAATATTCTTCTGAAGAAAGACGCGCAGAAATTCTGGATTACCTGGAAAGACTCATGGACCTGGCCGAACTTGCCGATGAAACCGCTACCAAGATTATTTTTAAGAACACCGGGCTTGGTCAGATGTTCGATTCCAAAGCCCAGAAGTAGCGTTTTTTCCCATTTACCCGGTATTCCATGGATTCAACCATTCTGAATCCAGGCAGATTCTGGCCTTCAAATTTCTTTCCGCTGAGAATTATAAGCATCCCTTTTTTTTTCAACATTTCATTTGCCAGGGGCAGGAGTTCGGGACAGGGCATAAATGCCCTGCTGATGATCAGCCCGGCGGGAAGAACGCCAGGGTCAATATCCTGGACCCTGGCGTTGATTACAAATGTATTTTCAAGGTTCATGGCCGCTATGGCCTGATTCATAAAAGCCGCTCTCTTGATCCTGCTTTCAACAAGATAATATATGCCATGACTCCAGATCAGGCGCAGGGGGATGCCCGGCAATCCCGCTCCGGCGCCGAGATCAAGAGTTGTCTTCCTGTTATTTTCCTCAAGTACCCGGGATAAAAATGAACCAAGGTAAAAGCTGTCCAGGATCAGACTGTTGAGGATAAACTTCGCGTCCGACCGGCCCACCAGGTTCATGACCCTGTTCCATTTGAGCAGCAGCTCAATGTAGGCATGCAATGCCTTTATCCGGGCGTCGGAAAGATTGAAGCCCTTGCCTGTCAGTTCACTTTTTAGTTGAAGATAAGTCATTCAGTGCTCAAGATAATTGAAAATCATTGCTGCTAAAGCCTGCCAGCGGACGGATCCGGTCTTCCTTTTCGGCAATGGCGATGGCTTGCAGGCAATTTGCAGCTTGGGATAGTTATTGGAATTTAACTGTATCCGGACAGCTTAAATTGTTATTTCAAGAAACTGTGAAAGATATAATCAAGTCTTTCCAACAGTTCTTGAATATCGTCCGAGCTGGTCATTCTTCCCCAGGAAAACCTGATGGTCCCCATCCCGTAATGAGGATCGACTCCCATTGCCTCGAGTACTCCGCTCATTTTGATGGAATTCCCATGACATGCGGCGCCTGCTGAAGCAGATAGATTACAGGCCACCATGCCGGATAAAATATCGCCGGCTCTGTATCCGCCGAATCCAATAGACGCGGTGTTGGGTAATCTTGGCCCGTTCTCGACGTGAAGAACGAAATCAGGACTGATTTCAGGCAGATTATCCAGAAATCTCCGCCCAAGGGCCTTCTGACGTACGACTTCATGTTCTATGTCACGCACGACCAGATCAGCGGCACTGCCAAACCCTGCAATATAAGGGATGTTTTCCGTGCCGGGCTTCAAATTCTTTTCCTGACCCCCGCCGTAAAGCATGGGTTTTAACAGTTCCCGGTTCAGGACGTATAAAGCGCCGATACCTTTGGGAGCGTACATCTTATGCCCGGCCATGGTCAGAAAATCCACCCCCAGCTTATCAACATCCACCGGGATTTTGCCCGCGGCCTGGGCTGCGTCCGAATGGAGGAATATATTACGCGATTTTAAAGAGGCTCCGAGTTCGGCAACCGGCTGGATTGTTCCCACCTCATTGTTGGCCAGCATCACGCTGACAAGTTTTGTCTTTCCGGAAACAAGATCCAGGACCTGGTCCGCATCAATGAGTCCGTTTTGATCCACAGGGATCGTTTTAACCGCTATACCCTTTTTTTCCAGTTCAAAGGCCGGCTGGGAAATGGATGGATGCTCCACAGCGGAAATGATCAGCTCATCTCCGGGCCTGAGCAGGCCGGACAAGACCATGTTGTTGGCTTCAGTGGCGCAGGATGTGAAATATATCCGGTCGGGATCCGCATTGATCAGCCTGGCCACCGAGGTTCTGGCCTGTTCAATACATCTTCTGGCCTCAAGCCCGTGAATATGCCCGCAGCCGGGATTGCCGAATTTTTCAGTGAAGTAGGGCAGCATGGCCCGGACAACAGTTTCATGGACCGGTGTGGTGGCGTTGTAGTCAAAATAAAGGGGCTTCATGTCAGGCTTCAGGTTTGATTATTTATCCGGATTTATCGAATCAGACTGGTTTATGTGAAAAAAATATTACAACAAAAGAAGAAAGTAAATAAAGATCAATTTGGTAATTTGACAAGCAGTTCCAGTCCTCAGCACCGTCAAATCGAATCCAGGTCGGGTGCGATTCGCTGTCCTTCGGATTTATCGGACAGCCATATTCACTTGTTTTAAGTACGGACATGAAGACAATGATGTTAATCCAAAATTTTTTGCAATTGATAGCCGGCAGAAAAAGATTTGATATGATACCTGGCTTTTTCATCCTGGTCGGAGCAGGGGGGAGGGCTGTCTGCCGTGACTGTTCCATTTATCCAACGCTGGGAGCATGAATGTAACCTGTTACATGCTGACCAGTCCGGTTTAATGGCCCGGGTTATATATCGGCAACGGTAAACCGCCAACTACAGTGCATGTCCCGGGGATGGGGATCAGGCGGGGCAAATAAGCATTCCACCCTGATCCTGGGATCGATTTCCCCGGCAAATCCGGAAAATTCCCGGAGATGCATTTCTTTGCACCTGTATTCGCCAAGGCCGTGTTTTTTACGTCCTTCCTGGGCCGGACATGAAGGCACGCTCAGGATCAGTTGATCATCACCTTGCTGCTCCATGCGGTAATCGACCATCATGGTCCAGCAGAACAGGTTGAAAGCCTTAAGAAAGCCTTCCAGACCAGCCTCCTGGATGTTGAAGCGTTTTTTGATGTCCCTGGCCGCCAGTCCGCCCACCTTGGCCCAAACCTCTGCGTTCAGTTCCTCTGCAGCGGTCAGGTCAAAGCGTTTTTCGGTGTAGATGAACCAGAAGGCGTCGGTAAGCCTCAGCTGCCAGAGAAGGGAGTGGATGAGTTCCTTGAGCTGATCATTATTAAGTCGGTCCAGGTCCTGTCCGGGCATGAAACCTCCTTGAAGTTTTAATGGGATAAGGCTGCTTTTTACGCCTGACTGTCAGCGCCTATGCCGGACTTACGCATATCCTGATCATATTTTGAATGCAAGGCATGGTCGTCAAGAATAGTAAGACCCTGACCGACTGCGGCAGCAGGTACAGCAGCCAATCGGCCACTGATCTAACCCACCAATAAACATCATTGACCCGTCAGGCTTTTTATAAATCTTCAAAAATCATCTTCACATTTCGCGTCAAGCGCGAAATGTGAAGATGATTGAAGATTTGGAACGACGAACTGTGCAAAGCAGCAAAAGTTGTCCTTGCATATAGTGACAACTTTAGGCATGTTAATCCTATGAACAGTGACAGTCTTAAATATGTTTTGCGTCAATTTGTTGAGCGCAAATTGCCCGCCTGCCAGCCCCGGGATATGATTCTGCCCACGGGTACGAGCAAGGTTGTGGGGTTGACCGGGGCTAGACGCTCAGGAAAGACTTTTCTCTTTTTTGACACAATCCAAAGACTCACACTGCAGGGAGTTAACCGTCGATGTATTTTGTACCTGAATTTTGAAGACGACCGGCTTTACCCTATTCATGCCCATGAGCTGGACTTGGTGCTGCGGAGCCTGCGTGAGCTTTACCCCGAGTTGATCAATGAAAAAGTATATATGTTTCTGGACGAAGTGCAGAATGTACCGGGCTGGGAAAGGTGGGTGCGTCGCATCGTGGATACAGAAGATGTAGAAGTGTTTGTCACAGGATCATCCTCCAGGCTGCTCTCACGGGATCTGGCTACTGCTTTGCGCGGCCGAAGCATCACGCTGGAAGTTTTTCCTCTCAGTTTTCGCGAAGTATTATCTTTTCGCGGCATTGAAATAATCCCTCACAGCGCTGACAATGAGAGTCTTATTCGTAAAGAATTGGAGTTCTATCTCACTTGGGGGGGGTTTCCTGAGATAGTTTTGGCGGATGAAGCTCTTCGACCCCTGATCCTTGAGGAGTACGCGTCGCTTATGTTTTATCGTGATATTGTGGAGCGCTACAACGTCCGCAACGAAAAAGTGATGCGGGAACTCTTGCGTTATGCCTTTCGGAATACGGCCGGTCTTCTAAATGTCAGCAAATTGTACCGGGATTTCAAGTCCCTTGGGTTCAATGTTTCCAAAAACACCCTGTTTGAATACCTGGGTTACCTGGAAGATGCGTTTCTGATATTTCTGCTCCCCCTCCAGGAACAATCTCTGCGCAAACAGGCCCATAATCCCAAAAAACTGCATGTCATAGATCCCGGGCTGGTAGCCGCATTCAAGGCAAACCCGAGTCTTGACGTGGGGCATAAGCTCGAAACCGCTGTTTTTCTGGAAGTTCGACGACTAAGCAAGGACCTTTATTATTTCAGCAACGGAAGCGAAATTGATCTATGCGACGGTCAGGGAACCATGTTCATCAATACCTGCTGGAGTCTTGTCGAGACTGAAACCAGACACAGGGAGTCACGGGCCATGGCTTTCGGGCATAAACGCCTGCCCGACGCTCGTGGATCACTGCTTTTTCATGAATATGCTCCAGGTATTGAACAGGCAATACCTGGAGCAAAGCCGGCCTGGCGCTTTTTATTAAAACCGGAAAATCATGGATGATTGCGGCGCAGTCGCGGTTCCTCGTTACTTGTTAATGCCAAGAAAGGATCAGCTCCTGGTTTTTTTATTCTTCATTCTTCGTTAAAACAAAGAACTAAAAACCAACTGCTGCAGCAGGTACATCAGTCAATCGGCCACTGATCTAGATACCAATAAACATCATTGACCCGCCAGGTTTTTTGTAAATCTTTACTGAAACGGCAGCTGAAATCCCCCTATTTGAGACGATTTTTGAATATAAGGCTAGATAGAAAGAAACAAAACACATCATTCTGGTTTTGACAGGTATCCAGAACCCCGGATCGGAGCTTTCTTGACAACTATCCGATCCGGTCTATTATTCAGACAATAGAATCAACTTTACATATCAGATGGTTCCGGAAAAACCGGCAACAGTGAGAGGCGTTAACAGGCTGATTTGAAACCATGGAATTACCAGGTACAAGGGGATTCAATCCCTGACAGGTGAGCTATGAACTTGAAAAACCGCGGACCCGCCTTCTGGTTTGGATGGGCCGCCTTGATTCAGTCCATATATTATATCGTGACCGGACTCTGGGCGTATGTGCATATCAGTTCTTTTATGTGGGTCACCGGACCCAAGACCGATATCTGGCTGGTCAAAACGGTTGGAATTCTGATCGTGGTTATTGGAATCACTCTGCTGATCGCAAGGTTCAGGAAGCATTATCCGGCTGAAATCATCTTTCTGGCCATTGGTACCGCCATTGGGTTAACCATGATTGATATCTATTATGTACTGGTCGGACGCATTTCTCCCATATATCTGCTGGATGCTGTCGCTGAATTAATCCTCGTGGGCATGTGGAGCCTGGGACTTCATGAATCTTATTCAAACGGAAAACAAATGTCCTGATTATTAAGCATGATGCTTGCCATGCAGATTGCTTCGGTCGCTGCGCTCCCTCGCAATGACAGGTGAGGCGATGCTCCCCTGGTCTCTTCTTCCTTTCTTCAATTCCTCAATTCCTCAATTCCTCAATTCCTGATTTCTGGCTGTCATTGCGAGAGAGTCTTCTTGCCCTGTTGAATTACACGAAGTATAGGCGCAGCCATTCAACCTGGGCGAGCGCGGCAATCTCACTGGTCACAAAAGCTTAGGTCATTTCAAGTTACTTGTCGATTTGGTCCCGGACGAGCCTTGGTTGAGCGTATTTAAATGTTTATTCAAACTTCCCCTGGTTCTATAATTTCTTTCTTTTATCATCTGCGCCGTAAGACCCCTTCCTTCAGGTAGGGGATATAAGGCGTAATTCTTGTGACTTTTGAAAGAATCGCAAGGAATTTCTTC
>SKKD01000142.1 GCA_007121655.1 Desulfonatronovibrio sp. | reverse complement strand
TGCATGGACAGGCAGAGTGGATATATGTTTCAAGCATTTTCAGGTCTTCTTTGGTGGTAACCTTGATATTGTCTTCCCTGCCGGGCACGGTTTTTACAATGAATCCGGATTTTTCTACCATGGAGGCGTCATCAGTGACTAAGAAATTTTCCTCTCTGGATTTGACATGGGCTTCCAATAATACTTTTCTGGGAAAAAATTGAGGAGTCTGAACCAGGGCGACCTCATCTCTGACCAGTGTAGAAATGACTTTATTGTCTTTGATCAGTTTTACGGTATCTCTGGATGAAATAACAGGGATTGCTCCTCCGTCCTCAGGACCGAGCCCGTCAATTAAATCATGCACAAGTCCGGCAGTGAAAAATGGCCTGGCTGCGTCATGAACCATTACGAAATCGCAGTGACCCGGAAGGATCATAAGGCCATTATAAACTGAATCCTGGCGAAGATCCCCGCCTGCTGTACAAGTAACCGGAATGCCGGGATACATTCTTTGTTTCAGGGTTTCAACCAGATCCTTGCACAAGGAAAGTTCTTCAGGAGGAAAAGCAATAATAGTTCCGGATATTCTGGCGGATTTGGCAAAGGTGAGAACACTATGCCAGAACAGGGGGATTCCCTGATATTCAAGGAATTGTTTTTTTTGTCGGAGTCCGCTGCTGGAAAGTCTTGAGCTTTGTCCGGCAGCGAGAATTATTGACCAAATATTCATGATGATAAATTATGGAGTCGGACTGTAAGCCGGGTTCTGTGAGTTATTCCTCTTTGCAAGAAATAACAGGTTGTCATTCATCTGGGACCTGAATTACTCCAGGCCTCAAGCAGCCTACCCGAAGACATCGACCGGGCCGGCCTCAAACGTCTTCCTATTTGGCCTTGCTCCGGACGGGGTTTGCCTAGCTTGCCGCGTCGCCGCGGCAACTGGTGGGCTCTTACCCCACCGTTTCACCCTTACCCCGCACTTACTTTGTTTAGGGACTCCTGACGGTCAGTCCGTAAATAAAGTAAGTGCGGGGCGGTCTGTTTTCTGTGGCACTTTCCCGGGGTCGCCCCCGCTGGGAGTTACCCAGCGTCCTGCCCTGCGGAGCCCGGACTTTCCTCCATCCCGCACTTACTTTGTTTAGGGACTCCTGACGGCCAGTCCGTAAACAAAGTAAGTGCGGGGCAGCGACAACCCGTCCAACTCCATAAAAATTATAAGTAAAAAAAATAAAATTAAAAAATATGCAGCAAAGATTTCATCAATTACTGTTTGAAAAATGCTCTTCCCAGAATATCAGACGTTGACAGTTGGGGCAACTGAGAATTTGTTCGCCTTTCTGTATTTCTATAAACGACTGGGGAGGAATACTGATATAGCAACCTGTACAAACCCCGCGTTTAACAGAGACTATCACCGGGTTGTTCAGCCTGTCCCGGATGAAATTGTATCTTGAGAGAATAGGAACCGGCACATTGGCGCAGGCCTTTTTACGGCCTTTTTCAAGTTGATTAACCCTCTTATTGATTTTTTCCATTTCAGAATCAAGAGTGGACTGGCTGACTGACAGTTCTTCCCTTAGGGAATTACTTTCGGTGGAAAGCTCTTCCATCTTTTCCTGATGGACCTGAATATCTTCTATGAGGTTGGTCATTTCTTCCTCGCGGAACCTGTTAAGCTTTTCCAGGTTATCCATTTCCCGCATCATAGCATGGTATTCTTTGGTATTGCTGACCATCATCAGCTTATTTTTGCTTTTCTTGACTTTGTATGAGTCTTCTTCAATATCTTTCTGCAATTTATCTTTTTGCTGGTTCAAAAGATCCAGACGTTCCTTGGTCTGGCCTATCTGGCCATCAATGTCATCAAGTGAATTTTGTAATTCTTCAAGATGCTTGGGAGCTTCCACAAGCCTGTCTTTAAGTTTGATCATCTCTGAATCAATCTCCTGGAGTTCCACCAGTTTTTTGATTTGATCAATATATTTGCTCAATTTATCCTCCCGTGAAAAATAATTTTATCTGAGTTTTTTGAAAGGCGACCTGCCTTCAATAAAATATATATTAATATCTTTAAGTTGCTGTTTTAACGCTAAAAACCAATAAAACATCATTTTTTCTTCCAGAATAAAATGGCCTGCATCCAATATGCATCCATATCCGGTGGAAGCTTCCCGGGCTTGATGGTACCTCAGGTCTCCGGTGATGAAAACCTGAGCTCCGGAATTAAAGGCTTTAACAGCTAAATCTCCCCCGGATCCGGGACAACAGGAAATAACGCTGACCATTTCTGGTGAATCTCCAGCCTGAACTATTTCTTCCATGCCCAGGATTTTTTTAAGAATGCGTGCAAAATCTTCAAAAGAAACAGGTTCTGGAAGTGTACCTGTAAAGCCCAGGCCATATTGCAGATGCAAGGCCGAACTTTCTGTAGAAATAAAGTAAAAAGGCCAGATTATTTTCTTTAGCCTGGAAATAAATAGATCAACCTTATCTTGAAAAAGGGTTACACTGGTGAACCGGCCAAGATCATCCAGATTTGATTTTAAAATGTGTTCCCTGACGGGAAGTTCTTCAGAGGATAAGGATAAGGGCTGCTGAAAACTTAGCTCGAGAGCCTTGCGGGAAACAGTCGGCTCCAGAACGGATATTTCTTTAAGTTCCAGTTCTGTGGCCAGCCATGAAGCCGGGCCATAGGGATTGGCATCAAGAGAAGTATGTGCGCTGTATAAAATTGTATTCGTGGTCAGAAGATTTTTAATTATTCTGTGGAATGAATCGGGATTGTCAGGAAGTCTGGGATTAATGGAAAGGGGATGATGAGTAAGTAAAAAATCTGCTTGAAGTTCAATGGCCTTTTGGATGGTTTGTTCATCGGGATCAAGAGCCAGAGCCAGGCTTTTGATGTCCTGTCTGGTTCCGGCAACCTGTATCCCGCAATTGTCCCAGTCCAGAGCAAGTCCAGGTGGAGCAAAATGTTCAATTGTATCAATTAATTTTTTAAGTTGCATTTAAATAGTTTCAGTTTCATGAAATCAGAACGTTAACCCCGGGCCTGAAAAGATTGGATATCATACGTACATTAGAAAATAAAAAAAGGTGCTTCCCTACCCAGTTCCGAAGGAGACACCTTTTATCGGTTCATACTCATGCCGCTCAACAGGCAATTTCTGAAAATTCGTTTTGATAGCCTGCAATTTTACTCCCTGTACGTGGTGGGCCAACCAGGATTTGAACCTGGGACCTTCCGGTTATGAGCCGGTGGCTCTGCCAACTGAGCTATTGGCCCTAAAAAACATGAAGAGGAAATATATAATTCTTATGTCATTTGCTGTCAACAAATATTTAGGGAATCAGGCTATATATTAGTACAGCATACTGGTCACGGGTAACCAACAAAATTGAAAAAATAATGCAGAAAGCAAAAAGGCCCGGGGTACCCCGGGCCTTTCTGCTGTATATTTAATTCTGATTAGAGCTTAGGCAAAAGCCTTTTCAAAATTGGGCACAACCTGCTTTTTCCGGCTCATAACGCCGTCCAGCCAGACTGATGTTCCGTCTACTGATTTGCCGAAAGCTTTCTCAACCACTGAAGGATCATCAGACAAGACGAGCATTTCGCTGCCTTCTTTCATTATGTCTGTCAGAAGCAGGAACACGGAATGTCTTTCCCCTTCGGCCTTGACTTTCTTCATCTCTTCGTAAAGATCACCTTTTACCGGTTCGAGAATCGAGAGATCAACCACTTCCAGCTGACCAATGCCGACCTTTTTGCCGCTCATGTTGAAATCTTTGTAATCCCTGAATATCAGGTCTCTTGGGGGTGTTCCTTCCACTGCAGATTTTACTTTGAACATTTCCATGCCCAGAGCCATCATATCATCAACTCCGACGATCTTGGCCAAAGCTTCACAGGCTTTTTTGTCTTCGTCAGTGCAGGTAGCCGACTTGAAGATGACTGTATCGCTAAGGATTGCGCAAAGCATTATCCCGGCAATATTTTTAGGAACCTCTACACCGTAAAAGTCATACATGGATTTGATGACGGTGCAGGTACAGCCTACGGGCCAGATCCAGCATTCCAGGGGATTGGGTGTGGTTACGTCGCCAAGCTTGTGGTGGTCGATGATTCCCAGGATTTCAGCTTTTGAAAGGTCATCCAGGCTCTGTGAAAGATCGGAATGATCCACCAGGATAACCTGCTTGCCCTCTCCGGAAGTAACCACTTCAGGAGCATTGAAACCATATTTATCCAGGACAAATTCAGTTTCAGGGCTGAGATCACCCTGAGCTGCCGGGACGGCGGCAAGGCCAAGCTTGCTTTTGAGGTCGGCAACGGCTATTGCCGCGCAGACGGAATCAGTGTCAGGATTTTTGTGACCAAATACAATTACGGACATAAAGTACCTCCTAGAAATTGGTTAATTTTAGCTCGATATTTCAAAAAAACATTGTGCAAATTAGCACAAAGATTATGCTCTGCCAAGCATAATTTGCAGCCCCAAAAAATTATAAAAATATATCGGACAATCCCTGTCAAAAGCGAACTCTAAGCATATATAACATATATTTGCATGTAAAATTTGTTTTCCCGATAAGATTCCCAATATGCGGCATTATCCTGCAAACTTAAAGCCCTATCTGGCCCTTGTAATGGCCATGTTTTTATGGGGCAGTTCTTTTATTGCTCTGAAAATAGCGTTTGAGTGGTATGATCCAATGACCGCAATATTCGGTAGAATGCTGATCGCCGCTCTGGTTATGTTGTTCGTTTTCCCCAGGTTCAGGCGGGTAAAAAGACAACCGGGTGATATATGTCTGCTCTTGCTCCTGGCATTCTTTGAACCTTGTTTGTATTTTATTTTTGAAGGGTATGCCTTAAAGTTCACCAGCGCTTCCCAGGCCGGCATGGTCAGTGCGATAATGCCTTTGATGGTGGCTGTAAGTGCTTTTTTTATACTTCGCGAAAAGATCAGGGTGTGGACACTTACGGGT
>SKKD01000217.1 GCA_007121655.1 Desulfonatronovibrio sp. | reverse complement strand
CGGGCGTGAAGCGCAGACTTCCGGACCAGTTTGACCATTCATTTGTCATATGTCCCTCCTTTATCCTGTAAGAATCCATTTATGACGGACTGATAAGGATAGCCCTGGCCGGTGCGCCGTCCGCGTCGATCCGCAACGGCAGGCCGGCGAATATATATTTTCCCGCGGATACATTTCGAAGATCGAGACCCTCAAAGACAGTCATGGAGCGTATTAGAATATCATGATTCCTGTCCCCGTTCCGGAAAGGCTCGACACTGAGATAATCCACCCCCAGGGTTTTAACTCCCCGATCCACCAGGTAGACAGCTCCGTCTTCCTTCAAGTGGGCGTAATCTTCCCGGAAATGGTCATAACCCTTCAGGGAGTTTTCAGTCTTGAGCAACACGATCATTCCGGAAGAAATGTTTTCTTTCCTTAGATGATCAGCGGTTATTTCCGGCCCGTGGTCAGTCATGTCAAACACCATACACGGCCCGTAAAAGCTCTCCAGGGGGAGCTGCGCAACGCTGCCTCCGCCTGCTTCAATATGCAGCCGCGAGTCGACGTGGGTACCGGTATGGCTGCCCAGAATCAGGGTTGACTCGTTTACTCCGGCTTCCTGTACATTTTGGTACTGTTCAATGCGAGGCGCCGGATTGCCCGGATAGACAATCATGTCCGGACGAATTTCCATGGATATATCTATGATCTTCATTATTTTTCCTTCCCGGAATCCTGCCCGGATTCCTTCTCAGACATATTTCTGCTTCTGAATTCCCTGTGCCCGGGAGTGCCCACCGGATCATGCACCGGCACATCCAGGCCCTTGGCGTAAGCCAGGTACAAAATGCTGTTGATCAGGCCGATATGCGTGAAGGCCTGGGGAAAATTTCCCAGGAACTCCCCGGTTTCCGGAGCCAGCTGCTCGGAAAAAAGTCCGAGATGATTGGCGTATTGGACAATGTTCCTGAAGATCTTTTCGGCTTCCTCGATCCGGCCCGAAAGCGCCAGCACGTCCACCAGCCAGAAGGTGCACAGACCGAACGCTCCTTCCTCGCCGGGAAGACCGTCGTCGGAGACATATCGACGCATCAGGCAGTCGCTCATCAGCTCCTCCATGATCCGGTTCACTGTGCCCTGGATCATGGGATCCTCCGCGGGCAGAAACTCCACCAGCGCAATGCGCAGATTAGCGGCATCCATGTGCTTTGAGCCGTAGGACTGGACAAAAGCGTTCAATTCCGAATCAAAACCGTAGCGCATGACCTGTTCCCGGATCCTGGTCCGGGTTTCGTCCCAAAGTTCCACATTGCCCTTGAGTTTATAATGTCCGGCAAGGAGAAGGGCCTTATCTAAAGCTACCCAGGCCATGACCTTGGAATAGACGAAATGACGCGCCTCTCCCCGGACCTCCCAGATTCCGAAGTCGGGCCGCTCCCACACTTCCACTACGTGATCGGCGATCCAGGCGATGAATTCCGAGACGTCTTTGCTCAGTGGATGGCCTCTGCGGGCCAGTTCATATGCCGTGCTGACCAGTTCGCCATAGACCTCGAGTTGGAACTGATCGTATGCTTCATTGCCGATATTCACCGGCCTCGATCCCTTGTAGCCCTCCAGATGTTCAAGCTGCTGCTCGGTCAGTTCCAATTCACCGTGCAGGCCATACATGATCTGCAGTTCGCGCTTGCAGGATTTGCAGGACTTCGAAACTTCCTCGAACCAGCGCAACAGATCCACGGCTTCCGCTTCATGTCCGATGGAAATCAAGGCCTGTCCGGTCATGGCCGCATCCCGGATCCAGGCATAGCGATAATCCCAGTTACGCACCCCTCCGATCTCTTCAGGAAGGGAGGTCGTGGGCGCCGCGGCAATGGAGCCCTGGTCGCCGATGCACATCAGCTTGAAGACCAGAGCCGAACGGATGAGCATGTTGATCTGATCCCCGGCCCAGACCTGCTTCTTGACGCTGCCTTCCTGATGCAGCCAGCCGTTCCAGCACTCAAGGGTGGACTTGAGCGCGAGGGCGGTTTCATATCCGTCCTCCCCTTCATCTTCACCCCAGCGCATGATAACGGCTTTGCTCTCTCCGGGATTGATCCGAAACCAGGCCCGGACCAGCGGGCCGTGATCGTCCTCCCTCAGCTCAGCGTTATCCAGACCTTCAAGACGTATGGCGTCCTCGTCGCTCCGGGCAATCCATCCGCCTGGAACCTGTTCGAAGGAGACGGTTTTCCTGGCGTAATCAAATCTTGGACACCACAGGACCTCAACATCCACCGAATCGCCGTGGCACTCGATCAGCCGGTGAATCTCCGGTGGGGCGTAGGCGTCGTTGCGACCGTTGATGTCTCCCTCCAGGGGCATGAAGTCGGTCACCGTCAGGACGGCGCCCTCAAGTTCAAAGCTGGTCTTCAGAACATTGCTTTCCTGGACATATTCCTGATTGCCGCTGCCCCCGCCGACGGGACCGATGCGGAATAGACCTCCACGCCGGTCATCAAGAATGGCACCGAAAACGCTGGGACTGTCCATTTTGGGCAGGCAGCACCAGTCAATGGAACCATCCCTGGAAATCAGGGCTACAGTCTTGAGGTTGCCGATAACCCCATAATCGGAGATTGGTTTGTAAACATTGGCGCTCATCTGTCCGACTCCTCCATTTTAAATGGTCATCTTAATGCCGCGAGCATTGCACTGCGATGTTTTTCTCATAGTCCCATCCATCTTATGAGCGGCGGAACATATAGTGAAAAAACTTTACAAGCCTGAATGCTTCACCAGTTTCTTTCCGAAACGGCTGATGAACATTTCCTGCTCCCGGTTTACATTATGAAGGGTGATGGTGGAAAATCCCATCTCAAGATAATCTTTAACCCATTCAAACTGCCGGTCGATATCCGCGGAAATGTTCACATGCGGATGCATGTCTTCCGGTCTGACGTACATTGAAGCTGTTTCGAACTCGCTGGGAAGCCGAAGCTGTGCCAGAAGGGAACTGTCAAAAACATTGGTTTTCCATTCCTGCCAAGCTCCCTGTAGTGCGGCCTCCTCTGTTTCGGCATAGGATACTTCCGCCTTGAGCATCATTGGCTTGCCTTTGCCGCCGCCCCGGTGAAATGCCTCGACCACCTGAACCATCTTGCTTTGTTCCTGAGATATGGTGATCATGCCATCGGCCCAACCCGCGACCCATTCGGAAGTTTCAGGACTGATAGCCGCGCCTATGAGCATGGGTGGTTCAGCCGGCAGAGTGTAAAGTCTGGCCTCTTCAGCGTTGAACAGGCCATAATGATTCACGGTTTCTCCTGCCCAGAGGGAGCGGATTACTTCGGCCGATTCGTAAAGCATTTGCATGCGGACGGATTTTGCGGGCCAGCGTCGACCCACCACCCCTTCATTTAGAAGCTCTCCGCTACCCAGCGCCATCCAGAAGCGACCCGGAAACATTTCCGAAAGGGTGGCTCCGGCCTGGGCAAGGATGACAGGGTGATAACGCCAGCCGGGTGCGGTGACCACGCCGTGAGTCAGGCCCGTAGCCTGGAGAGAAGCTCCAAGCCAGGACAGGGCAAATCCGCTTTGCCCCTGCCGGCTGCTCCAGGGGTAGAAATGATCTGAACAGGTTATTCCCTGGAATCCTGAATCTCTGGCAAGCTGTGCCAACTCAAGCATCTTCCCGGGTGGAAATTGCTCATGTGACGCGTGATAACAAATCATGTATCTTACTCCATTCTTTTTAAAGACATCACTGTTTGCATCAGGGCGAAAACTCCTGTGATGCTGCACATTTTGTCTGATATTCATTTTTCATGTTATTCTGGAATTATGGTTTGTCAAAGCCCGGACAGTTTTTTGACCGCGCGAAAAACTAATCAGGCACACATTATCTGCTGATTTTATTTATTTGATCAATGAGGTGGGGGCTGGAGAGCAATGCCATTGTTTCGGCGGGCTCGAGCCATGCTTCCAGTTGGGTAAAATTTTGAACATGGCGCATTTTCCATTCCGCGGTGATTCTCGGTGCATGAAATACGGGTGCGGGGCCTGGAGGATTCTCCAGTTGTGCGGTATGCCAGGAATATAAAGGTTTATTGGCTGTCAGCCTGCTCAGAGCCGGTATGGTTTCAAAGGATGGAATCCGGTCCAGTTCCTCTCCCGTATTGACTACGATGTGATCGGGATTTTTTTCTGCCGGAGTGCGAAGCAGGCCGACTTTATCAAATATTGTTGCGCGACCGGTGCCGCCGCTGATCCAGGAAAGGGGGATGGATAAAATCAGTCCGGCAGTTATCGGGGACAACCAGTAAAAAAGCTCTTTGCTGATCTGCAATGCTATCCCAGCGATAATAAGCCCGAAAATAGTGTGGCCTGAATGTGCGAGAGCCGCGGACTTCCAGCTTAACGCGCCGTCATCTCTTGATTGGGGCTTCCAGCCGATATCCTTACCACGAAATACTGAAAACACCACACCAAATTGGGAAACCATCAGAATGGGAGCATACAGCGCGGACATGATTATTTCAAATACGGTGCTGAGGGTCAGCAGTACCGGCCCGCCGAATTGCCGGACACGTGAAAAATCAAGCATTGCGGTCAACAAGCCAAATACCTTTGGTGCCAGCAGGATACTTATGGATATAACGAACAGACGCAGGGCTCTTTCAGCATCGAATACCGGCCAGGTAGGAAATAATGAAGGATGCGCAAAATACTCGTGTCCAACCACTGAAGCCTGTATTGCGATCAGCAGACCAATAATTATCAGAGAAAGCCAGAACACCGCACTCAAATAGGACATCAGCCCGGAAAAAAGAGTCAGCCGGGTAGGCAGAGCAAAACCCCCGGCAAACAAAAAGGTAATGTGCTGCAGATTCCCCTGACACCATCTCCGATCACGAATCATGCTTTCCGTGAGGGAAGGAGGTGTCTGCTCGAATGAGGCTTTTATGTCCGTGTCGAAGCGCACGCCCCAGCCGGCACGCCTCAACAGGGCTGCTTCAATAAAATCATGGCT
>SKKD01000160.1 GCA_007121655.1 Desulfonatronovibrio sp. | reverse complement strand
TTGCTTCATATCTCTATTGCGGTCATATGCGCTGCCCTGCTGCTCTTCCTGGCCCTTATCCGGAAAAGATCAAGAGAAAGAGCCGCTTCACAGAATCAAGATCTTTAAACTAACCCGTTATACGCCTCTAATAAATTTTTGCGGAAGGCAGAAAGCCTAAGTCCTCTGTCACCGCCAGCAGATACTTATTCGACAGTCGATGTTCCACTAAAAACTGGCTATGGACGATTCTCAGGTTTTCAGGCCGGTCCTTCCATGAATCCCAGTGTTTCTGGCGGATAGCCAGGACTATATTTTCATGTTCCTTAAATAAATCATTCAGATAATCGCCGTCCCGGGTCTCGGTAATCTTATGCCCGGTGTAATAGGTATAGGTTCCGGAATAAATTCTGTAGCTTACAGGGTGGTAACCATCCAGAATATATTCCTGCATCAACTGAGCCCGCTGTACCGGACTCATGACTTCATCCAGAGAAGGAGCTACCATCATGGCGACGGGCTGAATCCAGATGATCATCATGAAAGCCAGGATCAGCGCCCCGGAGAGTGCTTTTTTCGGGGGAAACATCCATAGCAGCAATCCCAGGACAAGGCCCAGCAGACCTGCAATTACACTCCCTTTTATTTCTATCTGCCAGGGGTTTAAAAATTTAAAAAAAATAAAAACTATCCCGAGCATAAAGATGACTGCCGCAAAACTCTTATAAAGAGTCGCAAATTTGTCCTCCCCGAGGGCAACCAGATACCGGGCAATAATAATAACCAGTGGGGGAAACAGGGGCAGCAGATAAATAGCCACCTTTGTACTGATCAGGGACAGAAGGATAAAACCCGAGACAAAAGAAACCCATAGATAAGTTGATGTTTCGTCTTTTGATTTGAAGAAGGAGGAAATATTTCCTGCAATGTTGCTGGTGAAGATCTTTTTCTTCCACGGAAGAATCAAAAGTATCAGCGACCAGGGCAGCATGATGGCCGGAAGTACGGCTAAGTAGTGCCACCAGGGATGTTTATGATGCCATGAATCTACAGTCCGTCCGAATATCTGTTTTTCAAAAATGTTTTTGATGAATTCAGGACCCTCAACAAGATACGCACCCAGAAACCATGCCAGGCACATACCTGTCATCAGTCCCAGCCCCAGGGCGATATCCCGGCGTATCAGACGTCTGATGCGTCCCTGGCACAAGAGAAAAGCAACCAGGGTTATTATGGGAAAAGCAAAGCCCAGCGGGCCTTTGGTAAGTGTCGCGAGTCCCGCGAACACAAATCCGGCCGTCATCCACCCAAGAGACTCGTCTTTTTGTTGGCCCTTGTAGAGGCAAAGATGGCTGAGGGTTATAAATGCCGCAAACAGCAGATCCATCCGCGCGTAATGCAGTAAGGTGATAAAGTAGAAAACAGTCAAGATGATTAAGCAGGAAAGGAGCGAAACATTTTTATCCTGATGCAGGGAACGCGATAGCGCATAAGTTGAAACTGCAAAAAGAGCACCTGAAACAGCCGCTCCAATAAAAAAAAGGCGAGGAGATATTTCATCCATAAAAAAATAGATAAGAGAAATAAACCAGAAATAAACCGGAGGTTTGTCAGGATAGACTTCTCCGTTCAGGTATAGAACAATCCATTTATTTTCGTATATCAAATTCTGAAATGCATTACCATGACGTATTTCATCCGAGTACCATAGTTCTCTTGAGTCCAGAGAAAAGACAGTCTGCAGCGCGACTATAGCCAGAATCGTTATAACGGGTACAGCCGTGAGACAGCCATACAGCTTATTATTGTAAAAATCTCTCAATAGCATAACGTTCCGGAATTTTATATTTTTTAATTATGTGTCAGCATTCGAAGCGAAGCATGGGGAGTTCCGCTTGCCGGGTTATTACCGCCACACCTGCCTGTATGTCAAACACTGACTGACGGATTTCCTCAATTCTTAACCAGCTTGCGGCAAAGGATTTTTCAACAAACCGCCAGACAACATCTGTGTAATTTTCAATTCTCATTGACAGGGAACAGGAGAGTGGAATATGAAAAAGCTTCGTTTAGCGGGCTTTCAGAAGGACTCGACCTGTATTAATAATATCATATCAATGAAAATTATTCCGAACCGAAATACTTTTTTTGTTCTGCTTGCGTGCGGTTTTGCAGTGATCATGATTATGGCGGCAGGAATCGATTACCAGTGGACCATGGCACTGCATGGTCTTGAGCGGCAGGGTTTTACCGATCTTATGGGCAGGACCATGTTCGAAGGCGATCTGCCAAGTCCCAATGATCTGATCATTTTTATTTATTCAGGCTTTGTTTTATTGTACGTTCTGGCTAATCTGGCCCGGGAGAATTCCTCGCTGCACCCCTGGCGTCCCCAACTGGGCTTTATTGTCGTCAGCGGGCTGGTAACGGCCTTTGGAATGGTCCATAGCCTGAAATGGGTCATTGGGAGGGTCAGGCCGAATGACTTGCTCAAGCATGACCTGCCCTATTCGGAATGGTTCGAATTCGGGGCTTATTTTATCACTGAGGGTTCTCCCAAGGGCAGCTTTCCCAGCGGACATACTGCTCAGGCATTTATGCTCATGAGCGTTGCATATGTGCTGGCCGGAGATCCGAGACATTCCCGGAGGCTCAAGCAGGCGGGCATGATACTCGGAACTGTGGTGATCGTCTTTGCGCTGGCTATGGGCGTATCAAGAAGCATGTCGTTGCATCATTGGATCAGTGACTGGCTGGGGTCGATCTTTCTGTCGTGGATTATAATCCATGCACTTTACTACTGGATCATTAAGGTTCCGGAACAGGCCCTTGTGTTTTCTGCCCGGCAGTCCGGTCCAAAACCAGCCCGTTTCCGGGAACTGGTATTGTGTCTTGTTATTTTTGTGTTCATTCTCGGTTCAATAATGTTTTTAACCGGTTTCAGATCATTGTTCCTCGCCGCCACTCTCTGGCTGGCCCTGCTTATTCCTCTGGGTTTAATCGGCATTGTGGTTTCATGGAAGCTGTCACGGGTACTTGTAAAAACCCCGGATCAAACAGCCGCTGATTAATCCCGTTATAACCCGGCAAAACTTTTTTGAAAGATTTTTTGCAATTAAAAAATTGAACCTTATCTATTGAAGTTACAGGTTATATCTATATTCTCAATAATGAAATCTGAATATCAGACTTGACAAAAAGCTTCCAATGGTACTGTCTTGTGTCCGGCTTTTTGATATATTTTGACAGCCGCATTATAAACCGAAAGGAAATCTTTTCTTAAACTTTTACGCTCAATTGTTAATTTTTAAAAATAAATACAAGAGGACTCCGGGATGGCTGACAGGTTGAATTTTGCTGTAATAGGTTGTGGACGGGTTGCTTACAAGCATTTCGGCGCCTTGGAAGCATTGTCTGATGAGGCAAGGCTTGTGGCGGTATGCGATATCGACAGGCAAAAAGCCGGGGCGGCCTCAAAGAAATATAATGTTCCCTGGCATGCGGATTACCGGATGATGATGGCTGAACACCCTGAAATAGATGTAGTTATGGTGCTGATTCCCACGGGCTATCATGCTCCCGTGGTTATTGACCTGGCAAGATTCGGCAAAAATATCGTTGTGGAAAAGCCCATGGCTTTAAGGGTCAGCGATTGCGAGGCCATGGTACAGGCTTGTAATAATCATGGCTGCGGCCTGTACGTAATATATCAGAACAGATACAATCATCCTGTCCAGGCCGCCCGGGCGGCCTGGGACAGGGGCCGGTTCGGCAAGCCGGTAATGTCAACCGTCCGGGTGAGATGGGCCAGGTATCAAAATTATTACGAACAGGACAACTGGCATGGGACATGGGCTCTGGACGGTGGGGTGATGTCTCAGCAGGCCAGCCATCATCTTGATCTTCTGCAATGGTTTATGGGGCCTGTGGAGTCTGTCCAGTGTCTTTCAGCCACCCGCCTGCTGGACATTGAAGTCGAGGATACCGGGGCGGCCCTGATTAAATTTGAATCAGGAGCCATCGGGATCTATGAAGCCACAGTGGCCACCAGGCCGGATAACCTGGAGGGCTCCATGAGCCTGCTTGGCGAAAAAGGCACTGCTGTTGTCGGAGGAATAGCGGTCAATGAACTCCTGACCTGGAAGTTTGACCAGGAAGAAGGGGAAGATGAACTGATCAGAACAAATGTTTCCCAGGTTGTCCCCAATGTATACGGGCATGGCCATACTCCGAATATCGCTGATGTGATCACCGCCGTAAAAACCGGGATCAAACCCCCATCCCTGGTAGACGGAGAGGAAGGATTGAAAAACATCAGGCTTTTGACGGCACTTTATGAATCAGCGGCCAGAGGCGGTGAAAAGGTGTGTCCCGGAGTTGAAATGAAGGCCTGCAGGCTTGGAGAAATAGTTAACTGAACCTGCTGCAACTGCCTGCCGGTTCTCATCTTGAACAACTTCAATGCGTTTAACAGCCGATAACCCCTAAAAGCCATTCAACCCGTGAGTATTAACCCTGTCAGCAGTATGCCCGATTCCCGGATCAATAATGAACATTCATGGACAGGAAGATTTTTAATCCTGCTTGCCCTGGTTCTATCCTGGAGAATTATATATATCGCCATAGCTCCACTGGATCTGGTTCCCGATGAGTCATATTACTGGGACTGGTCCAGGAGACTTGACTGGGGGTATTTCAGCAAACCGCCCATGGTGGCCTGGATAAACGCCGTCTCTACCGGAATTTTAGGATCATATACCTTTACTGTCCGCCTTCCCGCGGCTATTTTAAGCTGCGTTGCCCTTCTGGGAGTGTTTTTGCTGGGCAGAACTATTTTTGATTCAAGGGTGGGCTTCTGGGCGGCGGTTCTTTCCCTGACAAACCCCGGCAGTAGCGCACTCGGCTTTATAATGACCATAGACGCACCCCTGATGGCATGCTGGAGCATGGCCCTTTATTTTCTATGGCGCAATATCCAGGTTGGCAAACTTTCCCGGTGGACCCTGCTGCTCGGATTAACAATGGGTCTTGGAATCCTGAGCAAAGAGATGATGCTCACTTTCCCTCTGATAA
>SKKD01000114.1 GCA_007121655.1 Desulfonatronovibrio sp. | reverse complement strand
GATACGAATTTCCAGAATCCGTAAATCCTGGAGAAGGATAAAAGCTTGCGGGCATAAAGCCGCCAATTATATTTTTCATCAACCCGTTTGATGCCATTGGCTGATATTTTCTCCCAGTAAGCCGGATCCTCTTTGCACCTGGCAAAGAAATCAGCCAGCAATACAGCAGCTTTGTCGCCATGTGTGGGATCAATATGAAACCCTGAAATTTCATGCTCAATAATCTCCAGTGGTCCCCCGAATATGGTAGCAAATACCGGTAATCCGGAACTCATGGCTTCAACCACGGTCAGACCGAAAGCTTCAAACAGGGCGGGTTGAACGAAAACACCTCTGCTGTCGGCCACATAGCGGTACAGCTCTCCCGTCAGGTTTTTATCCAGCCTGGAGCCAAGCCAGCGCACCTGTTCGTGAAGATCATATTCCTCAAACAGCCCGTGCATTTCATCAATGCAGGCCCGTTCTTCTTCATCCTGGGAATCATCCTTATTTATATATCCGGCTACAACAACCAGGTTGGCATGTTCCCGGAGATCTTCATTTTGCCCATACCAGCGCACAAGACTGGGAAGATTCTTTATCATGTCCAGTCTGGCCATTGTAAAAATCAGGGGCTTTTCCTTATCTTTCAATATCCCCCTGGCCTGGCCGCCCTCGGGGCCGTAAATAAACTTATCAAGCTCCTCATGGAGTTGCGTCAGCCTTCTGTCCTTTTCGTAAAAGGGAAAATACACATTTTCATCAGCTCCGGGGGAGACTACGTTGAACTTGGGATCAAACACGTCAATGCCTTTGATCACACGATAAAGATCCGGCATGGTAAAAGACTGGTATGTCTCGTACTGGCCGACGCTTTCCTCGGTTCCTGCTATCTCCTGATAAGTGCTGGTGATGATGAAGTCCGCGGTGTTCATGGAGATAAGATCAGCGGTAAACTGGCTGGAGAACCTGTACTGAGATTCTTTGTGTTTCCAGTACTGCGCGGAAAAAAGATATTTAGATTTCTCCAGGGCGTGGGCAATATTGCACTGGGTAACTCTGAGCTTCCTGGACATGAGAGAAGCCACGAGGTTGCCGTCGGAATAATTGCCGATAATCAGGTCCGGTCTTCCCCCAAGTTCCGCCTGGACTTCGTTGGTTGAATCCAGGGCGTATTTTTCAAGGAAAGGCCAGATATGGAATCTGGAAATCCAGTGCTGAACTATCTCCCCGCTGGCATACCGAAAAGGCACCCGAAGAATTTTTGCGTTTCTTGTTCCCACGATATCTTCAAGCCTCTGATTGCATGTGGTTTCTCCGCTTTCCGGAATAAGCCTGCTCAGAACGATAATCTCGGGTTCAATATCCAGTCCCTGGTCCCTGATCTGAACATACATTTCCTTTTCCAGAGCCCTGACCTGATCCAGGATATAAACAATCTGGCCTCCAGTGTCGGGCATGCCGAGGACATTGGACTGGCCGAAAAATCCGTGAGGAGAAACAATTACCAGCTTGAACAGCATGGGTATCTTACTCAAAAAATCAGCCAGGATCCGGGGGGTTGGCGCTTCCAGTATCTCCAGCAGAAGCTCAAGATTTGCAAGAATCTCAGCATTTTTTCTGCCCCAGCCGGGTTCAAATCCAAAGTCTCTCATATCCCTGGCAATATCGGACCAAAGCGTTTCCTTACTCTTTTTACCGAGAAATCGGACGGCTTTTCGCAAGGAGGTACGCAGTTCGTCAAGGGAATCAATCCGGTCATTGAGCATTAACTGACGCCCCTGGCAATGGTGCAGACGTAAAAAATCGTACATTTTTTCATGCCCTTTTTTGTTGGGCTGAAAAAAACGTCCTGAAAGGTGTCTGTTTAGATACTCAACTCCTTTGCCTATATATGAAGAGTTGCTTAGCCTGGGAAATTCCCGGTTGAATGGCTCAAGGTCTATCTCCAATAAAAATTCATCAGTAGCCGTGGTGCTGTTGACCTGCATTTCTTCGAAACGCAGGTAGTCCTGTACGGCAATTTCATCAAAAAGAACGTCATCGGCATGAAACCTGAAGTATTGCCATGTACCTATATGAGGCCGGACCGAAAGATAGACCCAGGGGTTGGAAATGCAGGCTACCTGTGAATATTTAAAAACATCAAAAACTATCTCGTTTTCAAAGTCGCCGTAGTCTTCATCCTCAAAAAATTCCTCCAGCATTTCTTTAAGTTCCGAGCCTAAAAGAAAAACTTTGTCTTTTTTTATCATATTGCGCAAAAAAAGATGCACCGCTTTTCTAAGCTCAGGACTCCCCACCTCTATCTGTTCGGTCTTAATCAACATTATTTTCCTCCAAAAAACCGTAGTATTTCATTCCCTCAATAATTCCCGCGGAATACTTTTCCGATGCAAAGTAAATTGTCGGCGTCTCGGGAAGTGTTTTCAGTTCAGGACTGTAATTGCCCACAACCACGCTCAGGGTGGCCCCGGAAAGCATTTCCCGGTCATTGCCCGAATCTCCCGCCACCAGCACCTTTTTAAAATCAACACCCCATTTCATGCAGATAAACCTTATGGCCAGTCCCTTGGAAGCTCGAAGAGGAAGAAAATCCAGAAACTCGCCATGGGAAAGTATGATCTTGGCATGAAGATTGTTTCGACGCATGAGTTTACGGATTTTGCGAACCCCGTCAAACTCATCCGGAAAAAAGTTATAGCTCAGCTTGAACTGGCGCTGATTTACATCCTCCTGAAGCTCAACTCCTGAAACTTCCTTCATTATTTCCCTGATTCCCTCGGGCTTCCATCTATAGTTTATATGTCTGCTCCAACCGTGATCCATCAGTATATTGGGGCCATAATAGATTTCACTGCCCACTGCGGTGATGAGTATTTCAGGTATGGGAATATTTTTCTCAGCCAGGATGTTCATGGTACTTTCAAGGGTGCGTCCGGTGGCCACTCCAAATACCAGACCCTCAAAGCCCGCCAGATACTTAAGCAGTTTCCTTAGTGCCTTCTTGTCTCCAAGCAATGTGTTGTCGATATCCGAGATAAAAACCTTGTCTGAAACCGGCAGTTTGCTTTTGATTATCGGCAGCCTGGGACTGGGCTCCTTTTTGGGAGAAATCATCGCCGATAATTCCCTTATATACTGCCTGGCGTGGGTATCCCAGGAATAAGAGGCTTTAACCCCTCTGATACCCGAAAGGGAAGCCTTTTTCCATTTTTGATTATCCCGGATGTAAGCCAGAATAGCCTGCCCCATTTTTTCATAATCCAGAGGATCAACCAGAACACCATTCTTACAATTGCCGATAATATCCCTGGGACCGCCGTCATCAGTGGCTACCAGTGGAAGCCCGCTGGCTGCCGCCTCAATCAGGGTCAGCCCGAAAGGTTCGGTCAGGGCCGGATTAACAAACACCCCCCTTGTTTTAGCCGCCAAACGGTAAAGTTCAGGGACATCATCACTCTCATGAGCCTTGGGATAGGCTGCTTTCCCGTAAAGATCATACTTGTCGACATCAAGAAGAATACGGGTCAGGACCTTTTTGGATCCTGAATCCATGGTCCTGATATCCTGCCTGTTGCCGGCAACAATCACCAGATTGGCCAGGTTCCTGAGCTCTTCATTAACGCCGAAAGTCTCGATCAGGGCGTTGATATTTTTTCGCTCGTCAGGTCTGGACATTGCCAGCACCATAGGCCTGGAGGGATTTTGAAGAAATCTGTCAAGCTCATCGGCTATGGCGGGACGCTTCTGGCCGCGCCTGTAGGGAAAAAATCTCTCCAGATCAACTCCCGGCGGAATGATGCGCATTATTCCTGGATGGTAATTCTCATATTCCCTGTACTGTTCGTCACGTTCCTGGGATGTGCTGGTGACCACCAGGGATGCGTTCCCCAGAGCCACTTCTTCAGCCTCAATCCTGGTGGACAAGTGATATCTGGATTCAATAAATTCATTGGATCGGCCTCCGGACAGCAATTTGTCCTTCTTTACCTTCCCCAGGGAATGGCCGGTAAAAATAAGAGGCACGCCCAAGTGCTGGGCCAGCCTGGACCCGGCCAGGCCCGCGTCCGCATAGTGGCCGTGAATTATATCCGGGACCATGCGCAGCCGTCTGAAATATTGAAGAACACGATCTGTAAATTCATCCAGATACGGCCAGAGAACCTCCTTGCGCAGATATCTGTTAGGTCCAAAAGGCACTCTGACAATATTGGCCTTTTCCTCAATTTTTTCGATTGTTTTTCCGTAACCGGCATCCACCTTGGAGTCGAGCACGCTTCTGGTGATTAGATCAACCCTGGCGATTTCAGGGCGTTTACCCAGAGCCCGGGCAAGTTCAACCACATATTTGACCTGACCACCGGTATCGGAATCACGGCCAAGTTCCATGTCAAAACCACGCACCAGGCCGTGGATACTCAAATGAACAAGGTAAAGTCCATTTTTTCTCCTGTTCTCAGGCATTTTTTTGCTCCCAGTTATCAATTATCCTCTGATAAAAATTCCTGTCATCAGGAATCGCCCCCTTGTTTTCACATATTCTGCCGGCAAATAAAACTGATCTCTCAAGAATCAGCTCCCAGGACCAGCCCTTGATGATTCCCAGTAAAAACACCGAAGAAAAAGCGTCTCCCGCGCCCACACTGTCCTGAAATTTCTCAAGCTTTGGAGAAGCAGCAAACATCGGCTTTTCCGCAGATGGAAAAAGCATGGCCCCCCTGGATCCCAGGGTGACAATGAGGCATTCAAGATCTCTCTTCAGCCTGAAGGCTTCAGCCATTTCCTCAAGTCCGGCTGATGAGTCTATGCCCTCCAGGAAGCAAACATGCCTGAGTTCATCCTCATTGACTTTCAAATATTTGCACCAGCCCATGACGTCTTTAATCAACTCCCTGTTCCACCAGGGGTCGCGAAGATTGATATCGCAAAATACGGATGTATTGTCATGCCGGGCAAGCTCGTAAAGGCTGGATGCGGATACTTCGTTTCGTGCTGCCAGGGTTCCATGGTATAATAATCTACCTTGCTCGGACTCCATCATTTCAGGATCCGGCACTTCAATATGATCGTAAGCCACGTCTTCCATAATATCATACGATGGCTC
>SKKD01000159.1 GCA_007121655.1 Desulfonatronovibrio sp. | reverse complement strand
CTACATATATTACGCTCTGGGCACATTTTTCAGAATACATCCCTTTACCGCGGCAGTAACAGCTATGACCGTCTGTTACGGCGCTTATATGGGAGAAGTTTTTCGGGCCGGAATCCAGTCCATCGACAAAGGACAGACTGAAGCGGCAAGGTCTCTTGGCTTCAGTAAATCCCAGACAATGTTCTACGTTATCATCCCTCAGGCGATGCGAACCATTCTTCCGCCCGTAGGCAACGAATTCATCGCACTTTTAAAGGATACTTCGCTGGTCTCCATTCTGGCTGTTTCAGATCTTCTCCGGCGGGGCCGTGAATTCGCCACTCAGACTTTTGCCTACTTCGAGACCTATACAATGGTTGCATTGTTATATCTGATGATAACTCTTATTCTTTCTAAGATCGTAAGCATCATGGAGGACCGGGTAAAGCCTTATGACCAAAGATGACAATCCGATTATCGCCATAGAAAACATTTATAAATTTTTTGGAGATATTGAGGCCCTGAGTAATGTTTCCCTCAAGGTAAATAAACGGGAGAAGATGGTTATCATCGGACCAAGCGGTTCCGGTAAAAGCACTCTATTACGGGCCATAAACAGGCTTGAAGGAGTAGACAAAGGAAAAATAGTTGTTGACGGACAGGATATCACCGATAAGAATTGCAATATCAATAAAGTACGCATGGAACTGGGCATGGTTTTCCAGAGTTTCAATCTTTTTCCTCACAAGTCCGTGCTTCAGAACCTTACCATGGCTCCCATGAAATTGAAAAAAGTACCGTCTGCTGAAGCCAGGGAAAATGCAATGTACCTCCTTGAAAAGGTGGGAATCAAGGAGAAGGCTGCAGCATATCCGGCTCAGCTTTCGGGAGGACAACAGCAGAGAGTGGCCATTGCCAGGGCACTGGCAATGAATCCCAAAATAATGCTGTTTGATGAACCGACATCAGCCCTTGATCCGGAAATGATCGGCGAAGTGCTGGATGTTATGGTTAAACTGGCCCTGGAAGGGATGACTATGGTGGTAGTCACTCATGAAATGGGCTTTGCCAGGCAGGTTGCCGACTGGGTGGTGTTCATGGACGAGGGTAAAATCGTGGAAACCGGAACACCGGAACATTTTTTTCAAAGTCCTGAGCATCCCAGAACAAAAAAGTTTTTGAGCCAGATTTTATAAATTTTATAACAGCTTGCAAATTCAGACATGAAAACTTTATGGGCTCCGTGGCGAATTGACTATATATTGGGTCCCAAGCCTGACGAGTGCGTCTTCTGTCTACCGGAACATGGCGATGAAGATGAAGAACGCCTGATTTTACGCCGGGCAAAATACTGTTTTGTAATTATGAATAAATTCCCTTACAGTAACGCCCATCTCATGGTCACGCCTTTTAGGCATGTCCAGTGCATTACTGAGCTGAAAAATGATGAGACAGTGGAAATGATGGCCTGGCTTAAGGAATGTACCCGCATACTTAAGTCTGCCTTTGATCCTCCAGGGATAAACATCGGGCTGAATATAGGCCAGGCAGCCGGAGCCGGTATAAAGGAACATCTTCACTTCCACATTCTTCCCAGATGGGTGGGAGACCATTCTTTCATGGCTGTCATGAATGAAACCATGGTCATTCCAGAACACTTAAATGCAACTTATAAGAAACTTAAACCTTTATTTTCAACCTCTATCATATAAGGAGATTCCAATGAGATATCTTAGAGTGGCTGCTCTGATTCTTCTTTTTTTCTTTTCCATGCTTTTTTTCGTTCAGAACCATGAACTGCTGTCAACAACAGTCAGACTTACTCTTCAAATTTTTGGCCTGGAATTTCAAAGCAGGGAAATCCCTTATTATCTAATTGTATTGCTGGCCTTTGTTGCCGGCGGTTTTATTTCTTTAGCCTATCTCCTGGCTGAAAAAATCCGCCTCAGCCACGAAATTAAACGCAGCAAATCCAAAATCAAAGACCTGGAAGAAGAGGTTAATTCACTGCGCAACATACCCCTGGACGATGAAAATTATTCGATTGATTCTTCTGATAAACAAGAATCTCGTTTATAAACTGCATCATTCCGGTAGACCTTAAACCTGCCTCGATTGGCGGTAATAGAATTATGTTCCACTGGCTGCATAGTCTAAGGAAACGAAAACAGGAAGAAAAATCATCCCTCCTCCATTCCGGCGAGGGTTTTCTTCCCCCGTCTCAGGATACATTTTCCGCCATCGGCGAACTTAGCCGGGTGGTCAGGAACAATCCTGACGCGGTGGAAATATATCTGGCTCTCGGCAATCTGTTTCGTTCCCAGGGAGAAATTGAACGGGCCATCCAGATAAGAACCAATTTAATCGCCAGGCCGCAACTTAATGAACATTTCAAGGCCAGGGCCTGGTTTGAACTCGGCATAGACTTTAAAAGAGCCGGCATCCTGGACAGGGCTCACAGCGCCCTGGAACAGGCCTACAAAATTACCGGTGACGATCCTGCTATTTTGATAGAGCTTGCCAGACTTTACGCTGATACCAATGACTTTGAAAAGGCCGCGGGCTATTATTCCCTTTTGGGTCAGCCTCTTGCGCAGGCTCACTATATGGTGAAGGAGGCCCGGAGTGAGGATGGAAGAAAAAATCACTCTTATAAACTGATTCAGAAGGCCATCAAGGTTTATCCGGGTTGTGTTGAAGCCTGGCTGGAAATAATTTGCCGGGATATTGAACTGGGACAATGGAACAGCTTGCAATCCGATCTTACAAGCGCTCTTCAAAAGGTAGACGACGACATAAGATTTGTTTTGCTTGAAGGCTTGTACCAATTCATTACCAAAAGCACCTCCCGGACCAGGCAAAGCTTCATTGAAGAAAATTGTTCCGAAATCATTGTTGAAATCCTGAGCAATTTTGAGCAAAATCTTATTTTTTGCTATTATTGTTCTATTTTTCTAAAACAGTCAGGCCAGATAAACAGAGCCAGGGAATGGCTTGAGAAAACCCTGGTCATGGATCAGGAATTCTGGCCGGCCAGACTTGAAATTTTAAATATTTCACAGCATGAACAGATCCTGACCGAAGCCTTTAAAACCCAGCTTACTTTTTTCACCCGCAAAGCCGGAATGGTCAAAAGATTTGTCTGTAAAAGATGCGGTTTGAAAAGAGAGCAGATTTTTTTTCTATGTCCCAGATGCTACAGCTGGCATTCCATATCCTTTCGAACCCTGCTGAACGAATAACCAGGCTACTGAATTAAATAATCTTATAATGTCTTCCACCCTGAAAACCTTCAGCCTTCCTCCAAACATCAAGCTTACTCCCATGCTTGAGCAATACCTTCGGATAAAACAGGAAAACCCCGGAACTCTTTTGTTTTTTCGCATGGGGGATTTTTACGAGCTGTTTTTCGAAGATGCTGAAATAGCCGCCAGGGCACTGCAAATAACCCTTACCTCCAGAAACCCCAATTCTGAGGTACTGATTCCAATGTGCGGAGTTCCTCATCACTCCTCTGATGAATACTTAAGACAACTCCTGGAAAAAGGTTTCAAGGTCGCCATCTGCGATCAGATAGAAGATCCTAAACAAGCCAAAGGGCTGGTTAAAAGGGCTGTCACAAGAGTACTTACCCCAGGCACTTTAGTTGAGGAAAAAACACTTTCAGCCAAGGAGCATAACTATCTGGCAGCCCTTTACTGGAATGAAGCAAAAAATCTTGGATCCCTTTGCTGGGCGGACTTTTCAACAGGTGAATGGACAGGCCTGGAACTCAAAACCCTTGATGACATCTGGCAATGGATATATAAGCTGAGACCTTCTGAAATTCTGGCCCCTGAAAATTTCTCGATTCCTTCAAAACATTCCACCCTGAAGACAAAATTTAATTTTGTACCCCATATTTCCTACTTTGATCAGCGATCAAGCATGGAACTCTTATTAAAGGATCAAAATGTTTCATCTCTGGAAGTTCTGGACTTATCCGACAAACCTGAACTTGTACTGGCCTGCGGTGCGATCCTTATGTACCTGATCCAGACTCACAAGGGAGAACTGGGGCATATGGCTCCGTTCAGCCCCCTGATTCCCGGCCAGTATCTCCAGCTCGATCAGGTCACAATTAAAAACCTGGAAATATTCAGAACCCTGAGCGGAGAAAAAGGTCCGGGCACCCTGATTTTTGTCCTTGACCAGACCATCACTCCCATGGGGGGAAGGTACCTGGAAAAACGTCTGCATCATCCTTGGAAGGACCTGGAAATCATCACCAGAAACCAGGAAATGACTTCTTTTTTTCTAAAGCTGGACGATTCCAGGAGTTCACTGCGCCGGGAACTCAAAAAAGCCTTTGATCTGGAGCGACTCGCAACAAGAATAACCCTTAACAGATGTAATCCAAAAGACCTAGGCTCCCTTGGAAAATCTCTGAAAATTTTACCAATGATCAGAAAAATTCTTGAATATGCTGATCAACAACCTCCCCTGCTTGAAACCCTGCTCCGGGACTGGGATGACCTGGAGGAACTTGCGGACGTTCTGGAAAAGGCCATCAGGGACAATCCCTCTCATCTCCTGACCGAAGGCGGGATTTTCAAAACAGGATATGATCAGGAGCTTGATGAGCTTATCGAACTAACGGATCATGGCCAGGAAAAACTAAAACAACTTCTGGAAAACGAAAGGACAGCGAACAACCTTCCCAAGCTCAAAATCGGCTACAACCGGGTCTTCGGCTATTACTTTGAATTATCAAGAGCTTCAGGTGAAAAAGTTCCCGAACACTTTGAACGCCGCCAAACCCTGGTTTCCAGTGAAAGATACGTCACTGCGGAATTAAAAGAACTGGAAGAAAACCTGCTTACTGCTAACGACAAAAGAAAAACCAGGGAATACGACCTCTTCATGAAAACCAGATACTTCGTGGCAGGCCATAACAAAAGGCTCAAAATCATGTCCGCGGTTCTGGCAAAACTGGACTTCTGGCAAGGTCTGGCCGAGATCGCCAGAAGGTTTGACTGGTCCCGCCCCAGGCTTTCAAAAGACCTGGACATAAAGGTCAAACAGGGAAGACATCCTTCCATTGAGGCCATCCAGGGAAGATCCAATT
>SKKD01000083.1 GCA_007121655.1 Desulfonatronovibrio sp. | reverse complement strand
CCTACCCCGATATCTCCGGCAGGGACATCCGTGTCCGCTCCTATATACCTTTGAAGTTCGGTCATGAAAGACTGGCAGAAACGCATTATTTCGGAGTCTGACTTGAATTTCGGATCAAAGTCGGCCCCGCCCTTCCCTCCTCCAAGGGGCAAGGTGGTCAGGGAGTTTTTAAATACCTGTTCAAAGCCCAGAAACTTGATGATTCCCTGATTGACACTGGGATGAAATCTTATTCCGCCCTTATACGGTCCGAGTGTGCTGTTGAATTGGACCCTGAATCCCCTGTTCACGTGTACATTGCCCTTGTCGTCCTGCCACGGCACTCTGAAGGTTATCGACCTTTCAGGTTCAACTATTCTTTCAAGAATGTTGGCCTCGACATACTCGGGTCTTTTGATGATAACCGGTTCAAGAGACTCCAAAACCTCTTTCACTGCCTGGTGAAATTCAAGCTCGCCCGGATTACGCCTGACAACCTGTTCGAATACTTTATTGATATGTTCTTTTGCCTTCATTAACCTTCCTCTTTTGTCTGTTTTTTGGGTGGACTGATTGGGTTTGCTTTGGTAGTCAGTAAATCTGAGCAGCAAGTCGATCAAAACACATTTAATGATTCCGCGGCACCGTAATAAAAGGCATTATAATAATCAACTGTTTTATGGCAGCCATCTATGAAAAACTACAATTTCAGCACCGGTCTTTCCGGACTGGATGAAGCGCTCAAGGGCCTTCGTGCCGGGGACAACGTGGTCTGGCAGTTTGATTCCGTTGAAGATTACCTCCAATTTGTTCTGCCCTATCATGATCATTGCCTTTTTTACGACATTCCCCTGATCTACATCAGATTTGCCAGGCATAAGCCCCTGCTCAAAGAAGACCAGACCAGCGCTACTTATAGTATCAATCCCCAACAGGGCTTTGAAAAATTCATTTTCAGGATGCATTCCATTATTCACAAGCACGGCAAGGGCTGCTGCTACCTGTTTGACTGCCTGAGCAATCTTTCCTGGGACTGGTACTCCGACCGCATGCTGGGCAATTTTTTCATGCTAACCTGTCCATATCTGGGCAGCATGGATACAATAGCCTATTTTGGGCTGCTTCGAAACAGGCATTCCTTTCACGCCACCAGCTCCATTCTCAAGGTCACCCAGGTTTTTCTGGATGTTTACCAGCATGAAGAGGAAGTTTTCATTCATCCCCTAAAGGTCGACAACCGGTACTCGCCTACAATGAACACCCTGCACCGCCTGCACGGAAGCGTTGTGGAGCCGGTACGGACCAGCGACAAAATAAGCACGGTTCTTAGCCGCAAGCCCTGGTCCAGACTTGATTCCGCAGCTCATACCCTTGGATTCTGGAACAGGACTTTTGCCGAGGCCGAACAGGTCCAGACAGACTTTGAACAAGGACTCGGCAGTGAGAAAAAAGTACATAAACAACTGAAAACACTTTTGAAAATGATTTTTTCCAGGGACAGGAGAATGCTTGATCTGGCCGGGAAATATCTCAGTCTAAGCGATGTGCTCTTTTTCCGCCGCAGAATGATCGGAACCGGACTTATGGGCGGTAAGAGCAACGGTCTTTTGCTTGCCAGAGCCATACTCAACAGGACTGACCCTGAAAAGTGGGAAAAAAGGATGGAATCTCACGATTCCTTCTATATCGGTTCAGATGTCTTTTACACATTTCTGGTCCAGAACGGGGTGTGGTGGATTAGACAGCAGCAGCGGGACCCCGACCATTTTCTCAAGGATCTTGACCGGGCAAGATCGCAGATCATTAACGGCTCCTTTCCCCATTATATCATCAAGCAGTTTGTGGATCTTCTGGACTATTTCGGTCAATGGCCATTCATTGTCCGGTCCAGTTCATTGATGGAGGATAATTTCGGAAATGTTTTCGCCGGCAAGTACGAAAGCGTGTTTTGCGTCAACCAGGGTGAAAGAGGCCAGCGACTGGCCGCCTTTATAGAGGCTGTCAGGCATATATATGCTTCTTCCATCAGCGAAAAGGCCCTGATCTACAGAAAACAAAGGGGATTGCTGGATCAGGATGAGCAGATGGCCCTTCTTGTTCAAAGGGTCAGCGGAATAAACTATAAAAAACATTTTTTCCCGCAGGCCGCGGGAGTCGGATTTTCATTTAATCCCTATGCGTGGAATGAGCGGGTTGACCCGGAGTCCGGCATGCTCAGGCTGGTATTCGGTTTGGGAACGCGCGCGGTTAACCGGTCTGACGATGATTATACAAGAATCGTAGCCTTGAATGAACCATCCATGCAGCCTCTGGTTAATTTAAACGGTCATGGCTACACCCAGAAAAATGTTGACGTCCTTGATCTGGGATCCAATGCGGTTGCGTCCATACCTTTTGAAAACCTGTCCGCTGATTGCCCTGAACTGCCCCTGGAGCTGTTCGCCCAGATAGACAGGAAGCTTCAGGCAAAGGCCAGAAAGATGAATATCCGGGACTTTTTTCCCTGGGTTCTGAATTTTTCCGAACTGCTGTCCGAGACTGATTTTGCCCAGGACATGAAAGAGATGCTCAAGACTCTTGAGCAAGCTTACGGATCAACCGTTGATATTGAGTTCACTGTCAATTTTTTTCAGGATAGGAAGGACAACTCGGACTATATGATTAACCTTGTCCAGTGCAGACCCCTGGAGATCAAAGGCCCGGGCATTCAAAATCAGCTTGCCGCCGATATTGATCCGGAAAATATCATCCTGCAAAGTACAGGCCCGGTTATTGGACAGAGCAGGGCCGGCAGAATTGACAGGATAATTTACGTGTCGCCGGATAAGTATGGCTATCTCACGGAAAATGAGCGATACTCCGTGGCCCGGTTGGTCGGAAGCATCGCCAATGACAAGTCCTGCAAGTCCTGCTTCAACATTATGCTGATGGGACCTGGTCGCTGGGGAACAAGCATAGCATCCCTCGGGGTACCGGTCAGTTTTACGGAAATAAGCACTGTCTCGGTATTATGTGAGATCGTGGCCATGCGTGAAGGCTTTGTTCCCGACGTATCCCTCGGCACTCATTTTTTCAGTGATCTGATCGAGTTTGACATCCTGTATATGGCTTTGTACCCGGACCGGGAAAAAGACTTTCTCAACCGTTTCCTGCTGGAAAATTCAGGGAACAAACTCACGCAGATTCTGCCCCGGGAGGGAAGATGGGTTGATACCATCTTTGTCATAGACCAGGAAAACCTCCCTGGAAAGTCGGCAATTAATTTATTTGCTGATGTAAAAAAACAAAGTGTTACAAGTTACCTGGGATAGTACAGACTTGTACAAGCATTCTGCAGGTAACGGAGGATATCAGGTGGTTACGGATAGCCTCAAAAACAAAGAGTTAAATCGCATGCTGGATTTTTGCAGGATTTTGGATTCAACGCATCATTCTGTGTTTCACGCAGTGTTTCATGGCTGAGAGCACCAACAATGGATATAATGACTCAATACTTTTTAATATTTATCCTGGCTGCCACTCCCTGGGTGGAGTTGCTGCTGGTTATTCCGGCCGGACTGGCAATGGGACTGAATCCTTTTCCAGTGGCTTTTGTAGCCTTTGCCGGCAATGCCATTCCGGTTTTCCTGATTGTCTATGGCTATAAACATTGGGAATCGTGGAGAAAGACCAGGGTCAGGAACCGGACCACTTCCATGACCCGCAGAAAACAGCGCGCCCTGAACATCTGGAATAAATATGGTCTTCCCGGAATGGCTCTTTCGGGCCCCCTGATCACGGGTATTCATCTGGCTACAATAATAGCCCTTGCTTTTAAGCCCCCCAGAAAAAACCTTTTGCTGTGGATGAATTTCAGTCTCTTGATCTGGACTGTTGGAATGACCATTGTGTCATTTTACGGCATTGAGGGAATCCGATCCGGAATTGAGCATTTCTCCTGACATCAGGAGTTCCTCACAGGTATTCCCTGCTGCTCCAGAGTACCCGGCCTACAACCCTCAATGTATCTATTTCATCTCCTTGCAGCGAGACAGGGGCATAGCGGCGGTTTGCGCTCAGTAAAATAACCAGGCCCGGTTGAGACTGAACCCGCTTAACCTGCAGTGTATCCTCAAGCCCGACCACATACACGTAATTGTTCGAAACCCGCTTCTGACTCTGGTCAACCAGTATATTATCGCCCTCTTCCAGTTCCGGATACATGCTGTCCCCGATAACCTCCATGACCACCATATTGCCGGGACTTCCTTTTTTGCGGACCCAGTCGACAGGGAAAGGGATTTCGTCGATCACATTTTCCTGAACATCAAAAGAACCTGAACCGGCGCAAGCCCGGGCGGAGACTTTGGGCACCAGAAATGTTTCTTCCCTGCCGGACTGATATACCGGCCCCTGGCCGGTAATAATCCAGCTTGAATTAAGTCCGAAGATTGATGCTATTTTAAAGCTCCAGCTCTTGGGAACACCGCGACTTTTGGACAGGGTGATGGCCGCCGCCCCTACCCCGAGAAGATCGGCCAGCTGTTTCTGCGATTTAACATCGGTAACTTCGGACACCCTTTGAAAAAAATCATCAAATTTCATTGCCACCTCTTTTTGCATTAATCATTAACACTCTCTGTCATTCTCTTTTTTGCCCATTATTGCGCCTGTATTGAGTCCGGCATAAATCAAATGAGGGTAACCGTTGTCTTCAGAACAGAACTCCTTGCCGCAAAGTTAACAAAAGTGAATATTTTGTCAATTAATAATAAACAAAAGTAACTTATTGATAACTAATGCCGATCAGTTATCAGGGGACAAACCCTTATTTCCCGGGGCAAGTAATTTCTTGTCTACTTGACATATATCACGGCGAGTAATATCAGTTCAATTCCCCTGGCGGGCAATTAGCTCAGGTGGATAGAGCGTTGGCCTCCGGAGCCAAAGGCCGCAGGTTCGAGTCCTGCATTGCCCACCATTTTAATCTTGCATAACTCCGATATTTAAAAAATCCTGCAATATCAGCTCCTAAGTAGCTTTAAAAAAACTGGATCCCGGATCAGATCCGGGGTGACGGTTAAAGCAGGCTGTTACTCTTTTCCGTCATTCCGGCGAAAGCCGGAATCCAGGAT
>SKKD01000149.1 GCA_007121655.1 Desulfonatronovibrio sp. | reverse complement strand
CATGGAAATCTCGGGGTAATCCACCAGGCCTTTGTCCTGCATCACCAGGTGAAGCTGTGCCACGGCCATTTTAAGGACCTGAAGCAGTGCTGAAAGTATTTCCCATGTTTCATCGGAATAAATTGTGTCCGGAAGGCTGGCCAGCTCAGCAAGGGATTCCTGCAGTGCGCCGTGCCCGGCAAGTGCTTTCAAAAAATCTTGGAACAGGACTTTTTTCCGGGCAGCCTGATTTCGTGAATCCTTGTCCGCACAGGAAGACGCGGCAGGGAAGCCGATTCTTTTATCAACCCCTTTTCTCCATGACCCTGAATTGGTTTGAAGAATTTCCATGATACCCAGCCATTTATCCAGGCTGCTTATGCGGGCATCCGGCAGGCGGTCCAGACCTTCAAGGGCCGTAATCGCGGAGACCTTGTTCTCAGAAGACAGATTCAGGGAGGCGAAGCAGGCGCATTCAAAAAAAGCTTTTTGTTCATCCGGGCTCGTGAACCGGTTGAAGAGAAGCCGTGTTTTATTCAGGCGCCGCTCAATTTCAAGGCATAATTGTCCCTCAAGCAGGCTCCTCAGATCTTCTTCTCCCGAAGCCCTGCCCACAAGTCTAAGCCAGTGTTCTCTTCTGCCGAGCATTTCCATGATCAGCCCTCCGGCCCTGGCCCAGTCGTTATCAAGGTGAAGCAGGAGCACGGACAGCGGATCATGCCACCTGGAATCCCCTTTAAGTTCCAGCAGTGTCCTTCTGGCTGCCTGCTCGTAGAGGCTTCGCGGATCTTCCATAACCCGCGCGTCCCCGCCCAAACCTGTCAGGACGGGCATTCTGCCTGTGAGATAAAGGCAGAACGAGTCAATGGTCCTGACCTTTAATCTTGCAGGATTACGCAGGATATTCCAGCCGAGCTTTTTATCCTGTTTAAGGGCCCTGGTTGCCAGCTCCCGGGTTTTGGCCAGGTGAGGCTCATCCGGTTCGGGCTCAGACCCGGCAACGGTTAAGGCCTTGATAATCCGGTTGCGCATTTCAGCCGCCGCCTTGCGGGTGAAGGTTATGGCCAGGATCTCCTCGGGTTCGTTCACCAGGGACAAAAGTCTTAAGTATCTCTGGGTCAGAAGTTCGGTCTTGCCCGAACCCGCTGGTGCCTGGACAATAAAAGAACCTTCCGGGTCAAGAGCCCTTTCGCGCTCGGGGTGATCCACTGGGATTTGGGTCATGGTATTGATCTGTATTATATTTAATATCCTTTCCCGAAATTTATTACGGGAATTAATTAAAAAAATAAAGGAAAGGCTTTGGCTGACTTTCAGGCCCTGTTTGTTTTGACATCCCGGCCCGGGAGTAATAACTTCCTTTCTGCTGAAACTGAAAAGGATAATGCATCTATGTCATGGACTGATCTATTGGAGTTTGACCGGAAAAACATCTGGCATCCTTATACTTCCCTGAAGCGGCCTCTGCCTGTTTATCCCGTGGAATCGGCCGCGGGTGTAAGGATAAAGCTTGCCGACGGCCGGGAACTTATTGACGGCATGTCTTCCTGGTGGTGCGCCGTGCACGGTTATAATCATCCGGTTTTGAATAATGCGGTTAAATCCCAGCTCGACAGGACAGCGCACGTCATGTTCGGAGGGCTGACTCATGAACCGGCAATAAACCTGGCCAGATTGCTGACAGATTTGGTGCCCCGGGGTCTGGAAAAGGTTTTTTTCTGTGATTCCGGTTCAGTATCCGTGGAAGTCGCCCTGAAGATGGCCATCCAGTATTGGCAGGTTCTGGGCAAGCCCGGCAAGACAAAGTTTCTAAGTCTTGAAAAAGGATACCATGGTGACACCTTCGGCGCCATGTCGGTTTGTGACCCTGTGACCGGCATGCACAGCCTTTTTTCCGGTTTCCTGCGGAAAAACTTTTTTGCCCCCTCTCCTGAATGCGGGTTTGATGAACCATGCCGGGATGTTCACCTGCGGGAAATTATGTCGATTCTGGAGCAGCACGGCGCTGAGATCGCCGCCTTCATCCTTGAGCCCATTGTCCAGGGAGCCGGGGGCATGAAATTTTACTCTCCTGAATACCTCGGGAAGATCAGACAGCTCTGTGATGAACATGAAGTGCTTCTGATCGCCGATGAAATCGCCACGGGCTTCGGACGCACGGGAAAGCTTTTCGCCTGCGAACATGCCGGGGTAACTCCGGATATTATTTGTCTGGGCAAAGCCCTTACCGGGGGATATCTCAGTCTTGCAGCCACCATATGCAATGAGAAAACCGCCGGTACAATCTGCGGCGCCTTCCCCGGAGTATTCATGCACGGCCCGACATTCATGGGCAACCCTCTGGCATGTTCAGTGGCCCTGGCCAGCACAGAACTCCTGATAAGCGGGAACTGGATGGAAAAAGTCAAATCCATTGAGGATCAGCTTACAAAGGAACTGGCCCCCTGCGGGAGCATCGCGGCTGTCAGGGATGTCAGAATCCTTGGAGCCATCGGAGTTCTGGAGATGGACAGGAATTTGGATGTGGCCGCCGCCCAGAGTCTTTTTAGGGAAATGGGAGTCTGGATCAGACCCTTTCTGAACCTGATTTATATTATGCCTCCATATATTATTGATTCAGCTGATCTTTCAAGGCTGACCACGGCCATGAAGGCTGTCGCGGAAAACATTAGCTCTTGACTGAATTACACTTGCCGCGATAATATTAAAACTAATCACGAACAAAAAATTTAACCAACCCGGATAAACAAGAGGTTTGAAATGGAAGGAAAGAACTGGATAAATAAGCTTGACGAGCTGGACGGCGATACACCTCCCCCCCGCCCCAAAAAATCCATGGGAGGTCTGGATTTTGAAAAAATTAAAAACTCCATGCCGCTGGACTTTGAAAGCCTGAACGAAAACAAGCCTTTTGTGGCTTTGACCGCGGTGGTCGCCCTGACCCTGATTCTGGTGGTTGTTCTTTTGTTCAGAACCGGAGGAGATACCGCCACGGCAGATGTGGGGGATGTTTACCCCAGGCTTGAGAGGTTGGAAGCACAGCTGGCCAAGTTTGAAAACAGGGAGGAGGAACGGCAGAGGACTTTTGTGCAGTTCATGCAGTCCGAGCAGGAAGCCAGGGCCAGGCTTGATTCTCAAAGGGAAGGCCTTGATGATTTGAGGCAGAAGATTGCCGCTCTGGAAAAGACTGGCCAGAGACCGGCTGCCGCCCCTGCTGCCGCTCCAGCTGCGGCCCCTGCCCCGCAGAGACAGGAACAGCCTGCCGAGACCAGACCCGCAGCCACGGCTTCAGCGGATAAAATAGTCCACGAAGTGCAGCGCGGAGAAAACCTTTACCGCATCGGTCTGCAATATAATATTTCGGTTAACGAGCTTCTGCGGCTTAACAATCTTTCCGCCAATGATTCAATCCATCCTGGTCAGGAGCTGGTTGTAGGAACAAAAAGCAACTGAATACAGGTTGGCAGCCTTGATTTTGGGATCCTCGACACTTGATGTGGTTGTTCTTTGAATATTTTTTATCTCTCACCCCCGGCACATATCTTACAACTTCGTCATGAGATAGGTGCCGGGCAGGCTGCTCGAAGACTCGCTTGAGCCACGGAGCAAGGCACGAGGAAGAGTTAAGTATCCATATCCCCCGAGTCGGGGTCTATGGATAGGTTGCTCCCCGCCTGGGGCGGAAGACCTTTTCATTGCCCCGGCTCAGGGCAATGAAAAATGCTGTTCTCCGTGAGCTCTGTGTCCTCTAGGCCTGCTTCAGGCCGGGTGTGAGACAATTCTTTCCATAGGAATTAGCCTGTCGTTATTCGAGGTAAAAAGCTGATAACGGCATTTTAAGCATATAGAGTCTGAAAGGGTCAAAATCCACACTAAACGTTGTAGAGCCATATATTTTTGAGGCCGCAAAGAGCATGGGAAAAGTATCTGTGTCCTTTGCGGCCTTTATTGTTGATAACCGTGGCCCTGATCATGCACCGAACTGTACACGCACCATGAGCACCAGGTGAAATTAAAATTTCCAGGCAGATTTTTTGTAACCGGCACTGACACCGGGGTAGGCAAGACCTTTGTCTGCGCTCTGCTCGCGCGGGGCCTTGAGGCAAGTTACTGGAAACCCGTTCAGACCGGCTTTGTGGACGGTCTGGACAGCGACGCGGTCCGGGAAGCGGCAGGCCTTGATGCGGCGCGGATAATTCCGGAAACCTACCTGTTCAGGAAGCCCCTGTCCCCGCATCTGGCTGCCGGGATTGAAGGACAACGGATCGATATCGAGCGGTTTGATCTTTCCGGAAAACCTGCCACTTTGATTATTGAAGGGGCCGGAGGAGTCATGGTCCCCCTGAATGAAGACTTCATGATCATCGACCTGATGAAAAAACTGGGGGTGCCTGCCCTGGTGGTCGCTCCCAACAGGCTTGGGGTGATCAATCATACCCTGTTGACGATTCAGGCCCTCAGAGGGGCCGGCATAGACATCCTGGGAATCATCCTCAACCAGGTGGTTAATAATGACCACAAAGACGCCATTGAACATTACGGACGCGTTCCGGTCCTGGCCCAGCTTGATATTTTAGAACCGGTTAGTCCCCAAATACTTAAAGAAAAATTCAATGAATTATTTTTATGACCTTGCCCGGTCTGTTGCTTCGGGAGATATACCGTCAGCCGAAGATCTGGAGCGGCTCCTGTCACTGCCCTACACCCGGGTGAACAGCCTGTTGCCAGGCGCCGACATGCTCCGCCGAAAATACTTCGAAAATAAAATCAGTCTGTGCACCATAACCAATGCCAAGTCAGGCAAATGCGGCGAGGACTGCGCCTTTTGCGCCCAGTCAGCCTATCACGGCGCTTACGCGGACGAATATCCCCTAAAGAAAGGAAGGGAACTTGCTGAAATAGGCAAAAGCGTGGCCGGTTCAGCCATTAAAAGATTTTCCATGGTCACTTCCGGCAGATCCGTAAATTCGGATGAAATTCAGGAAATAGCCGCTGCCGCGGGAGAACTTGAAGGCAGCGGGGTCAGGGCCTGCGCTTCCCTGGGAATACTTGAGTCCGCAGACCTGGACCACTTAAAAAGGGCCGGTCTGGAAAGATATCATCACAACCTGGAAACCTCGCCCCGGTTTTTTCCCAGGATTTGCACCACTCATGATATCGGCGAGCGGATACGAACGGT
>SKKD01000200.1 GCA_007121655.1 Desulfonatronovibrio sp. | reverse complement strand
TGGTGCCGAAGGGGAGACTCGAACTCCCATGGGGGAACCCCCACTAGACCCTGAACCTAGCGTGTCTACCAATTCCACCACTTCGGCATCGGAAAGAATGATCTTTAGACCATCTTGTCCACTTTGACAAGGTTTTTTATGTCCCGGACATTTTTTTTTAAAAATTTACGGATGAATCAACAATGCTTGCTGAGCCGTTTATTTTGGTATAATGTAATTGGTTTCCATGCGGAAAGTCTTACTTTCCGGATGCTGGAGCTATTGATACAGCCCAAAAAAAAATTGTTTCCGGATGAAAACTGACTGGTTTACTGTTTATTCAAGCAATGACAGCGCAATTAAAGGACCAGTATAGCGTATTCAAAAGACCAGTATAACAGCTTGTAGAAAAAGTCCTGATCCAGGCTGATAAGGAACACAATAACAAACATGATCATTTATGACATTCAAACCCTGGGCGGCCTGGTGGGTTCATCTTGCCTGACCATAGGAAATTTTGACGGCGTCCACGTGGGACACCAGCAGCTCATCACCAAGGTCAGACAAAGGGCCCGGCTGATGAATCTGGACAGCATCGCGATCACCTTTGATCCGCATCCCCTGAGGGTGCTTCTGGATAAAAAGAGCCCCCCCTTTATCACCCTGATATCCCAGAAACTTGAACTCATCGACGCCCTGGGCGTGGATTACACCCTCTGCATGCCATTTACCAGAGAGTTGGCCTCCCTTGAGCCAGAGCAGTTTGTTTACGAGTATCTTGTCCGGATGCTTAAGATGAAGGAATTAATCATAGGTTATGACTACGCTTTTGGAAAGGGGCGCAAGGGCAACTTTTCACTGCTTAAAAAGCTTGGGGATAAATACGGTTTTTCTGTGGATCAGTTTCCACCGGTTATGGTAGACGGGGCAATTGTCAGTTCCACCCGGATAAGAGACCTTGTGGAAGACGGAAGGGTCTGGGATGTCCGGCCGCTTCTTGGCCGGTTTTACCGGGTTGAAGGTAAGGTTATCAGCGGCAAAAAAAGAGGGGGCGCCCTGCTTGGCTTCCCTACTGCAAACATTCTGCTTAAGGACGAACTTTTCCCCGGGACCGGGGTTTATGCGGTCTGGGTTGAAATTGAAAACCGGATCAAACCCGCTGTGGCGAATATCGGGTATAATCCCACTTTCGGCAACGACTACCTGTCGGTGGAAATTCACATATTTGATTTTTCTCAGGACATTTATGACCAGACTGTAAGGGTTCATTTTGTTCAGCGCCTGCGCTCGGAGATCAGGTTTTCCGGCATAGCAGAATTAAAGAGCCAGATTGAAAAAGACTGTGAACTTGGCCGCAAAATACTCTCCCTTCCAGAATCCATGCTTGCCTGATCCTTATTATCAGTTGCCGGCGGACGGAAACTTTCCGCCCGGTCCCGGCTTGAATCTTTACCGGCCAAATCTTATGCATATAATAAATGATCATATAAGGACAACTAAATGACTTACAGCAATCCTCCGGATGACCGCTTAAAAGACAAGCTCATCCTTTTGAGTCGGCTCTTGCAGGAAAAAAAGGCTTCCCAAGTGCTTGCCCTTGACGTAGGAATCTATTCCAGCGCATTTGAAGGCATTATTCTGGCTTCAGCTCAGGGTAAACGCCATTCCAGGGCTCTGGCTGATCATCTCCTGGACCACATCAAAAAAAACAATCTTGAATACCTCGGCATGGAAGGCTTTCAGGAAGGAGAATGGATCCTTCTGGACCTCAATGAAGTGATTGTGCATATCTTTGTGCACGAAGCCCGGCTTTTCTATAATCTGGAGGGTTTCTGGACCAAAGGAAAAATAATTGAGCTGAATCCTGCTGGAGAAAACAATGTCTGAATCAAAAAAAAATCCCATTCTACTGCTCATACTTGACGGATGGGGTGTTGCTCCGGAAGGCCCCGGAAACGCCATAAGTCAGGCTCGCACACCCAACCTGGACATGATTCTGGATAAATATCCCACGGCAACCCTTAAGTGCACAGGGCCCCACGTGGGTCTGCCTGAAGGCCAGATGGGCAACTCCGAGGTCGGGCACTTAAATATCGGGGCCGGAAGAATCGTTTATCAGGACATAATGCGCATCAACCTGGCCATAGAAAACAAAGAACTCCATCAAAATCAGAATCTTAATCAGCTGATTGAACAGGTAAAGCCTGGAGGTCGACTCCATCTGATGGGACTGGTCTCTGACGGGGGAGTGCACAGCCTGCAGAAGCATCTGCACAGCCTGATTGGGATTGCCCGGAATAAGGGGGTTAAAGAGATATTTGTGCATTGCATCCTGGATGGAAGAGACACCTCACCCACCAGCGGCGCGGACTTTACCGAAGATCTTCTGGATCACCTCCGGAAAACAGGGGGACGCATCGCCTCTGTCACCGGCAGGTACTACGCCATGGACCGGGATAAAAGATGGGAAAGAACCGAGGCCGCCTATGACGCCTTGACCCTGGGCAAAGGGCGAAAGGCCCGCGACCCGGTTCAGCTGATAAGAGACTCTTACCAGGAGGACGTTACAGATGAGTTTGTAAAGCCCCATGTCATTGTGGACTCGGACAACAAGCCCGTGGCCACCCTGGAAGACGGTGACGGGTTTATTTTTTTTAATTTCCGGGCCGATCGGGCCAGACAGCTGACCAAAGCAATGCATGACCCGGATTTCAAGGAGTTTGAGCGTAAAAAAACACCGCGACTCCACATCGTAACCATGACCAGGTATGACAAAAAATTCAACCTGCCTGTACTTTTTCCGCCGGTAAAGTTGAAAAATATCCTGGGAGAAGTCATCTCTGAGAAGAAACTCTCCCAACTGCATATTGCAGAAACTGAAAAGTACGCCCATGTCACATATTTTTTCAACGGCGGAGAGGAAACCGCGTTTCCCGGAGAAGAAAGAATCCTGATTCCCTCGCCCAGGGAAATTTCCACCTATGATCAGAAGCCTGAGATGAGCGTGTACGAAGTCTCCGCCACTTTGGTGGAAAAAATCATGGAAAGAAGCTTTGATCTGTATATATGCAACTTTGCCAATCTGGACATGGTGGGCCATTCCGGAAACGTTCAGGCAACCATAAAAGCCTGTGAGGCGGTGGACGAATGCGTGGGCAGGGTTATGCAGTCCATGCTTGACCAGGAAGGGATCATCCTATTAACCTCTGATCACGGCAATGCCGAGGACATGCTTGATGATGCCGGGAAAGTCAAAACAGCCCACAGTCTTAATCCGGTGCCACTATTCGTGATAGGCGGCCATTTGGATTTTACTTTGCGCAGGGACGGGATTCTGGCCGATATCGCGCCTACCATTCTTGATTTGTGGAGACTTGAGAAACCCGAAGAAATGACCGGAAAAAGCCTGATCAACAATAAGTCTGTTTAAAGTTAAGCCGGTTAAACCGGCAAGACGCGGTGCCGGACTGGAGATAGGATTTAAATGATTGCAAATAAAATGACTGTCAAAGAGAGTGATTAAATGTCGGAAAAAAAATTTGTCAGCCCGGTCAAACCTGTGGGAATGGAGTTGGTCATTCTTTATCCATGTCCTTATTGCGGGCGCAATGTGCCACTGCTGGCCCCTGTTGAGCCATCCATGGGCAGCTGCGACATGTGTAAGAAACAATTCCCTCTGGTTCCCATTGATAATACGACCGTCCAGTATATCAAGCTGATTCTGCATAACGGTCAGGCACCCATTGATCCCGGATATGCATAGGTTTGGATTGGTTGATAATCAGTTCATCCCAGATACGGATCTTCCCGGTTCAGATAATTTTGCACATAATCCCTGACTCCGTCCTCCAGGGAATGAAATTTTACCGGGCAGCCGGCATTTCCAAGCTTGTCCATGGGCGCGCAGGTATAATACTGATATTTACCCCTTAATTCAACGGGCATATCCACATATTCGATGTCCGGCCGGACATGCATGGCCTGAAAAACCGCTTTCGCCAGCTCGTTCCAGGTTCTGGCCTGTCCCGCTCCCAGGTTGTAGATTCCATTGATATCCTTTCTTTCCAGAAGCCAGGCCATGACCTCCAGGCAGTCCTTAAGATAAACAAAATCCCTTTTCTGCTCTCCGTGACCGTATTCAGGATGATATGACTTAAAAAGTCTTACCCTGCCTGTTTCCCTGATCTGAAAATAGGCTTTCCGGACAACACTTTGCATATCTTCCTTGTGATATTCATTGGGGCCGAAGACATTGAAAAACTTGAGCCCCGCAACACCAGACAGAAGCCCCTGTTTCTTGATCCACAAATCAAACAGCTGCTTGGAATATCCGTACATGTTCAGCGGTTTCAGATTGTCCATCTGCCGGTGATCATCGACAAACCCCTGGCTTCCGTCACCATAGGTTGCAGCGCTGCTGGCATAGATGAACCGGACTTTGTTTTTCAGGCAGAATAAGGCCAGTTTCATGGAATAGTGGAAATTGTTGGACATCAGGTAATCAGCGTCCTTTTCCGTAGTGGAGGAGCAGGCGCCCATATGAATGATGGATTCAACCCCGGCAAAATCGCCCCTGCTGAGCCTGGAAAGAAAGTTATCCTTATGCAGGTAATCGGAATACCTCAGGTTGACCAGATTCTTCCATTTTTCCATGCTGCCCAGGTTGTCCACGATCAGGATGTCCTCAATGCCCATGCGGTTGAGCTGGTGTACAAATCCGCTGCCTATGAATCCCGCGCCTCCGGTAACTATGTGCAATTCCGTCTCCCTGTTGGTTCTACGTTTCAGGATTTTCGGGGTTCAACTGAAAAAAATGCTCACCCCTTGCCCTTTATTCTTACTCACCCCTGATGATAAATGCATTAAAAGCCGGCTCCGGCCTAAGCCGGAATCACGCAGATTAAAGTGCCCCCGGCCCTGCCCCCGGCTTAATCAATCCCTGACTTACAGACCCCGGCTTTCGCGATTATGAGTGATCTGGAATTGTTAGTCAACTTACCCTATAATGACACCAAAGATATTAGCCTGACAGGTACCTGCCTGACAGATCATACCGGCTTCTTATGAGTAACTTGAACCGTATAAGAAATAAATTCAACGTGTTATACTTTTGCCTTACAGATTGCTTCGGTCGCTGCGCTCCCTCGCAATGACAGGTGAGGCGATGCTCCCTGGTCTCTTCTTCCTCT
>SKKD01000049.1 GCA_007121655.1 Desulfonatronovibrio sp. | reverse complement strand
TTAAATAAGAGCCCACTACTGAGGCGTAAATATTACCCAAGGGCGCAAGAACGGCTTCAGATTTACTTTGAAGGAATTTTAGGGACATTTTGGGCTCAGGTTTTCAATTTTTATAATCTGTGTAAACAAAGAACCTCTGCTAGACCAATAATTTTCGAGGAGGGCAATCATATATAACCTGTCCGACACCTGGATTTCGCAAGGATCAGACGAACAGGATTTTTTACTGAAATACTCCGGCTGATAAGAGATGGGAATCAAGACATCTATTGGAAAAAAGTTTTTAAGATAAAGTATCTTTATCGGATTATATTAAGATATATATTATTTTCTGCTTGAAGTTTCTATACTATGAACAATGCATTAACAAGCAGTCGGTTGCAGGTCCTGGAGAGATTTCGGCTGATTAACAGGGCAGTCTTTTAAAAATAAGCTTAAATTCATAGTCAATTATTATCTAAGATCCAATCTTTCCAACTGGAGCAAGATAAACCGCAAACTCGTCATTTCCATCAAGTTCAACCAGTTCATCCATGGCTTCCTGATCGTATGCCGCAACAGCGCATGTTCCTGCTCCAACAGCCTGGCAGCCAAGATACAGATTCTGGCAGACATGACCGACATCAATGAGAATCACTCTGTAGGCTGTTGGTCCATATCGCCATTCCATCCGATACGGTATGCAGGACCAGACGAAAGTGACAGCCCCCAGACCGATAAATTTTTGGTTAAAGGCCGCATCTGACAATCTAAGCCTCACATCAGGTACCTGTCTCAGGAACAGAAGCTCATTTTCCAGGGGCAGAAAACGGTACAGGGCAGGTTCTAGATTTTCCACATTGTTTACAAAAAGGTATGTTTCAAAGCTGTGTCTTGCTCCTGCGGAAGGAACATTTCTGTAAGCGGTGGAATTGTTTGCCACCTTCCGAATCCCCTGGGTAGCCCAAAGCAGAAAGGAAAGTTCTTCCAGAGATAGAGGCTTGGCAGTGTATTTTCTTATGCTCTTTCTTTCCCTGATGATCTGATCCAGTTTAAGATCCATAACAACATCATTCCATTCCAGGGGAGTGCACAGCTTTACTCTGCGGGCTTTCGGATCATATGGTTTTTGAAAGGGAGGTCCGGGAATACCCTGATTTTGGTCTGTCTGAGAAAAATCAGTCCTTTTGCGCAGAGTATCTTTCAGGATTTCACGTCCCTTTTTTTTATCATTCATAGTTGTTGTGAATAATTCACCTGTTTTATGTTAGAGTTTGAGCTTAAGATGAAAACCTTCATAAGACTCTGTTTTCATCCCCTTTACAACTTTAAAAGATAAAGTAGTGTACAAGACTGGTCAATATGTTGTGGATTAATTCTTTAAAGCGTCTTCCCGTTCAAAAAGAGTAGGGTGGGAAAAGTAAAAACCGCTGTAAAGGCGATGAGGCGTGAGATTTGCCAGGTTTTTTTCGCTCAGCTTTCGAAGAGCGTTTATCATGGGCTTTGGTCCTGTATATTCTCTTGCAAATTGATCGGACTCATATTCATGTTTCCTGGATAAAAGACCCAGCAGAGGAGATAGCCAGAACGTAAAAAGACCGGACAAAAGTCCGAACAGCAGCAGGGCAGGTCCGGGACCGCTCTGTTCAAAATCAAAACCAAATGCCTGAACAAACCATGGAGCATTTAAAAGCCAGGACAGGATCCAAAGGCCACCCAGGCTCATAATTGCCGATAAGGCCAGCATTTTAGGGATATGCCCTTTTTTGTAATGACCGATTTCATGAGCCAGAACAGCTTCCAATTCTTCCGGACTTAACTGCTCAATCAGGGTGTCGAACAGAACAATGCGTCTGAAGCGGCCAAAACCGGTGAAGAATGCATTGGAATGGCCCGATCTTCTGCTTCCGTCCATGACCTGGATGGTTTTTGCTTTAAAGCCTGTCCGGTCTGCCAGGTTCATGAGTCTATGCCTGAGATCATCGTCAGGCAGAGGGGTAAGCTTATTGAACCAGGGCAAAATAAGCATTGGATACAGGACCATCATAACCAGTTGAAACAAGAACAAAATAACAAAAGCCCAGATCCACCAAAAATCCCCCAGTCGGTGAATCAAGAAAATTATCAGGCTTATGAGGGGCACACCAATGGCCAGGCTGATTAACAACCCCTTGAGTTTGTCTGTGATCCAGAGTTTAACAGTGCTTTTATTGAAGCCGAAGCGCTCTTCAAGATTGAACTGGCTGTAGTACTCGACCGGAATCCCGGGGATGGAAATAATGATCATTGCGCTGATAAGATACAAGCTTTCCAGAATTACATTCAAGCCTGTGCCGGATCCGAAAAATGTATAAAGCCAGGGCAGGAAACCCGAAAACAGGATCACAAATAAAATCAGGGTTTCATAAAATCCCCCAAATATGCTTAACCTTTCCTTGGCCAGGGTATAGTTGACTGACCTGGCGTAGGTTTCATAATCCATGATCTCGGGTATTTGTTCCGGAGGAGATTGACCCCTGCGTTTTACTTCAGCCATGTTAAGCAATGACAAGGCAGTTTCCCACACTAGTCTGGCAAATATCAAAATTAAAATTATGAGTACAATTTTATTTTCCATAATGATCCTAATCTCGTCCCGGTTTACCTTTTCCCTTGTTTCTTATTTGCGTCTTTCTGCATTTTTTTTCCGGTCACGCTCTTTTCGGACCAAACTTTTTTTCCTGTAAAAGGATCAACTTCCGCATGATACATAACCGTGGACCTGGTGGAAGGTGCCGGGGTGAATATCTGAACCTGTTCATGCATCATCTTCAGACTTTTCCGGGCAAATGCCTCAAAATCTATCATGTCCTTCAGAGAGCAGCCGGGATGCGCTGCGATAACATAACATGAAAGATAGATATTTTTGTTAAATCTTCGGGCAAGGCCGCGGTAAAGTTTTGCAAACTCCAGAGACATGGAAGCCCGAGGCTTGTTCATAAGCTCCAGAACATGTTCTGCAGAATGTTCAGGGGCGATTTTCATCTGTCCTGATACATGATTTCTGATGATCTGTTCCAGATAGTCCGGTCCGTGTTTCTTATCAGCCAGAACAAGGTCATATCGGATTCCGGAGGCGATATTTACCTTTTTCACGCCGGGCAGAGACCTGAGCTTTGTCAGCAGGCGTTTTTGTTTATTGTGTCCGGGAACAAGCTCCGGACAAACCCCGTGATAGCCGGTGCAACGTTTGTCCCGGCATGGTTCTCCTCGAAACATCCGTTTGCAGCCTGATCCGTACATATTGGCTGTTGGTCCGCCTACGTCTTTGATGGTCCCGCTGAAGCCGTCTGTACGGGCCAGGCGGCCTGCTTCCCGGACAATGCTGTCCATGCTCCGGCTTATGACGCTTCTGCCCTGATGTACGGCTATGGAGCAAAAAGAACATTCGCCATAGCATCCCCTGTGGGTCGTAATGGAATCTTTGATGGTTTCAAGGGCCTTGATTTCGCCTCCCAGTTTGCACCGGGGGTGTGCGTCATTCATGAATGGCAGCTCATGTACGCGGTCAAGTTCAGTTCTTGTTAAATAAGGCGCAGGCGGATGATGAACCAGGTATCTGGAGTCATACTTCTGAACCATGCCCTGCCCTGTGGGAGCCAGGCTGTTAAGGTAAAATAGCCTGAACATCCGGGCAAATATCAAGGGATCTTTTTCCGTCTTTTCAAAATCAGGCAGGCGCAGATAATTATCCGGGGCCTGCCGGGACATAACGCAGGTCCCGGGGATATCATCCAGCCCCACGTTTTGATCCAGCCTTGCGGCTATCTCCAGAACAGATTTTTCACCCATCCCGTAAACCAAAATATCGGCTTTGGAGTCCAACAGTATGCTTCTGCGGATTCTATCCGTTCTATGGTCATAATGGGCTACACGGCGCAGGCTGGCCTCAATTCCTCCCAGGACGATGGGTACTGTTTTCTTGAAGTACCTGCGGATAAGGTTTGAATAGGTAATGGAAGCCCTGTCCGGCCTCTTGCTGTTGCGGGTGCCCGGGGTGAAGTCGCATGAGCGGCGTGGCTTGCCAAGAGCCGTGTAGTTGGCGATTTCCGAGTCTACGCATCCCGAGGTAACACCCCAGAAAAGAAGGGGTTCCCCCAGGCAGGTAATATCCTGTGGCCCGGAGATATCAGGCTGGGCGATAATCCCCACGCTGTACCCGGCTGATTCCAGAACGCGTCCGATAATGGCCACGCCTGAATAGGACGAATCTATATAGGCGTCCCCGCTGACCAGTATGACGTCAGGCCTGGTTATCCCTTTGGCCTGCAGTTCTTGTCTGCTCATTGATAAAAAAGTGTTACCGGACATGTTCCCAAATCTTCAAAGAGCCGATTATTTTTGGACAGGTCATTAAGTTTGTTTACATCCCCTGAACAGCGCGTTTTATGGCCTGACCTGAACGAGTTATTGTATCCTCAGACACGCAAAAAGCCAGGCGCACGTAACCTGGATAACCAAAGCCTGTTCCAGGCACAGCCAGGACGTTTTCCTCAAAAAGCTTTCGGGTAAAACCCTGATCGTCTCCTCCGGGGGCTTTGGGAAAGAAGTAAAATCCGCCGCCGGGCATGGAAAAATCAAGGCCTGCATTTTCCAAAACATCCGCCATGGCCTTTCTTCTCAATTCATATATTTTTTTGTCCACAGTGACATTTAAGGCCTTTTCCATGAGGATCTGACCGATAACAGGAGCGTTGACAAATCCAAGAATACGGTTGGTCAGGGTAATGCCGTTTATGAGCTCATGATTTTCCGGAATCTTTGGGCTGACCGCCAGATAACCAACCCGTTCCCCTGCAATGGACAGGCTTTTGGAGAATGAGCTGATCACAATGGTGTAGTCATACAAAGACATGAGAGAGGGAACAGCGATTCCATCATAGGTAAGAAATCTGTATGGTTCATCCGCAACCAGAAATATCGGGCGCCCGAATTCCCGGTTCTTGTCTTCAATTATATCGACCAGTGCTTTGAGTTCACCCCGGGAGTATACCCGGCCTGAAGGATTGTTGGGTGAATTGATGAGCACGACCCGGGTCTTCGAATTTATGGCCTTTTCAATTGCTTCCAGGTCCAGCTCAAACGTCAGGGGCCTGGACTTGACCGGGACCAGTCTGCCCTGAAAATTTTCAGCATAAAAACCATATTCCACAAAAAAAGGCGCCG
>SKKD01000112.1 GCA_007121655.1 Desulfonatronovibrio sp. | reverse complement strand
TGCTGAAACCTATCTGGTGGGTTCTGATCTGCTGAACATCAACAACATTAACCTTTTCAATGGGGCGGGGCCAATGCCATTTAAGACCTGCTCCCAACTCGGTCTGGTAATGGATGGCTCCAAAGCGCTGGACCACTCCTACTTTGCCGGGCTCGATAATATACAAACCTGTGAGCATCCAGATCAGAAGGACAAGTACCGGGATAATATATTTTCCGGCTGGAAACTTGAACTTTTTGAGCTGGTTAATTTTTTCCTGAAAATTCCCGAAGTCGTGACCATTTTGTCCTCCGCCCCCGGGAAAGTGCCTCTGCCGCTTTTGTTGTAATTTTTCCCAATCCCAATTCATAATCCAAATCTACCTATTCTACTATTGGATTGAGGTCAAGAAAAACAAAAGTGTTTTACAAACAATCATGTTTTTAATATATATTGATGGTTAAGAGATTGGAAAAATCGGCATGGAACCTGAGGAGATTTTAAAATCAGACCTGCAGCCCGGCCATCAGGAAATTCTTCCGTCAGCGTGAACGCCGGGGTAATCTGTAAAAGATGGCTTCTTCCGGATCTGATTCAGGACCCGCGTGACGATAAGGCTTCTGGTGATCCGGACAGATCTTATGCCGGATGCAGCTTTGGTGAGATATAATTTAGTTTTGGCGCCATTTTACATAATTAAACCGGGGGGTGTGTTTATGAAGGAAATAAATAAAGAAATATTCAGAGCTTATGATATAAGAGGTGTGGTGGATAAGGATTTTGACGCGGAATGGGTGGAAACTCTGGGCAAGGCCTGCGGGACTTATTTTAATCAACTTGGATTAGATCAGGCCGTAGTAGGGCATGATTGCAGGCATAGTTCACCGGAATATCAGGCAAGAGTGGTTAAAGGACTGCAATCCACGGGAGTGGATGTAGTGTTTTTGAATATGGTGGCCACTCCACTTTTTTATTTTGCGGTGAAAAAACTGGGCCGAAAGGCTGGAGTCATGGTCACTGCTAGTCATAACCCATCTGACTTTAACGGATTTAAAGTCTGGGCCGGGGACAGCACCATCCATAGTGAAGAAATTCAGAAAGTTTACGAGATTATGAAAAAAGGTGAGTTCTCCGTTGGTAAAGGCATTTCCAGCGAACTTGATATCGAGCCTGAATATCTCTCTTATTTAAAAGAACAGGGACCCATTGCCGGTCCGGTCAAGGTTGTGGTTGACGGAGGCAATGGTTCTGCCGGGCTTGTTTGCGTCAAAGCTCTTGAAAATGCAGGAGCTTCAGTTATGCCCATATATTGCGAACCTGACGGCAGTTTTCCCAATCATCATCCGGACCCTACAGTGATGAAAAATAATGCCGACCTGATAGCCGCCGTTAAAAGAGAAAGGGCCCAGTTGGGGATTGGCCTGGATGGAGACGGGGACCGTCTCGGCGTGGTGGATGAAAAAGGAAACATGATTTACGGAGACCAGCTTCTTGCCATTTACGCCAGGGAAGTCCTTAAAGATAATCCCGGGACCAGTGTCATTGGGGAGGTCAAGTGTTCCCACCTTCTTTTCAACGACATCCGGAAACACGGCGGCCGCCCGATAATGTGGAAAACAGGACATTCGCTGATAAAGGCCAAAATGAAAGAAGAAAAATCTCTGCTGGCAGGCGAGATGAGCGGACATATGTTTTTTGCTGACCGGTACTATGGTTTTGATGACGCAATCTATGCCGCCCAGAGACTGGTGGAAATCGCCGCCGGAAAAAAAGACACTCCGGTAAGCCGATACCTTGAAGATTGGCCTAAAACCTTTAACACTCCCGAACTACGCATGGAATGTCCTGAAAAAATTAAATTCCGGGTAGTGGAAATGGCCCAGGATTATTTTCGTGAAAAATATGATATAGTTGATGTCGACGGGGTCAGAATCACCTTTGAAGATGGATGGGCTCTGCTTCGGGCATCCAATACCCAGCCTGTTTTGGTGCTCAGGTTTGAAGCTGAATCAGAGAGCAGACTGGCCGAGTTTCGGGAAATTATTGAAACCCCCCTTAAAACGTGGATTAAGGAACTGTCCTGATTGTGAAAAAAATTTTCTATCTTTTTCTGGCTCATGTCATTGTGCTCGGATCCCTGTGGCTCTGGAGAGATTTCAAGGAGCAGGAGTCTCCAGCTGTCCTGGAAGAAAAACAAAACGCCGTATCCCTGGTATTCATAGAAAGTGATTCATCGGTCTCTAAATTTTTGTTTTGTCTTGATAAACAAGAGCTTGCAGAGATTCTTCCCGGACAGATTTTCAATATTTCCATGTCATCGGGTTGGGATGACCGGGAAATGAAATTGTCCGATTATAGTGAAAAAGGTTCGAATGCCTGCTACCATATTTATTTGAATGAGTCTGATCCTGAATGCGTAGTTTTAACTCCTGAAAAAAGAGAGGACAATTGAAAGAGGTTAAAAAGGGTTTCGGACCCTGTATCACCATATATACCGATGGTGCCTGTCTGAAAAATCCCGGCCCCGGAGGGTACGGTGCAGTTTTGATTCATGGAGACAGGATAAAGGAAATATCAAAAGGTTTTCCGGATACCACCAACAATAGAATGGAACTTCTGGGAGTGATTTCCGCACTGGAGACATTAAGATATCCGTGCGAGGTTGTGGTTTTTACCGACTCCCAGTATATAGCCAAGGCGATCAATCAAGGCTGGCTGAATAAATGGCAACAGAACGGCTGGAAAACTTCAAACCGCAGTGACGTAAAAAATAAAGATCTCTGGCAGGAAATGATCAGGCTTATAAAAGAGCATTCGGTTGTGTTTAAATGGGTAAAAGGCCACAGCGGAGACCATTACAATGAGCGCTGCGATGTTCTGGCCCGGGATGCGGCCCTGGAGATTTCCGGTTCCGGCATAAAGAATTAACGGGCGTAAAAACATTACGCCCTGGTTAAGCTATTATTCACTGCTCAAGCCAAGAGCTTTATCAATATACTGGTAATCCAGGGCTGAATTAACCAGTTGGGTTCCGTGTTGAATTTTTATTGCATCCCTTAATTTATGTCTCGATAGAAGAGCATCCATTTGTCTTGCCACAGCGTAGGTATCATCCCGGACAAGGATGATGGGAATGCCCAGAACTTCAGACCTGGTCAGAATTATATCATTGGGATATAAATTCCCCGTAAGAACCAGACATTGGGTGTTTCCTTCAAGGGCCACAAGCTGCACGTCTGACCTGTCTCCTCCAACGATTACAGCTGACTTTTTGCTTTTCTTAAAATGCAGCATAAAGTTTTCCACCTGCATGGTGCCGATAATAAAATTCTCCACCACTTTGTCAGCTTTTTCCGGGGCTGAAATCAACCTTCCACCCAGCCTGGCAGCAAGGTCGGACACCTTGATTGCCCCCATAAGCGGGTCTTTGGGGATCACTCCCAGAATCTTTATTTTTTTGCTTTCAAGGAATGGAATAAGCATTGAGTCAAGCTCTTCATTAAAATACTGTGGAATATCATTGAGGATCGCCCCAATCATATTTTCTCCGAGTGCATCCTTGAGTACGGTAAGATAATCATAATTCAACTCTTTATTGAAACGATCAATAACAATTGTTTTAAGGTCAAGAGCCCTGGCAATGCCGACTCCGTCGAGTCCGCAGTATTTGCCTGAATACATGCTTCCTGATCCGGATACGATCATGATATCTTTATCTTTGCACAGTTTTTTATAATTTTCATCAATGACAGGCAAAAGATTTCCGCATTGACCTTTGAAAGCCTTAACCTTAAAGTCCTGATCCACCAGAACAGGAGTCACCAGTGAAGGGTCTTCGGATAATCCAAGGACTTCCTGGACAAAAAATGCGTCTTCATCGCCCATTATCCCGTTCTTTTCCTTTGGAAGAACTCCCACCGGCTTCATATAGCCGACCTGGTATCCCTGTTTCTGGAATTTTTTTCCCATGGACATGGCAACCATGTTTTTGCCTGAATATCCCGATGTTGAGCCGATATAGAGCGCTAACATAAGCATTCCTCCTTTTTCAATTTTATTTTTCCTATCAAGGTTTATGATAATAGTTTTAAGGTTATAGACGAATGGGTCAAATATTTCGGTAAGAGGAAGAATTTAATATAGACACAAAATCATGACGTTGACTGGAGATAATTGTTCTGCATTCAATGACGGACGAATGAATGCTTTTCCGTAACATTAATTAAAATGATGGGAACATGGATAATCTCGAAGATATACAAAAAAAACTGGGATATTTTTTTAAGGATGCCGACCTGTTGGTTCTGGCGTTGACGCATAGTTCGTTTGCCAATGAGCATGGCCTGGAGAATAATGAAAGACTGGAATTTCTCGGAGACGCGGTCCTGGAAATCTGCATCTCCCGAATTCTCTTTTTCGGCTTCCCGGATGCTTCTGAAGGCCACCTTACAAAACTAAGGGCAGGACTGGTCAGCGAATCCTCACTGGCAAGGGTTGCCAGGTTTTTATCACTGGGTGATTATATATTTTTGGGCAAAGGAGAAGAATACCAGGGCGGAAGAGACAGGGATTCGGTTTTGAGCGATACTCTTGAAGCAGTACTGGGTGCAGTTTTTCTTGACGCAGGTTATAGCGCCGCCCAGGAATGCATTGAAAAAGTTTTCAGGGAGTTCATACCGGAAAGTCTGGAACTACTGCCATCATACAAGGATTATAAAAGCAGACTTCAGGAGGCTACCCAGAGCCTTTTCAAGGCCAGACCGGTTTATACCCTGCTGGAGAGTACAGGTCCTGAGCATGAAAAAATCTACCGGGTACAGGTGGAATTGCGCAATAAAATGAAAATTGATGCCAGGGACAGCAGTGTTAAAAAAGCCGAACAAAAAGCCGCAGGAAAAGCAATCATGGAATTATCCAGAAGGGCTCAATAAAAAACAGCTTCTGATGATCGGGTTTGCAACCCAAGAGAAACTACTTATAATTTAGGTTTATAGAAAACTTCTTAGCTTTATTTTATAATGACGGTAGGATGTGCTCATGGACAAGGTTGATATAGCCATTATCGGGCAGGGTCCCGCAGGGTTGTCGGCAGCGATTTACACAGCCCGTGCCGGTTATAAAACAGTGGTTCTGGGATGCGACCCTAAGGTCTACGGAGACTATCAGATAGATAATTTCTTTGGTTTTCCGGAATCCATAACAGGCAG
>SKKD01000176.1 GCA_007121655.1 Desulfonatronovibrio sp. | reverse complement strand
TCTTCCCTTTTGAGCCACAAGTCAAATCCCAGTTCCCCGGACAGGTTAACGCACCTGTATATGGGCGTCGGCCTGCCTACAAATTCACTGAACACCCGGCCCAGTTCATCTTGAAATTTTTGGGTGTCCATAATATTCTGCATGGCCTCTTCAAGTTCAGCTAGGGGGGGGACCAGCAGTTCAGGAACAAACTGCCCTCCGAATTCACCAAAATATCCTTTTTTCATTTTTATCTCCTGACAATATCTAAAACTTTTCTTATTTTTTGCGGGTCCTTTCGTCCCGGGCTCACTTCAACCCCTGAATTGAGATCAAGACCTGTCATGGCCGTCAGAGGCAAGCTGCTGATATTTTCCTGTCCCAGCCCCCCTGCCAGGAAAAAAGGCTTCGGGCTTTTAATCTTTTCAAGCCAGGGACTTGAAATGCTTCTTCCATGTCCTCCTGCACATTTCCCTGCGTCAAAAAGAAAATAACGGCAAGCATCCTTAAACCGGTCAATCTCCAGGTGAAAAACTTCCGGGTCATCAAAACGTTCCGGCCAGAACGCCCGGATCACCCTCAAGGCTCCAACGGCCAGGCACACATCCCGACTCTGCCCTCCGTGAAGCTGAGCAAGGTCAAGTCCGGCCGTGTCAATGGTTTCCAGAATTTCTTCCGGTTTCTGGTTAACAAACACTCCCACCCGAAGTTCTTTTTTCTTTTTCCAGGAACCAACTAGCCCGGGGTCTACATTCCTCGGGCTTGGGGAATGAAAAATAAACCCGGTCAGATCAATACCCATGTCCTGACAAACTTTAAGATCATCCTCCGTGGTCAGACCGCAGACCTTGATGAGCAATCTGTTCATATGGTCAACTCCCTTAACTTCATCTCGGGATTATCAGAGGACATGATGCCTGTACCTATCAAAAAGGCCTCAAATCCCTGATAATAAAACTCATTAATCTGATGTTTATTTTCTATTCCACTGGCGCAAATCCAGGTTTCCGTACTGTCTTTTTCTTTTATCAATTCTCTGGAAATATTCAGGTCCACCACCAGTCTGTCCAGATCCCTGTTGTTTGCCAGTATGACCCTGGCCCCCGATTTTCTGGCAAGGTTCAGCTCTTCATGGTTAAATATCTCCACCACCGGTTCCAGGCCATACTCTAGACTGATCTCCACCAGCTCTCTTAAAAGCTCCTTTTCCCTGATAACCCTGACTATAAACAAAAGAGCGGAAGCCCTGGTTGCTGCAGTTTCTTTTATCTGCAAGGGATGAAATAAAAAGTCCTTGCGCAGTACCGGCAAATCATGTTTTGCAAAAACTTCCAGATAATCCGGGTCGCCCTGAAAATATTTTTTTTCCGTAAGAACTGAAAAGGCCCTGGCTCCCCCCCTGACAAACATTTCTGAGGCGACATCCGCAGACAGCCTCGAATTAATGATTCCTGCGGACGGTGAGGCCCTTTTGTATTCCGCTATTATTGCCGCTCCGGATCTGCTCAATGCCTTAATAAGTTCAGGCCTTTTACCCTTGAAGGGCTTAGGCAAGGATCCCTGAATCTCCTGCTGTTTCAATATGTTAATATCCTTCTGTTTGGCCTCTATAAATTTCGCAAGCATTTGATCTTTCATATCAGCATACCTTGAGATTCTTTAGTCCCGACCTGACAATATCCCGGGCAAGGAACATGCATTTGGCAAGCTTTTTTCCCGGTTCCAAAAGATGCAGTCCAAGCCCCAGATTTAAGGCCACCATATCCTGCATGGCTTCCGGGCCGGTTCCGCAAAGTACTTCTTTTTGTCTTAGAAGAGCCTCCTGCTTATCTTTACAGGCCATGGCTTCAGGAAGGCAGGCAGCGAATCCGTATTCCTGCGGATCAATTATCTCCTCTTTAAGATTTCCTTCATGAAGAAAAATTACTTTGTTTCCTCCGCATGGAGTAAGTTCATCAAAGCCTTCTGCCCCGTGAACAACAGCAGCGGAAGAAACATTGTTTTTTTGAAGCACCGCAGCCATTATGGGCATAAATGACTCTCCGGGAACTCCGAGAATTTGGTGAGTCGGCCTGGCAGGATTAAGAAGAGGCCCCATGAGGTTAAATATGCTTCTAATGCCCAGTTCCCTTCTAAGGGAAGCGACTCCTGCAAAGCTTGGATGAAAATGCGGGGCAAAGAGAAAAGCGAAATTCGTCTTTGCCAGTTCCGGCTCGACCATTAATGGATCGCTTAGCAGGGGCAGACCCAGGGCCTCAACCACATCCGCGCTGCCGCATGAACTGGATACGGCTCTGTTGCCGTGTTTGACAACCTTGACTCCCAGGTCGGCCAGAAAAAAGGCCACTGCGGTTGAACAATTAAAGCTGTTGCGACCGTCACCGCCTGTTCCGCAGGTGTCAATTCGCGCACCCTTTATGCCGCTCACCAGCCTTGCGCGTTCAAGAGCCACGCTGACCGCAGCTGCTAATTCCTCGCCGGTCTCACCTTTAAGCCTTAACCCGAGCAGCAGGGCTCCGCTCTGGGCCGCTGACAGATCTCCTTCAAATAAGGCTCTGAATATATCCTGGCTTTCCTGATAATCGATGTCTTGTTTATCACATATCTTGTTTAATGATTTTTGGATGTTCATAATATTTTCTCCTTTAAAGGAACATATTTTAAAACCTTTCTTTCAACTTTGCATAAGCGGCAAATAAGCTTTCCGGCCCGAGTTTTCAGCCTCAAACTTTAACTCCTGCAATTCTGATAAAATTCTCAATAATCTTTGGTCCAAGGGGGGTCAGGATGGATTCAGGATGAAACTGAACCCCGGACCAGGGTCGATCAAGATATTCCAGGCCCATCAACTCACCTCTGCCGGTCCGGGCCGTGATCTGAAAATTAAGACCCTCTTGGGGCTCAACCAGGAGGGAATGATAGCGGCACACCTCGAAAGGATTTGGCATGCCCTTAAAAATATTTTTTCGATCATGGTGAACCATGCTGGTTTTGCCGTGCATTATCCGCTCAGCCACCCGGACCTTTGCCCCGGCAAAATGTCCCAGGATCTGATGGCCGAGACAAACCCCCAGGAGTGGAACATCCGGCCCAAGCCTGGCTAGAAAATCAAGACAAAGCCCGGCGTTTTCAGGTCTGCCTGGTCCCGGAGAAATGATTACCGCTTCCAGATCCCCTTCCAGGGCTTCAAAAATAAAGGAGTCGCTGTTTCTAACAACTACCGGTTCCACGCCTATTTTTTGAAGCACCTGAACCAGGTTGAAAGTAAAGGAATCATAGTTGTCTATGAGCAAAATCATCTGTGCCTCCTGTATAGCTCAAGGCTTTGAGGATGGCCCTGGCCTTGTTTGCGCATTCTTCCCATTCTTTTTCAGGAACAGAATCAAAAACAACTCCGGCGCCTGCCTGCCAGTTAACCTTACCATCCCTGATCCACAGGCTTCTGATGGTAATTCCGGTGTCCATACTCACAGCTCCCTGATCGAGGCCGATCCAGCCGATGGCCCCCGCATAAGGACCACGTGGAATATTCTCCAATTGACCGATTATCTCCATAGCCCTGATCTTGGGAGCCCCTGAAACCGTACCCGCAGGGAAAGAGGCTTTTAAAATATCGATTACATCCAAATCCTTCTTCAGCCTAGCCGATAAATATGAGGTCATATGCATGACATGGGAAAAACGCTCCACCTGCATGAACTTTTCCACTTCCACGCTTCCAGGTTCAGCTATTCTGCCCAGGTCATTTCGCCCCAGATCAACAAGCATGACATGTTCGGCCCGTTCCTTTACATCACTTAAAAGTTCGTCTGCAAGGACTTGATCCTCTTTCTCGGTTTCTCCCCTTGGTCTGGTTCCGGCAATGGGCCTCAGCTGCAAGGCATTCTGCCCGCACTTGACCATGAGTTCAGGAGATGATCCCATAAGGGTTATATCTTCAAGTCTCAGATAAAAGGTATAAGGGGACGGGTTTATCCTGCGGAGATGACGATAAACCAGAAAAGGGTCTCCCTTAAAGGAAGCCTGAAACCTGGTGGAAAGAACCACCTGAATGGCTTCTCCCTGTCTTATGAGTTCCTTGGTTTTTATTACCCGGTCCTGATACGTTTCCTGATCCGGCAAAGTAGTTATCTTCCCAATCTTGAATTCAGATTTGGCCCGGACCGGTTTGGGCCTGGGGAGGGAAAGATCGTTGTCCAGGCAAATATAATAGCAATGATGATGGAGGTGATCAAAGAGAAGGATCCTTCCGGGAAGGACCAGTTGGGCCTCAGTCTCTTCCGCAGACAAAATCTTCTCCAGCTTAGATTCCAGCAGACCGCTCATGCCATAGCCCAGATAACCGTACAGAGCCCTGGTCATAGGCGGAAGGTCAAACTCATTGTCCTGGTCAATCTCAACATCCAGCAATATCCGGCGAAGACCTGAAATAAAGTCCATGCCTTCAAGCTCATTCAGCTTATCAAGACGATGATCAAGAACCTTAATTGTGAGCTTTCCATCCCTGCATCCAAGCTGCATCCTGAAATCCCAGGCCAGCAGGCTGTATCGGCCCAGTCTTCCGTCAACCTCTGAACTCTCCAGCAGGATGCCCTTTTCTCTCCCCACAAATCCCAGGTACAATGAAACCGGGGTCTGCGTGTCCGCAGGCAGACATTTTGCCTTTTGTTTTAGTTTAATCATAAATTGTCCTCCCTTTTCTATTCACAGGATTTCCATCAAAAAAAGGCCGTATCCTCCAGGGGGAAGATACGGCCTTTTAGTATTGCTAAACATTTATTTTAAGACGCTATGATCCCCCCCATTTTTTATCATTACGCCACCACCACAAGGCCTTGTCCTGCAGAAGCTCCAGTTCTCCTGCCGCGCTCAAATTGAGAAATGATTTAAAGCGACGAATCATCTGCCCGGTATAAGGATTATCCTCAGCCAGTGACGAAAAAAGAAAAGCATCTTCATTAAGCATTTTTTTGGCTGACTCTACTCTGCGCATAAAAGAAGGTGTTGCATATTTTTCCAGATCAAGATCCTGAGGCAGGCTGGCAAAATAGGAAATAGTGGTCATGAAATTCAGGCTTTGAATACATGCCATGGCCTGATCATGCTCAGCTGATGTGGTTACAAAAGTTTTCATGCCTGATTTTTTAAAGAGGCCTTCAATCATACTCATATGAGATGAAGCTGCACTTGCTCCCGGGCATAAAGCCACTTTCAGCTGATCATCAGGCCCGGGCTCTGGACCAAAAAGGGGATGGGTACCAATTACCGGACCGGAATATGACTTTTCCATAATCATCAGAGGGGAGACTTTGACTGAACAAATATCAGCCAGGATTGTCCCGGAGGACATCCTGGGCACGACCACATCAACCACCCGGGAAAATATCGAAATGGGAACAGCCAGGAGAACAAGCATGACCTGGGAAAGAATGGCTTCAAGCTCCTCTTCAGGCAGAGGCTGGTCAAGGCAGAAGACTTCCACGCCGGCATTGGAAAACCTTTTATCCAGCATCATGCCCATCCGGCCACGCCCTCCGACTATGGCTATTTTATCTTTTTTTGAGTTATTCATAAACTCTGCGGACCTTTGCCCATTCACCCCAGAAACCTGGAAAAGACTTGTTAACGCAGTCCGGATTGTCCAGAACAACCTTTATTCCCGCCAGTTCATACAAAGAAAGACTCATGGCCATACGATGATCATTATACGTTGAAAATAAAATCTCCTGACCTTTTTCTATCTTGACCGGATCAATAACCAAACCGTCATTTTGCAGCTCACATTTGCACCCGGTTCTGGATATTTCATTATAAACACCTTTTAGCCGGTCGCTTTCCTTGATTTTAAGGTGTTCCACGTTGCTGATTCTGGTCCTGCCCCGGGCCATGGAAGCCAGAACAGCCACCGTAGGCACAAGATCCGGACTGGCCCCCATATCCAGTTCAACACCCTTTAAATCTGAGCTTTGAACCAGGATGCCCTGATCAGTAGTTTTAACAACAGCACCCATTTTTGCCAGAATATCAAGAATAGCCTTGTCACCTTGCCTGGAGTCAGGGTTAAGCCCCTGAACCAGGACCGGCATCTGACCAGCCGCGCCAGAAGCCAGGAGGTATGAGGCGTTGCTGAAATCCCCTTCCACCTGATAATCTCTGGCTTTAAAAACCATAGGCCGGACAAGGAACCTGACCTTGCCTGGTTCAACCTTACTGAGCTCAGTTGGTTTGGCCGATTTCCAGTTATTATCTTCGAGAACCTGAATTTCAGGAACCTGGCCGAATTCCTCCATCACCTGGAGAGTCAGGTTGACATATGGCCATGAAACAACCTTTTGGCCGGCAATATTTATGACAACCAAATCCTCGGCCATGGTCGCAGCCAGAAGAATCCCCGACAAGTACTGGCTGCTGTCATCCAGGGAAATGTTTATTTCTCCTCCCGGGATCCCTTGTGAGCTTACAGTCAAAGGAGGACAGCCATCCAGGCCTGAATAAGAAAACTTAACTCCCAAGGGACTAAGGGCGCGCTCAAGACTCTTTACGGGTCTCTGATGCATGCGCCCGCGTCCCGAAATCTCGAATTCACCCTTGCCCGCCGACACCATTGCGGCCACAAGCCTGCAGGTTGTTCCTGATTCCCCGACATCCAGAAAGATTTTTTTTCCGGGCTCTGCGGATATATTTCCGCCCACGCCTTTAACCATCAAATCCGGTCCTGACTTAGAAAATTTCGCGCCAATGGCCTCCAGGCACATCCGGGTATGGGACAGATCGTCACTTTCAAGAATATTCCTCAACCTGGACGTGCCCTCAGCCAATCCGGCTGTCAGCAGGGCCCGGTGGGACATGGACTTGGAAGAAGGCGCATTAAGGGTAATAAGTTCTATGTTGTTCATTTATGTATCCGGGTTTGTTAAGTTCTGTCACGTCGGGCTCGGTCCGGAGTCCGGGCAATAAAAAGAACCAGGATACCGGCATTCGCCGGCATGACGAACAGGTGAAAAGTTTTTTGTTTAAACATCGCGTCAAGCTGTTATCTGCGGCCCATGAGGGTAGCTGCCGAGAATTCGCAAAAAATGACAGCTTTCTCCAAGCTCCCTTAGGACATCCGTGTATTCCTCAGAAACAAGGTCGCATTCCACATCGGTAAAAAAAACATATCTCCATTTTTCCATCCGCATGGGCCTTGATTCCAGCTTTTTCATATTTATTCCTTTTCTGGATAATACATTCAAGGCTGCGACCAGAGAACCAGGCTTATCCATGACGGTAAACAGCAATGAAGTTTTTTCCCGGTTACCTGATTCAGGAGGTGAACTGCTTATAACCAGAAACCGGGTCCAATTATCAGGAAAGTCTTCCAGCCCCTGCTCAAAGACATCCAGATGAAATATCCCGGCCAGTTTTTTATGCCCCAAAGCTGCGGCCCCTTTTTCTCCGGCGGCTCTCCTGGCCGCAGAGGCAGTGCTTTCTTCCGGAATTACGGCAACTCCCGGCAGGTTTGTTCTGAGCCAGATTGAACATTGCTGCAAAGCCTGGGGATGAGAGTATACTTTTTTAATATCCGCGATTGCTTTTTCCTGAGTAAGCAGGGAATGACTGATCCGGCAAAAAACCTCTGCATGAATAAAAATCTCAAACTTGAGAAAAAGGTCGAGACTCTGACCCACGCTGCCTTGAAGCGAATTTTCCAGAGGAATTATGCCCAACTCGGCTTCCCGGTTGTCCACAGCTCTGAACACATCTTCCAGACTATTTTTTGAAAAAAAATCAGCGCTCTGGCCCAGGTATTCCACCCCGGCAAAGTAGGAAAAAGTTCCTTCAGGTCCCAGGTAAACCACTGTCTGCTTTTGCTGCAGGCTTCTTGATGACGAAAAAATTTCCCGGTATACCGCCCTTAAGTGATCTTCCGGAAGAGGTCCTTTATTTTTCCCTGCTAAGGCGTTCATGACTTCTTTTTCCCGAAACGGCTTGAATACACTGTCCTGAGACCTGGATTTTATCTCACCCACCTGTAAACTCAGAGAGGCCCGTCTGTTCAAAAGATCAACAATGTCTTCATCTATGGCGCTTATCTGCTTCCGGATATCTTTAAGGCTTTGTTCCTGATCCATGGTTATTTTTCCCTGATTTCTTCTTGAATGCGCATCCCAAAATGTCTTCCTGCTTTATCCGTCTTGCACAGGATTTCGTCTCCAACCTTGAGCTTTACCACACTTACCGGTTTTCCATTCTTGCTGACCAGCCTGATGGTTTCGGCGTTTTGCAGAATGACGCTTCCCTCGCTTCCTTCAAAATCTGCGGTAATAAGCAGCATTGGCCTGATCTCTATCTTGATCCTGCCCACCACAGCAGAAAAACTGCCGCCCTCGCTTGAAGCGATGAGAACCTCGTCACCGGGAGACAGCTCTTCAAGATAGGTGGTTTTATCCTGTGGAAGACAGGCGTAGGAGTGAACCGCCCCGGCATTAATTCTGAAAGGCCTGGCTGCCACATACGGGTTTGACTCTGTCTCGGCATTGACCAGAAAGGTGAACGCGCTTGAGTTGCCTACCAGCATTCCCTGTCCTGTGTTAAGCAGTGAAATGGTATCCACGCACACCCTGTGTCCAAGGCCGATGGGCGTGATCCGGGATATTTTCCCGGGAACAAGATCTATTTTTCCCTGGTCCTGCTTAACCTTCTTGACCATTTCTTTAAGCTCTGATGCGCTTTCCTGGTCAACCACCAGGTATCCAACCCCTTTTTCCAGGATTCCCAAGGCTGTTTCAAGACCCGTTAGAGAACCTGCCTCCATTCCGACATCAGCCACCTGGGCCAGAATATTTTCCACCGGGATGATCTCTACGTCTCTGGAAAGAACGACTTTTTTCCCGGATCTTATCAGATCTACAACAGCGTCCTCATCTTCTTTCCGGCCGATCTTCATAAAGCTGAAGTCTTTAATATCCAGGACTTCAGTCCTGCCGAGAACCGATATATTCTCAATGTCTTCTTTCTCGGCAAGGATGGCATCAACTCCTGACTCCAGGGCAAGAGTGAGCATTTCTTTATCAAAGGGCACAGCTTTAAAATATATTTTTTTCTTCATTATAAATTCCGGTCCGTATTTTGAGCCTGTTAACAGAATGTCAAAATCCCTTCACACAACAGGGACGTTCAAAAATTCAAGTGCAAAGAACAAAAAGCTCAAGGTCAAAGTTTACCCCGTGAAACCTTCTTTCGTTTCACTGGGGCGTATTCTTCCATACATAAGAGTTTGAACTTTTAGACGCGGTGCGGCAACTGAGATAATTTCAACGCCAAGTCAGGGTTTTTCAAGCATCTCCATAGCCTCGTCAATTTCTACGTCGTTATGCACGACTTCATTTAATATCTTTATAAGCAGAGACGGATCATCATGCTGGAAGATATTCCGACCGATTGATAGACCCGCACCTCCTGCAGCTATTGCATCATGAACCATCTGAATCAGGTTACGGCCATTATCCAGCTTGGGACCTCCGGCGATAACCACCGGAATGCAGCATGATTCAACCACTTTGGAAAAACTGTCCATTTCTCCGGTATATGGTACTTTGACCACGTCGGCACCAAGCTCCTCACCTACCCTGGCGCAATGACTGACCACATCCAGGTCATACTCATTCTTAACCTTGGGTCCTCTGGCATAAACCATGGCCAGTAATGGCATGCCCCATTCATTGGCACTGGAAGCAACCGAACCCAGATCTCTTAACATATCTCTCTCAGTTTCATCTCCAAGATTAACATGAACCGAAACTGCGTCAGCACCAAGCTTGATGGCGTCTTCCACCGAGGCAACCAGTGTCTTGGCGTTAGGATAAGGAGAAATAGCTGTGCTGGCAGACAAATGAACAATGAGTCCCACATCGCTTCCCTCTCCCCTATGTCCGCACCTTGCCAGACCTTTGTGCATGACCACTGCATTGGCTCCGCCCTCGGCAATTTTGCCTACTGTCGCTCTTAGATCTACCAGGCCGTAAATAGGACCTACTGTTACCCCGTGATCAAGGGGAACAATAATTGTCCTCCCTGTATTCCGGTTGAAAATCCTTTCCAGTCTGATTGCTTTTCCCAAGTGCATCTTTTTCCCCTCCTTGTTTAAGGCCAGAGGCTTTCCCGCGACCCGGTCTTATGATACAAAAAAAGGGCCGCCGGCTTATGCCTGCGGCCCTTTGGATTGTAAGTTTAAAAGTGTGCTAGATTAAACCTTTCCCTCCAGACCACAGGTCCTGATAAAATAAAAATACCAAAAATAAAAATTGGTGTGGCTGAAGTTTAGATTATTGTTTAACATGAATTAGAAGATAATTTCAATTTTTAGTGCTTGTCAACTAAAATTTTAAAGAAAGTGCATTTTTTATTAAAAGACTGAAAGTCACATTTGAAAAGCCCGTCAAAAAATTTTCAGGTGCAAGGCAAAATTCCAAGATAACAGACATCTGTCATTCCAGGAGTTTAGAAACGATGATTCGCACAAAAACAACTTACTCAGATATTACAAAATCGAGTTTCACATTTTCTCCCGTCATATTAATTTCTTTTGTTACAGACTGAGAAAGTTTTTGGCTGGATGCTGTCACATTCAATGTTCCACTGGAATCCGGCAGGGGAATAGCAAAGCCTCCTGACTCGGATGTTTCTGAGTACCAGGAGCCCCTGTCGGGAGTGATGGTAATTCCCTGCAAGCCTTCTCCAATGTCGTATCGATCATTACCATTGGAATCCTCATAGACCACACCAACGAGAAAGGACTTTGGGGTGAAAGCGCTTGTGGCGAATTTTTGCGTCACCATCAGGGTGTTAACTCCTTGAAAACTTCCAGTCAGGCTCCCAACTCCTATCTCATTAAAATTCTCAGTCAGGGTAACAACCCTGTGATCGGGACTCAGAAACAGGTCGTCAATAATCAGGTGTAAGTGACTCAAGACATCAAATGGCGCGGATGTACCCGATGTCCCCAGATTTTCACCCTGAACCCATGAACCGGTTAACTCGTATCCGGCATCTTGTATCCGGTCCTCTGAGGAACTGCCGCCTTGACCGGTATGGGAAAACGTCTGGGCATCAAACATCCACTGGCTATGATCACGGGCCGCGGCAATCAATTTCGGGTTAAAGGCCAGTGGCTGCTTGGGAGAGTTTGAAATAGTTCCGGGAGGTAAGTCTTCGTTCAGATCGATTCCATGATTGGCGGCAGCAGCTTGGGGATCAGACCTGGTAGCGTTGATTAGTTCAAGCACTAACTGCTCTTCACTGCTGGGATTTCCATGACTGTAGGCTTGGGTGGGATTATTCGGCTTCCCTTGTCTATCAGGGGGACCGCCTGGCTCAGGCGATCCTGAGTCGAATGCCGATCCTTCAATTTCAATTATCGCAAAGTCTTTATTATCGCCAATAATGTTAAAGGCTTTGATTGGCATATGATTAATGATGCAAATAAGAAAAATCAGGATCCCTACAAAAACAGCCTTAAAGCATGCACCCTGCATTTGTTTCCCCCATGCAAAACCTGATAAGATCTGATTCTTTAAGCTTAAAAGCAATGGACCATATATAAGTTATTCATGGAAACCAATCTGTAAAGACGGCTTGTCCGTGCCAGAGTCAAAGCTGTGTGCAGGCGTAGGGGTTTTGGGACAAACTTAATTCTTTCCATTTTTCAGGAATTTTTCACTTTAATCTTTTTCGGTTTTGCCTCCCTAAATCTCGGGCTATTGGGGCATATCGTCTAGTGTTGCCCGCGAAAGCGTATTATCTGACTTATGGGACATGTTTTTCAATCCAATTTCGTACCTCGGCAAATGGATAATCCTGCAGCTGCCCGAAAATTGGCGTTTTAGAGGCCTTGAGTTTTGTCAATATCGGCGAGTTTACTCCGCACAAAAACCTGGCAAGATTGGACAGACTTGCCTCCTGGTCCAGAAATTCTGCAGCTCCGGCAAGCAAGTCCAGTTTGTCCGGCCCTGATAAGGTAGAAAGTCTTTTCGTCCTTTCCAGGACCGCTGGTCGTCCATCAAGGCAAACTGAACACTTTCCGCAAGATCCTTCAGGCATTTGTTCCCCGAAATACTTGGCCAGGTTGAAGCTCAGACAGGGAGAGCTTTGCAGAAAACGCAGCACAAGATGAATTCGGCCTATCTCATGGTCCTCTTTGTTTTTAAACAGTGAATAAAGCTTTTCAGTCAAGATCTGCTGGTCAAACTGCCTGTTCATGATTCGAAAAACATCCATGGAGCTTGAGGCCCTGAGCAGTATCCAGTTCTGTTCATGAAAATATTCCAGGGCTGTCACCACCCGCTGCCTTGGAGAGCCTGTTTCAGCCGCAGCCGCATCAATATCTACATGAGTCCAGGTTCGTTTGGCCTGGCAGTGTCTGAAGATGGTACGCACAAATTCCAGTCTTTCACCCTGAAAGCTCTGGCAAATATCCTCAAGGTCTTTCACGGGCTGAAATGAATACTGGGAATAGTAGGAAGCACGGGACTCAAGGATTGTTTCCAATTCCAGATATACCAGTAAAGTTTTTAACGGAAGCAGTCGGATAGTCAACTCATTGGACAGGGAATATAGGCTTAAGTGCAGCTCATCATCCTCGCTGGAAGCAATGATCCTTAGAAGCTTTGCAATGCTCTGCTTTTCCGGCATATCGCCGTAAACAAAATTTTCCAGAACATTCAATTTGTCCTTGTTGGCCAATGCCAGGCACAGGGACTCTTTTCCGTCACGTCCTGCCCGCCCGATTTCCTGACTGTAGTTTTCAATGGATTTGGGCAGATCATAGTGAATGACCCTGCGAATGTTATTTTTATCAATGCCCATACCAAAGGCAATGGTGGCCACAACGCAATGGACTTTACCGGACATGAACTCATTCTGGATGGATTCTCTCTGCTCATTGGACATCCCCGCGTGATAGGCCTTGGCTTCAATTCCGGCATCAGCAAGAATATCTGCCACTGTTTCCGCTGTTTTCTGCAAAGTAACGTATACAATTGTCGGCGCTTCCCTGGACTCCAGCAGACGCTGGATCAGGAGATTTGCTTTGTCAGCCTCTGGGATGGGAGCTACCTTCAGCACCAGGTTGGGACGGTGAAACCCAGTAACCACAACATCACTTTTATCCACGTCAAACCTGGCGCACATATCCAGCATGACTCTCGGTGTGGCTGTCGCTGTCAGCAGCAGAACCTGCTGGATATTAAATTCCCGCCTGTATACCGGAAGTTTAAGATAGTCAGGGCGAAAATTGTGCCCCCATTCCGATATGCAGTGCGCTTCATCCACCAACATCAAAGATACGCGCATCTGCTTCAGATGCTGCCTGAACCGCTCATTCTTAAACCGTTCCACAGCGATCATAAGTATCTTGAGTTTACCATTCTTGGCTTGACCAAGAATATTCATATAGTCTTCAGAAGAAAGGGAAGAATCCAGCCTGGCAGCGGGTATTGATCTGCCCTGCAGAAAATCAACCTGGTCTTTCATCAGGCTGAGCAGGGGCGATACCACGAGGGTCATGTGAGGCAGCAACACAGCAGGCAGCTGGTAGCACATGGACTTGCCTGCTCCTGTAGGAAACACTGCCAGGCAGGACCTGCCCCGCATGATTTTTTCAATGACCTGTTTTTGTCCGGGTTTGAACCCGGTAAATCCGAAATTCTTTTCCAGGGCTTGATTAAGCATGTCTACCTCTTTACTTTATGGATGCGTATTGTAATATCTTTCCACCTGATCCCTGGCATCAAACCTGTCTCCATTTCCAGCCAGATTCTCTGCCGGTCACAGGGCTATTGAGGTGTCATCAGTCCACTGCCAGGGGCGCAGCTTAAAAGGGACCCGTCACCGATATATCTTTCAAAGGTTTTAAGCTCCCTCCGGGCATGAACTTCACGGTTGGCCTCAGCGCATCACCCGCGGCCGGGCCTAACAGGCAGCCACTGAATCTGTCTTTTATTAAGTGGGGTTTAACGGCACATCCTCTGGTTAATAAGCTAATTTTACAGACAAAAAAATAGTGTTGCTACCTAAAGGTCAAGCTTTCCATTATTCAAAAGCCCCTTATGCTTTACAAAGTCAAAGCGGAGGCGCTGAAACAAATGAGTCCGAATACTCTCGCACCCAGCACAGGGCATTAACCAATGCAACCTGTTCCGGCTGAGAGCATTTAATGGTCATAAGATCTGGGTTAGCAATAACAATTGCTAGGCATTTTGCTCGGGAAATCGCAACGTTTAGGCGGTTTTTGCTGTACAGAAAGCCTATATGTCTTGGGAGGAATTCTTCGTTGGATGTGGCCATAGATACTATTACAACTTCAGCCTGTTGCCCCTGGAATTTATCAACAGTTCCAATCCGAGCTTGTCTTGGAAGAACTGACTTTAGAAGATTAACCTGCATGTTGTAAGGGGCGACAATAAGGATGTTATCAAGCTTTAGGGGATGAATTTTTTCATTTCTATCCTGATATTGTTGTTTTGTCAGACTTCTTACCAATTCTTTAACAATCTCTGCTTCTTCCACGCTTTTTTGGGAGCAGGCATTATGATTCACTGGTATATATCTGACTCCTGTTGGAAATACATCAGGATGATTATCGTTATTTAATATTATCTTTTGATTAATGTTCTGGGTCTCAGGTTCAAGCCTGCTTTCATAGATCATGTCAGAAATCAAAGCGCATACATCCGGATGCATACGCCAGGTAATCCCCAGGAATATGCCCTGCTCCTGAGGAATGGTAGCCAAACCGTTGAGCAGGTATTCAAGAGAAGATTCACCTGATCTTCCAGGATGCACGCCTTGAATAGGCTGCCCCAACTGCATCTGGTCACCTAGAAGGACCAGATTTCTGGAACTTGTGCTCATGGCCACCAGATTGGCCAAGGCTACCTGACCTGCCTCGTCAATAAAAAGAAAATCCAGCTGCCCATCCATTTCGGGTCGCGAAAAAAGCCAGGCAGTCCCCGCTACAAGCTGATTGGCAGGAGAAGCTGCCTCATCATTTGAAAACACATCCTGAATAATCTCTCCTTTCAGTTTGCTGCCCTCATTGCCCTGAGTACATTTTTTTGCACCCTGAAAGACTATCTTCTTTTCTAGGGCTACCTTTTCTATAGCCTGAAGCAGGTTGTTGATGGCCTTGTGACTGTTGGAAGAAACTCCGACTCTGTAGCCCTGCTTAAGAAGATCAACAATAACATGAGAACCGGTATAAGTCTTGCCCGAGCCAGGAGGCCCCTGGACAAAAATATAGCTGTGATCCAAATTTGATATCACACTGGATATCTGGGGCAGGACAGGACTTCCTTCTTTTATGATGGGCTCGTTTTCAGAGTGCCCCTTGATATCCGGCAAATCATGCCTGAGCAGTGACTTGACCGCCCTGTATCTATCCTCACCTGCAATCAGACTATCTGCAAACCGGAAAACAGCTTCCTTGAGAACCTTATTGTTAATGGGCTTTCCAGGGCATATGCCGAATTTGGAGTGCAGGCTGGAAGAGGCTGACATGGTGAAGCTGACCCGGCCTTTGGATTCGTCTATTTCAATATCATGCAATGGAGCATCATTTTGGATACAGATAACATTGTCTCCAGCCTTGATTTTGGTCTCCTGTTCCGGAAACACACAAGTCCAGCGATTGGACTTCTTGACCTGTTTTGCCGGAACCGAAGAGTCAGGTTTTGCTCCGCCTATACTTTCAACATCTTCAATCAGTTCCTGCTCATTCATTTCCTTTCGCGAAAACATGGACCACCACTGGGGCTTGTCAGCCCGCCGGTAAAAATCAAGCATCTGCCAAGTGAGCTCCTGAACATGATGATCTCTGCTCCACAGGGTTCTGTCTTCTGGTAGATGCTCCACCATGGCTATCCGGTAATCCTCAATGAGCTGTTCATGTTCACTCAATTCGGCCAAAGCCTGAACTTTTTCTTTTTTTCCAGACTTCCCGGCCCAGGGCAGATTGTCAGGCCTTAATGTCAGCAACCACTGTCTGAGCAGATAAGTGGAAAGCACATCATCGTAATTGTAGTCCTGAATCTTCCTGAGCAAATCATCATCTTTTATTTCTTTCCAGCGCTCATAAAAGACTATGCTGGCCCCAGCATTCTGAACATCTCCCTGTCTTCCCTGCATATAAAAATGCTCAAGATTCTTAATGGAGTATCCAGGTTCAGAAACCCGGATGCCTTCCCGGACCACCTTGTACAAATCAATAAGCTTACCAGCTCTGAGCAAATTGTCCACTTCAGCTTCACGTGTCCCGTGCAGGGACATGAGTTTTTTCAGGGCAGTCTCTTCATAATGGGCATAATGATATATGTGGGCGTCAGGATATTTTTTTAGTCTGGCAGTGACAAAATCCATAAACTGCTCAAATGCATTTTTTTCCTCTTCCCGACTGTGAGCCCAGAAGGTTTTAAAGTCTTCCTTTTCCTGCTCCAAGAGATATACTCCGAAAAGGTATTCAAGGCCTCCTTCCTCCATGGGGTTGCCCTCCATGTCAAAAAACATGTCACCATCAGAAGGTTTGGGCAGTCTGGCAAAGCCTTGAATTTCGTCTTCTGGCACCGGCAATATTTCAAGGTGATTCTCTCCTGTAAGCTTGGCTTTGAGCTGCAAACAAGCCTGTCTAATTATTTTTTCACTAGTTTGTTGAGCCATGCTTGGGATCCTGCTATTCGGCTCAAGGCTGCCCAGCTTTTCCAAAGTATTTACCCCAAAATCTTGCATCTTTTTGATTTGGACTTTTGTAATACCTGCTACCTGACACAAATGGTCATCATCCAGGCGCTTTTTCTCGCAAAGCTCAAGCCATTTACACAAATCACAATGTTCGCAGGGGTCAGGGTAAGTAGCATGTCTGTCTTTACTTTGTCCTGTCCGCTTCATAAAACGGGTCAGGAGGCTCTTTAGATACCTGCTGTAATCATGATATCCAAAGATCTTTTCTGTTTGATCGCCCAGGACCACCCGCATATGCCTTGGCT
>SKKD01000136.1 GCA_007121655.1 Desulfonatronovibrio sp. | reverse complement strand
GATCTCTAAGCTCTTTTTGCCAGGAAGCAAGACTTTCAATTGCAAATAGCCTGAAATCTAGGGCAACCTGATCATTTCGGCTTCTCCCGGTATGCAGCTTCTGACCCACAGGGCCGACAATCTCTGTCAGACGTTTTTCGATGTTCATGTGTACGTCTTCAAGTTCAGTGCTCCAGGAAAATTTGCCGGACTGTATTTCCCTTTGAACCTGTTTCAGGCCATCTATAATCAGAGTTGATTCTTCCGGAGTAATCACGCTCCTGCTTGCAAGCATCCTGGCATGGGCAATTGATCCTGCAATGTCATGGACATACAGATATCTATCATAATCCAGAGACTGGGTAAACTCTTCAACAAGGGAAGATGTTCTTTTTTCAAACCTCCCCCCCCACAGTTTGGAACTTTCATTATCATTGTTCATCTATTTTTCTTGTCTAAGCCGCTTATGGTCATAAGTCTTAACCCGTTCAACTTTATAAAACCGGCTGCATCATGCTGGTCGTAGACTTGGTCTTCTTCAAATGTGGCCAGATCAACATTGTAAAGAGAATAGTCCGAACGTCTGCCCAATGGATAAACGCACCCTTTGTAAAGCTTAAGTTTTACTTCACCGGTTACTCTTTCCTGGGTCTTGTCGACCAGGGCCTGCAAAGCCTCTCTTTCCGGCGCATACCAAAAACCATTGTATACGAGGCCTGCATATTTGGTTACCAGTTCGTCCTTGAGATGCATGCTTTCACGGTCAAGACACAACCCCTCAAGGTCTCTGTGGGCAACAAAAAGAATTGTTCCACCAGGTGTTTCATAAATTCCTCTGGACTTCATGCCCACAAATCTGTTTTCAACCATATCCAGACGTCCAATGCCGTGTCTTCCTCCAAGGGTATTAAGCCTTTTGAAAATCCCTGCCGGAGTCAGTTTTTGACCATCAATGCTGACCGGATTTCCCTTTTCAAAACCTATGATGATGACCTGAGGTTCATCAGGTGCTTGTTCCGGAGGCAGGGATAATTGATAACTGCCGGGTCCCGGTTCTGTCCACGGATCTTCCAGCTCGCCACCTTCAAAAGATAAATGCAGAAGATTGCGGTCTGAACTGTAAGGTTTTTCCTTAGTCAGGGGTATGGGGATATTATTATCCCTGGCAAAGGCTATTAAATCAGATCTGGAATTCAGGTCCCACTCTCTCCAGGGTGCAATGGTTTTAAGCAAAGGCTCCAAAGCCATGACCGTCAGCTCAAATCTTACCTGGTCATTTCCCTTGCCTGTTGCTCCGTGGGCCACGGCCTGTGCACCTTCCTCAAGAGCTATTTCCACCATTCTTCTGGCTATCAGCGGCCTGGCAATGGATGTCCCAAGCAGATATCTGCCCTCATAGACAGCCCCGGCCCTGAACATTGGAAAAACAAAATCTTTGGCAAACTCTTCCTGCAAATCCTCTATGTAAACCTTTGACGCTCCAGTGGAAAGGGCCTTATGCTCAAGGCCGGTCAACTCCTCTTCCTGTCCCAGATCGGCAGTAAAGGTAATTACCTCGCAATCATATGTCTTTTTTATCCACTTCAAAATTACCGAGGTATCCAACCCACCGGAATAGGCCAGAACAACTTTCTTAATATCTCTCATCATAATCTCCAAATACTTTAAACCCTGGACAGTATGATTAATTACCAGGTGTAACGATCCATTCCAGGATAGCCTTCTGCATGTGCAGCCTGTTTTCAGCCTGATCCCAGACTATGGACCATTTGCCTTCGATCACCTGGTCAGTAATTTCTTCGCCGCGGTGGGCAGGCAGACAGTGCAGGACTTTAACGTTGTGGTCGGCCAGTCTCAAAAGTTCTTCATTCAGTGTAAAGCCTTTAAAAACGCTTGCTCTCTTATCCTGCTCCTGTTCCCTGCCCATTGAAGCCCAGACATCGGTATTGACATAGTTTGCTCCCTGAACAGCTTCAGCAGGATCATGAGTAATGAAAATTTTTGCTCCCATATTCAATGCCTGCTCGATCAGGTCTTCCCTTGGCCCGTAGCCCTCGGGAAAAGCCATCTTAAGCTGAAAAGGAAAACATGCGGCAGCATTAATCCAGGATTGGGCCATGTTGTTTCCATCTCCTATCCAGGTAATGATCAGATCATTAAAATCCGGGGTCAGCTCATAGATAGTCAAAAGATCACTCATGACCTGGCACGGATGATGCTCATCAGTCAGGGCGTTAATTACGGGAACGGAACTGTGCCTGGCGAGTTCTTCAAGCCTTGCCTGACCGTAAGTCCTGACTATAAGGCCATCTGCATAACGCGAAAGAACCCTGGCAGTATCTTTCAGAGGCTCACTTCTGCCCAGCTGGGAGTCCTTGGAAGCCATAAAAACATAATGCCCGCCAAGATGCCTGATTCCGACTTCAAATGATACTTTAGTCCTGGTGGAAGCTTTTTCAAAAATTAAAATAAAGCTTTTGTTCTCCAGGATATTGGACCGGTGACCGGAGTCTTTCATTTCCTTGGCCCGGCGAACCAATTCATGAGCTTCCTGTTGGGCAAGGCCCAGTATGGTTAAAAAATCTTTTTTCACATTCACTCCTGACTGGACCAATCAGCCAAAAAAATATAGTGGAAACCATATTCACGAAATTCAAACTGAAAAGTATTAATAATGCCTTATGATTTAAAACTTGTAAAGTTGGAAAAATCGTTTGTATTGCCAATGACTATCATGAAAAAAACTGTAACCCGGGCATACTTGATTGCAAAGATGGACCATGTCTGGTATTTGCATATGAATAGAATGCTACTTATTTTTTCATTTTAACCTAAACTTTTTCATATCAATACGATAATTTGCGGAGCAAAAAATGGTCAATAATCTTTATAATTTAATTATCAGCGATACAACAAAACTTTGCTATAAAAACTGTCTCCAGCTTTATCCTGAAAATGCCAGAATCCTTGATGTTGGAATTGGAAACGGCATAATGATCAAAAAAAATCACAAACTTATCAAAGAAAAAAATCTACAGATAACCGGCCTCGATATCAACAGACATTATCTCATTCACTGCAGGAAAATGATTAAAACATTCCGGCTGGATAACCAGGTTAAAGTATTTCATCAATCAGTTGCCTCTTTTAAGCCCCCCAGAAATTTATGTTATGATTATGTTTTTTTCGGCATGAGTTTCATGCTTATGAATGATCAGAAACAGGTTCTGGAAAAGGCCAAGGAATGGCTTAAACCTGAAGGCAAGGTGGTATTTTTTCAGACCATGTTTAAAAACAGGTCAAAAATTATGGAATTTGTAAAGCCGAGGCTAAAGTTTCTGACCACTGTTGATTTTGGAAAGGTTACCTATGAAAAGGACTTTTACGAGCTTCTGAATCAGGAAAACCTGAGTCCATGCGAGGACAGGGTCCTGAAAAAAAATGTCTTCAAGGGTGAATACAGGCTCATCGTTGCCCAGCCTGAAAGCATCATGTAATGTTATGTTGATTTTCTCGGTCTAGCCGATCGCCGGAAAACAGCCGGACAAGGTAATTACTTTCTATGTGTTGATACATGACAAAACACGGTCACGATCTGCCAGGTCCTTATGTACAGCAACATCTTTCCATTTGGAATAAATGTCTGCAACCCGGGTTCCCTGATCTTTTCCGATTTCCAGAAAAAGCATTCCATTCTTCTTTAACAAAAAACCTGCAATTTTTTCAAGCCGTCTAAAATGGAAGAGGCCTCCTTCAGGAGAAACCAAAGCCTGTACCGGCTCATATCTTGAAACCTCAATGCTGGTTTCAGCAAACTCTTCTTTTGAGAGATAAGGCGGGTTGGATATGATAAAATCAAGGCTGTGCGGCTTTATTCCCATACCCAGGTCAGACTTGAAAAAACATATCCTGTTTTGAACACCGTGTTTTAAGGCGTTAACCCGGGCAATCCTGATGGCTTGCAGGCTGATATCACAGGCCAGGCCTAGACAGGAAGCTATTTCAAGGGCGATGGTTACAGCAATGGCTCCGCTACCTGTACCAATATCCGCAAACACAGGTTTCCGGCAGGATTTGTAATGATTAATCACCATTTCAACCAGGATCTCCGTTTCCGGCCTGGGAATGAGCACATTCTCATTCACAACAAACTCCAAACCGTAAAACTCTTTTTGGCCGGCAATGTATGACAATGGTTCACCCTGAATTCGCCTGGCAACCAGGCTTCTGAAGCGGATGATATTTTCTTCGCTTAGAACACGATCAGGGTAGGTGAAAAGTTTTTCCTGGGAGCAATCTAGAACCAGGGCCATGATAAGACGGGCTGAAAGGCGGGGAGAATCAACTTTGGCTTTGCCCAGGGCAACTGCCGCTTCCTTGATTAAATAAGATGATGTTTCCAAATTTTGTTATCAGCCGTTAAAAAATCCTTTAAAGCTGGGTTTTCAGGAATTTCCACGCAACGACTGCTATGCCGCTTTAGCTTCCTTAAGGGCTTCAGCCTGAAAATTCTGAACAAGGGGGCCGATTATGTCGTCAAGCTGGCCCTCCATGATTGCGTCAAGATTATAAAGGGTAAGATTAATCCTATGATCGCTGACTCTTCCCTGGGGATAATTATAAGTCCTGATTCTTTCTGAGCGGTCACCAGAACCAACCTGGGCCTTGCGATTAGCGTCAAGCTCTTTCTTTTGCTCATCCTCCATAAGGCTGAGAAGCCTTGATCGAAGTACCTTCATGGCCTTTGCCCTGTTTTTGTGCTGCGACTTCTCATCCTGACAGATAACCACCATCCCTGTAGGCACATGAGTTATCCGAACAGCGGAATCAGTAGTGTTCACGCTCTGCCCGCCTGGACCCGATGATCTGAATACATCCAACCTGAGTTCATTTGGATCTATTTTAAGGTCCACCTCTTCTGCTTCAGGAAGAATAGCCACGGTTACTGCGGAGGTATGAATCCGTCCCTGAGACTCTGTTTCCGGGACTCTCTGCACCCTGTGAACTCCTGATTCATATTTAAGCCTGCTGAAAACATGATTTCCTGCAATTGAGGCGATTACTTCCTTGAATCCTCCGGAGCCTGTCTCGTTTACGCTTAACAATTCCACCTTCCAGTGATTGTTTTCAGCGTAACGCGAATACATGCGAAAAAGATCCGCAGCGAAAAGAGCAGCTTCTTCGCCTCCTGTGCCGGCCCTGATCTCAAGAATAATATTTTTTTCATCCATGGGATCTTTAGG
>SKKD01000024.1 GCA_007121655.1 Desulfonatronovibrio sp. | reverse complement strand
TTAAGGAGAAGATTAATCGTGCGAAAAACTGTTTACTACATACAGGGAGACGGAATAGGGCCTGAAGTCTGGAACGCTGCCAGGCCTGTGCTGGAGAAAGCTCTGGAACAGGCCTACAAAGGAAAACATGAACTGGAATGGATAGAATTGCTGGCCGGAGAAAAGGCATATGCTGAGACAGGGGATTATCTGCCTCAGTCCACCCTTGACAGTCTTGACAAGGCTTCCCTGGCCATCAAAGGACCTCTGGCCACCCCGGTGAGCGGAGGTTTCAGAAGTCTTAACGTAACCCTGAGGCAGACCCTTGATCTGTATGCCTGCATCAGGCCGGTGCGTTATTTTCAGGGCATAGAGTCCCCCCTTAAAAGACCTGACCTGGTTGATATGGTGGTTTTCAGGGAGAACACCGAGGATGTTTACGCGGGCATTGAATGGGCAGCGAATACGTCTGAAGCGAGAAGGCTGATTTCTTTTTTGCGCGATGAACTGAAGGTAAGTGTTTCAGAAAGCGCGGCCATAGGGCTTAAGCCCGTGACTGAAAAGGGCTGCAAAAGGCTGGTCAGAAAGGCGGTCCAATACGCCGTGGATCAGGGTAGACCCAGCGTGACTCTGGTTCATAAGGGAAATATCATGAAATTCACTGAGGGCGCCTTCAGGACCTGGGGTTATGAACTGGCCAGGGATGAATTCTCAGGCCTGACGATTACCGAAGATGAGGCCGGCAGTGGAAAAAAAGGTTTGGTTATCAATGACCGCATTGCCGACGCCATGTTTCAGGAAGTGCTTATGAGGCCGGAACAGTATAGCGTTATCGCCACGACCAACCTGAACGGAGACTATCTGTCCGACGCACTGGCAGCCCAGGTTGGGGGGCTCGGCCTGGCCCCCGGGGTGAACATGAGCGACAGTCTGGCCTTTTTTGAGCCTACCCATGGCACCGCACCAACTATCGCCGGCAAAGACATGGCCAACCCGGGCAGCCTTATTCTATCAGGGGCAATGCTCCTGGAGCACGCCGGATGGGGAAAAGCGGCCGGACTCATATACGAGGCCGTGGAAAAGGTGATCAAGAGCAAAAAAGTAACCGTGGATCTGGCCACTCAGATAAAAGGATCCACAAGGGTCGGATGCAGGGAGTTCGGAGAGCTTGTGGGTATGAGTTTGTGAGGTATATCAGCGATTTGAAAAGTCATACCCGGCAGATTGTTCAAAAATTTCAAGCGACAGTCCGGCACTGAGTTGAAGGTTTTTATAGCGCTGAAGATTAATCTGCTCATGTAAGTGCGGGACGACGCAGCAATTGGGAAATTTTCAACAGTCAGATATGCAGATTCTGCTATGATCCTGAGTTCCAGAAAAGCTCTCTCTGGGTGTCAGGATCCCATTTGCCCGTGGGCAAAAGGCCCTTTTGCTGCTGAAAGAAATTAAGGGCTTCTGCAGACAGCCGGGTCCATTGCCCTGTAACTTCCAGGATCAATCCCAGATCTCTTAATCTGGATTGAATTATTTCAGCATCCTGGCTGACTTCAGGATTAAGCAAAAAGCCGCATCTTGCCAGCGGACCCTGGGCTGCGGTTTCATTATCAAAAGCCGGCCAGTCCCGGTAGTTCCGCTCTGTGACAAACAGACCGACGCGAATCCGTTCCCGGAATTCAGAAAAAATGTTTTCCTGTGAAGTATAAAGAGCGCTTATGTAGTAAATCTCCCAGTCAAGGACAAGGGATATGGGAAACATTGCCACCCGCCAACCGTCAAAATCATGGTATTGAACCTTATCAACCCAGCTTTGACCGTCCGGAGTGCCTGAAGCAAAAATCTCAAAACCGGCATCACGGCTCAGTCGGTCCATCGTGAAAACAACTATCCAGTAATTTTTTCGTCCGGATTGCGGAATGCTGCCAAGTCTTTCATAAACAGACATGCCATCCAGCCTTAGTCTGGTCCGCCTGTCTTCATCAGTAGGGGTGAGGGAAACAGCCCTGGAAATTATGCCCTCGTAGAATCCGAAAAAATCATTGTCCTGAAAACCAATCTCTTCCCAGAGGTTTTCTTCAATCATAAATGCCTGAGTTTCCGGAAAATAAGGCTCCATATCCCTGACCGAGGTACTGATGATGACCTGTTCTTCAGGGCCTGACTCATAGCTTGCCTTGATGGCAAGAGAAGCAGTCCTGTGCAGATCATCTTTGAAGTTCATCCTCATTTCCAGAGTGATCAGGTCTGGTCCAGGGTCATTGTTTTCCATACGGTAGCTCACCAGGTCTATGCCCTGAATGCGAAAGTCCTGGTTTCTAAGCCATATTACAGGTTGGGGATTTGCATCGTCCAGGAAGAGCGCATGAGAAAAAGGTTCGGGATGATCGGTAAATTTGCGGGCCAGGGCCTCGGCAACCTGCCTGAGATGTAAGGGAATTTCATCTCCGGATACAAATGTTTTTTGGGATACGGCTATTAAAGCCGGATTGGATGTTACGGCAGGCTCAACATGGAAGTTTACCGGTCCGGTCTTTTGGGCACTGCACCCCGCAAGGCAAAACATGGCCAAAGCCAGAAGTATTAATGTTTCGCCGGGTTTGTACATGGTGAGCGCTATTAATCAAGGAAGCCTGAAAACAGGTCTTTGAATTCTATTGGGCATGGTTGCCTCTCTGATTTTTTCAAGGAATTCGGGGTCTTGATTATGCTTTTCTCTTGGAGTTTCATCATTCTTTTGTTCTTCCAAAGCTGGTGGATTGTCGGGAATAATTTCCAACTTGCCTGCGTTTTTGAAAAATTGAGGGAAATCTTCCTCAGATCCCAGATAAGACCACCGGACCTGTCCGGTTAATTTCAGGTCCTCTTTTTGTATCCGGCCGGCAAAAGCATCTGCGCTCCATGTCGGGGCAAACAGGCTGAGTATAACCGGAATCCATAAGAAGGTTTTATTGTTGAGCATGCAAAGTCAATCCTGGTATCATTGTCTTTATATAATTACCCGGAATTTTTCGGATCGCCGAGGGACTGGAAATCCTGAAGCACTGATAATACATGGTCCATATCTTCCCGGGAGCCCAGGCTGATCCTGATGTGCCCCGGCAGGGAAGGGATTTTTCTTCCGGCCACTATGCCGCCTTTGATAAGCAGATAGCTGTGGGTTTCTTCCCATGATCTCCCTGTAGAGATGAGGACGAAACTCCCTGCAGCCGGAATATAGTCAATGCCGATTTCATCGAGGCCTGAGCAGAAGTATGTCCGGGTCGCTTCATTTTCTCTTTGCATCTTGTCCACCCAGGCCTGGTTGCCAAGAGATGCCTGAGCAGCCGCAAGTCCGGCCTGATTGATGTTGTTCCAGAGTCTGTGTCCGGCCATGGCCCTGATAAGCTCTTGATTGCCCGCGCAGTAACCTACCCTGAGACCGGCCAGCCCGTATATCTTGGAAAACGTTCTGACAACAATCAGATTGGACGCTCCTGAACGCACAAGATCCATGCAGCTGAAAAATCCAGGGCCGACATATTCAGCATAGGCCTCATCAACTACAATGATCATTTCGGGAGGAATCTGATCGACAAAATCAGTCAATTCTTTTTTATTTTTAAGGCTGCCTGTGGGGTTGCACGGGTTGCACACATAGATCAAGCCCCCATGGAGATAAGCGGCATCAAGCATGGACTGAAAATCGTGACCCTTATCCTTTGCACTGGCCGGTATCCTGATGGGGCTGATGCGTCTTAAGCCGGCATAGTAGTCCATGGCTTCATAAACCGGTTCACTGATAATGGGAGAGCTTCTTGAAGAACAAAAGACGTCAACTGCAATTTTAAGAAGTTCAATTGCGCCGCATCCAAGGAGCATCTCCCCTGAACCCAGTCTGTAATAATCAGTTAGAATCCGGCTGAACTGATCGCTCTGTTCTCTGGAATAGAGTTGGGATGAATCACGAACAGCTTTGGTGCCTGCTTCAAGCGCTTCAGGGCAGGGACCGAATGGGTTTTCATTGCTGCTCAGGACAATGGGGAACCTTTTTTTAACCGGCTCAGCCGGGGAATGATCCTGTAAAGCCTGTCCGGTTTTTTCAGCTGCACATCCTGTTAGAACCGCTGCCCCGGCGCCGGCAGCCAGGGTAATAAACTCCCTTCTTTTGAGGTGATTCATAATCTGGCACTAATCATTATTTTAAAAAAATATTTCATGAGTTTATTTTCCGGTTCCGTTAAAAAGGCTCATCTGGGACTGCAAGGTCCATTCTCCGTTGGCTGTAAAATTTTTGGCTTTTTGAAAGCCCTGCAGGGCCCCCCTTGACCCCTGTCCCCACAAGCCGTCTACGGCCATGTTGTAGAACCCAAGCTCGGCCAGCCTGGACTGGATCATTGCGGCGTCATCGCGCTTTGCTGTATCAAGAAAGATCGTTCCAGAGGCCAGAGGGCCTTCAGGGTCATTTTGAACCACATGCTGAGCAGCAGGCTGTGCAGCAGGCTGTGCAGCAGGCTGTGCAGATGTTTATACCTGCAGGGCCTGCTGGACATTATAATTCTTTTCAGAGGTAAAAAGTCCTATCAGAACCTCTTCATTGCCATCAGGCAGGATTCCTCTGGCAGACCTGTAATATACTTTGGCATAAAAAACATCACGGTCTATAGTGAAATTGCCGCCAAAAACAGCTACCTGCCAGCCGTCAAAATCAAAAAAATCCGGGCTGACAATCGAACGGCTGTCATGAAGGGTGCTTGTGACTTTCACTTCGATTTCAGCGTCAGGAGTGAGACGGTCCATAACAAATATTACCATCACGTTGTCCTCTCTTTCACGAAGAGGAGTATTCCTGACTCGCTGGAAAAAGCTCATCTCCTCCAGTTCATGCCTCTGACGAATCTCTTCCTGCGTCGGGGTCATGTCGCGGGCTCTTGAAACCACACCTGAATAAAGCTCCGGAAAGTCCAACCCGGATTTCACAATTCTCATCATTTCGTTTTTATTGATTATAAAAGCCTGAACATAAGGAAATACGGGGGGTACCGTAAGGCTTACGGACTTGATTACATCAATGCCTGCCTGTGTCATTCTGTATTCAGCCTGATAATAATTTACGGTCTGTCTATTTACATGATCGGTAAATGTAAGGTAGCCTTCAAGCCTGCAGAAAAAATCATTTCCGGACAATTCCTTTACCTGATAGTCCTGGATCATTATAGAAGTTAATGAAAAATTCTGAAAATCAAAATCCGGTTCAGTCAGAACATGTTTTCCTGATGGGTCAAAGCGGACATTTTGAAGAGAATGGGGTTTTTTCAACATTTTCTCCAGAACAGCATAGGTAACAAG
>SKKD01000102.1 GCA_007121655.1 Desulfonatronovibrio sp. | reverse complement strand
TGAGCAGCAGCAAGGATTTGGAAAGATTTACCAGGGCCATGCTTGAAAATATTCCCGGGAACAGAGAATCCGATGAAGCTGTTGTCTTTATGGGACACGGCAGTGTTCATCCGGCTAATGTATATTATGCCGGGTTGCAGTATCATTTCTGGATTCATGACCGGAATATTTTTGTCGGGGCTGTTGAGGGTGTGCCCGGACTTGAGGATGTCCTGGTCCTGCTCAGAAAAAGAAAAATCAGAAAGGTCCATCTGCTGCCTCTCATGGTGGTGGCCGGAGACCACGCCCTTAATGATATGGCAGGAAGACAAGCTGATTCCTGGGTTTCGGTCTTAAATGACCATGGAATGGACGCCAGGGTGATATTGCAGGGACTCGGCTCCTTTGAAAATATCGTGGATATCTGGCTGGATCACTTGAAAAAAACTATGGAACTTCTTTGTCCGGAAAGTTTTTCCAAACCATAATGATCCAATTGAATGTGCCAGGTTTTATTTTTGGAACCGCATTCATAAATCCCCGAGCCTTTATCTCATTGCCGGGATTCACTCAGGTCTTGAGCGGGTCTTGAGCCGAACAGCGCGGTTCCGACCCGGACTATGGTGGCCCCTTCTTCCACTGCTGCCTCAAAATCCCCGGACATGCCCATGGACAGGTGGGGCATTTTAATCCCCAGAGTTTGTTCAATGTCTTGTTTAAGCATCCTGAGTTTTGAAAAAAAAGGCTTTGATTTTTCCGGATCATCAAAATACGGGGGCATGATCATCAATCCGTCCAGTCTCAAGTGATTCATGACAAGAATATCCCGGGCCAGTGCAGGGAGGTCGTCCCTGGTCACACCGTATTTTTGTTTCTCCCCGGCCAGATTGACCTGGATAAGCACAGGCTGGACAATTTTAATGGCTTTGGATTTTTTATTCAATTCCCTGGCCAGCTTAAGGGAGTCAACCGAGTGAGCCAGGGCAAATTTTCCGGCCACAAACTTGGCTTTGTTGGTCTGCAATCCTCCGACAAAATGCCATCTGATATTTAAATGGCTTAGTTTCTCCATCTTTGAGAGGGCTTCCTGGACGTAATTTTCTCCAAAATGCTGCTGGCCCAGCCCGGCCAGAGTCTGTATTTTTTCCACGGGCTGCTTTTTGGAAACCGCTACAAGAATGACCTCCCTGTCAGGATCAGGACATTTTTCCAGGACTTTGGCAATCCTTGCCCGGATACTTTTCAAATTGGTCTCCAGGGAATCTTTCAGTTCCTGGTTGTCTCCAGTTGTTTCAAAAAGGCTCACTGTCGTCTCCTTCATGCACACCATCGTCCTCTAACGGGATTTCCACGGATTTGGGGCTTAGCCGGGCAAAGATCAGGTAGCCGGTATGGGCGACCATCCGGTCCTCGGGTCTGAGTCTTTCCGGGACCGGCTTATATCTTCTCACCAGGATTTCCAGGACTTCGACAGAGCTGAAAGGCCCCTCTTCAAGAGCCTCCAGGAGCATGCTGACCTGATTAACAGTGGGAAGCAAAAAGCCCACCGGACCTCCGGGAAGCAGGGCTTCCGGGATATGTTCCAGGTAATCCCAGGGAGTACGCACATCCAGAAAAAGTGCGTCCACTTCTTTTTGGATAAATCCCAGATCAATATCTCTATTGATGATCTCAACCCTTGAGGCCAGGCCGTTTCTTTCCAGATTGGCTCTGCACAGGTTTGCGAATTCTTCTCTGCGTTCGAATGAATACACCTTGCCCCGGTCCCCTACAAACCAGGCCAGAGCTGTGGTAAGGGCACCGGATCCTGAACCGGATTCAACCACCCTTGATCCGGGACCGATTCCCAATTTAATAATGATATATCCAATATCCTTGGGATAGATTATCTGTGTCCGGCGTTTGACTGACTTAATAAGATCATAAAGAGTGGGCTTAAGAACGGTATATGTTTTACCCAGATGTGTGGCGAGTCTGCTTCCGAACCCGTTTTCCATGACCTTTTGCATTTGAAGCTGGCCATCATTGGTGTTAAGAATTTCGTCAGGGTCTAAAATTCTAAAGTAACGCTTGCCCTTTGGACTTACCAGCATTACCAATTGTCCTGGATTTATCATGATATTGATGTTTCTCCTTGAATATTTTCGGCACCACGGATAATTAAAGATTGTGAAGGCTGATTTTTATGACCTTGAACTTGCAGCATCCGGAAGCCGTAAGATTCCGGACAACCGCGTATTGAATGAATCCGGCTACAAAAAAACTGCAAAGACCAGTTGTTGTGACGGCGTATTTTTCGTCAGCAGTATCTGTTAATGTTTTTTCCAAGGTCAGTAAAGAGTCATAAAAGTTCGGGAACCCATGTTCAATTATATATTCGGACCAGTACTGTCTGCAAGACTCGGCTCATCCCTCGGGGTGGACCTTTTGGGCGGAAATATCTGCAGCTTTGATTGCCTGTATTGTGAATCAGGCAAAACTCAAACAAAGACAGTACGCAGATCACCCTATGTCTCAGGGAACAAGATCTTAGCAGAGCTTAAGGAGTGGTTTAATGAGAGCAGGCAAAAGCTCGATCACATCACTCTGGGAGGTCCCGGAGAGCCTTGCCTTAATTCAGATTTGGGAGAGATTATAGGCTCCATTAAGGAGTTGAGACCGGATATCCCTCTGGCCGTACTGACCAATTCTTCTCTTCTTGGCAACAACAGAGTATGCAAAGAGTTGCTCATGGCGGATGTGGTTCTTCCCTCTCTGGACTCCCTGGTTGAGAAGGAGTTTGTCAGGATCAACAGACCTCACCCGCAGATCAGGCTTGAAGACATTGTACAGGGGTTATTGAATTTCAAGAGCAGGTTCGCAGGGAAAATTTTTTTGGAAGTTCTGCTTATACCCGGTATTAATGATTCAAAAAGGAACTTTGAGCTTTTAAGGGACTTTCAATGTCTACTGAGGCCCGACAGGGTGGATGTAACCACCATGTCCAGGCCTGGAGCCCATATGGATATGACTGATGCCGCCGGGCATATCCATGATGAGTGGAGCTTAGATTTCAAAACCATGACAGAGGAACAGAGCATGGTGGAGCATAAATCAAAGCTCAGTGGATTACAGCTCAGGGAGAGTATAGAGGCTTCGATCAGAAGGAGACCCCAAACCCCTCAGCAACTGGCCGCCGCTCTGGGAGGGAACCTTAAGGACATATCCCGCATGCTCAGCCAGATGGAAAAAGCCGGGGAGGTTGCAATAACAAAAGAAAAGGGAAGCAGAGAAAAATTTTACATAAAAAGAGGTTAGAATGTCGGCCAAGAAAAGAAAAAGAAAAATGTTTATCAGTGTTTTGCCCGGGGAGCAGATCGAGCTGGTTCTGGCCCTGGATGGCCTGATCCAGGAGTATTACGTTGAAATGCTCCACCAGTCCAAAACCAAAGGCAATATTTACAAGGCCAAAATACACAACATCGACCAGGCCCTGCAGGCTGCCTTCATAAATTACGGGGCGGACAGAAATGGTTTTCTTCAGGTGGATGAAATTCATCCCGAGTACTACCAGTCGGACATTAAGCCCTTCAAAGGAAACAAATTTCCTCCTCTTCAAAAGGTTTTAAAGCCCGGGCAGGAGCTTCTGGTACAGGTTGTTAAGGAGCCCACGGGAAACAAAGGTGCTTTTCTGACCACTTACCTGTCCTTTCCCGGCAGGTATTTTGTCCTTACACCGGGCAGGGAACAACTGGGGATCTCCAGAAAAATTGAAGACGAGAAAGAACGTGAGAGACTTAAGTCTATTGTCCAGGAATTAAAGCTGGAGGAGGGCCTGGGAGTGATTGTGCGTACAGTGAGTGAAACCCGCAACAAGACCTGCCTGTCCAGGGACCTTCAGTTTCTGAAAAGACTTTGGAAGGAAGTTCGCAAAAAAGGCATGGTTGAAAAGGTCCCTTCGCTGGTCTACGAGGAAAAGGATCTGGCTTTTCGGGCTATCCGGGATTATCTGACAGAGGATGTGTCCGAGGTTTGGGTGGATCACGAGCAGACAGCAGCCCAGATTCAGGAGTTTGCGAGCCTGATATACCCCAGAAGAAAGAAAATGGTTCGCCTTCATTCCGATCCGGAGAGAAACCTGCTTGAGAGATTCAACCTTGAAAATCAGATAAGTCAGGTATTTTCCCGTTCAATCGATTTGCCAAGCGGCGGACAACTGGTGTTTGATCAGGCCGAAGCCTTAATGGCCGTGGATATCAACTCCGGCAAGATCGGTGGTGAAAGGGATTTTAAAGAGATGGCCTTTAAGACAAATATGGAGGCTGCCGAGAAAATACCCCACCAGCTTATGTTAAGGGATGTGGGCGGTCAGGTGGTCATTGATTTTATTGAAATGAAGGATAAAAAGCATATTAACGAGGTGGAAAAGGCCTTAAAGGCATCTCTTAAAATGGACAAAGCCAGGACCGACGTCAACAAGATGTCCAGATTCGGCCTGGTGGAGATGGTCAGGCAGAGGCTGGGCACTTCAGCCCTCTCCGTGACCATGCGCAGTTGCCCCACTTGCGGGGGTACCGGAACAGTAAGGAATATGGAGTGGCAGTCCCTGCAGGCTCTCAAGGAAATTTACCGCCTTCTGCGCAGAAAGAATTGCCCGTCTCCCCTGGATTATGAAGTTGACCTTGAACTGGCTATCTACCTCTTAAATCAGAAAAGAGACAAGATTTTAAACATGGAAGAAAGGTTTGAGCGGCAGGTTCTAATTGTGCCTCGCCAGAAATAATATGTCCGGTAAAGTTCTGCTCCATATCTGTTGCGGTCCATGCGCTGTTTATCCCCTTAAAATTCTTAAGAAACAGGGATACGAGGTCATGGGCTTGTACTGCAATCCCAATATTCATCCCCTGAAAGAATACCTTCGCCGGGCAGACTCTGCTGAAAAGGCGGCCAAGTCTCTGGGCATCAGAATTATCCGCACGGACAAAGAATATGATCCGCAAACATTTCTGCGCAGGATGGTCTTCAGGGAAGAACAAAGATGTCTTTTATGCTATCAGTTTCGCCTGGAGAGGACCAGAAACATGGCCCTTAAAGGGGGTTTTGACTATTTCACCTCCACCCTGCTCTTCAGCAAAAGACAAAAGCACAACCTGATAAGGTCTGTGGGAGAATCTCTGGGAAAAGAAAAGTGTGCCTTCCTGTATCATGATTTCAGGCAGGGCTGGCGGGAAGGCCGGGAAACTGCGGATGAAATGGGACTTTACAAACAGGTTTACTGCGGCTGTATATATAGCGAGTTTGAGAGGTTCGGCAAAGAGCTGGCCGGGAATAACCAGGGTGGTAACGATTCTGCCTGAGTTTCTTTCATCTCTCATAACCCTTAACATTTCCAGGTAATAACAAATGCTGCTTTATATCCACGTCCCCTTCTGCCGGAGCAAATGTCTTTACTGCGCGTTTTTTTCCCAGGTTTATACGCCGGAGCTTGAGCAGTCATATTTTCAGGCCCTGGCAAAAGAAATCCGCATCAGGGGGGACCAGGCCGGAGGGAAAGAAATTTCCAGCATCTACCTGGGGGGCGGAACCCCTACTCTTTTGTCCGCGTTACTGCTGACCAAAATTATCGACCTGGCAGCCTCCCATTTTTCATTGGCTCCGGAATTAGAATTCACAGTGGAGGCCAACCCGGAGGACATTAAAGACAAGGACTACCCTTCAGCCCTTAAGGATCTTGGAGTGAACAGGCTCAGCCTCGGGGTGCAAAGCCTTGACGATGAAGTATTAGCCAGGCTGGGCAGGAGGCACACCGCGGACCAGGCTATGCGGGCGGCAGTCCTTGTGCGGGAGGCGGGCCTGGACAACCTGAGTCTTGATCTGATCTGGGGCCTGCCCGGACAGACCCTGGAGGGCTGGATGGAGGATCTTGAGACAGCCCTCATTCTGGACCCAAAGCATGTATCATGTTACGGACTTACTCTGGAACCGGACACTCCCCTTGCCCGGATGAATGAAGCAGGCCAGACCCTGCTGCCCGAGGATCATGTTCAGTCCAGAATGTATCTCCTGGGAGGACAATTTCTGGAGTCCAAAGGTCTTATGCAGTATGAGGTGTCAAATTTCGCAAGACAGGGATTCATTTGCATGCATAACGCCGGATACTGGGAAGGTGAGGAATTTCTGGGTCTGGGGCCTTCCGCGGTAAGTACTGTTAAAGGGATCAGGTGGAAGAATCCCGGCAAGATCCAGGATTACTCTGAACTGGCCGAGAGTTCGTTCAAGAATATGGAACTTGAAGAGCTGGATGGCCGGAAACTGGCCAACGAGCGGATCATGCTCTGTCTGCGCACCACCAAAGGCCTGAAGCTTAGCGATTATCAGGAGTCGACCGGAGAGGACTTTTTGGACAGGTTTCGGGACCAGGTCAACGCTCTTTGCAAAAATAAGCTTGCCGTCCTGTCCAAGGGGCGTCTTAGCCTGACCAAAACCGGAATGCTGGTTAGCAATTCCATTATTGAGAGGTTTATCTCCTGAATACCGCATTAAAGATATTGAGCACCGGGGAGTTCCTTGACTGGCGCAGGCAGACGGATCCTGGAAGGATCGTTTTTACCAACGGATGCTTCGACATCCTTCATCCCGGACACGTGGACTACCTTGAGCGGGCCAGGGCTCTGGGCGATTATCTGGTGGTTGGACTGAACAGCGACGAATCAGTTCGCAGAATCAAGGGGCCGGGCAGACCGGTAAATCCTGTCCATGACCGGGCCAGAGTTTTGGCCGGGCTTGAGTGTGTGAGCTTTGTCCTGGTTTTTGAGGAAGACACCCCTTATGAGCTGATAAAAACCGTCCGGCCCCATGTCCTGGTCAAGGGCGGAGACTGGCCGGTGGAGAGAATCGTGGGCCGGGATATCGTGGAAGGCATTGGCGGTGTAATCTTGAGTCTGGAGCTTAAGCCCGGCTACTCCACCACAGGTATTATTATCAGGATAAAAAGATCAGGGTAATTCACTGTTTATTCTTGCTGGAACCTTGTTTTTTCATCGCTGCCCGGAAGTGTCTGTTTACATCAGACCGAACCTGGGCATCCTGACTTCTGCTGTGGTGCAACACCATGCTTTATAAAGGTTTTTTCTTGTTATCTACTTAGAAAAAATGCTTACTTTGTTTTGTCCGGTTAAATTAATCGGGTTTAATATATGCGGTCAGGCCTTCAATCCTGTCTAAATTAATTTTCTGGCCCGGATAAAGAGTAAGAGGCTCTTCAGATTTTGCCCTCCAGATCTCGCCGCGTATTTTAATCTGGCCCTGAGTTCCGCTCCAGCTGACTATCCTGGCTGCATGCCTGTCTTCAATGATATCATGAAATTTCGGAGCCATCTGGGATTTGCCTATCAAATAGGCCAGCGTAAGTAAAATAAAGGTCAAAATCAGTATAGTGGGTACAATAGTCATGGCAGGCACCCGAAAGTATGGATGTTCCGGATCAAAAAGAAAAAGGGAACCAAAAAAGAAGCTGGTTATGGCCGCTAACGTCAGCAGCCCGAATGTAGGAAAATTTATCTCCAGAATAATAAATATAAATCCCAGTATCAGAAGTAAAATTCCTGTAACATTTGTTGGCAGGACCGCCAGAGAGTAAAGTCCCAGGATAAGACAAAAGGCGCCTACTGTTCCGGGAAAAATGGTTCCGGGACTGGAAAGCTCAAAAAACAATCCGGCCATGCCTGCCAGAAACAAGAGGTAGGCGATTTGCGGATGCAGTATCCAGGACATAATTCTATACCTGAGTCCGGGTTCAAACTGAACGATCTGGATTTGTTCATAAGAAAAGAACACTTCTTCATCGTGGTACATCAGGCCTGACTTGCCGATCTGATTAAACATATCCGCCCTGGATACGGCAACATGATCAATGACTCTTTTTTCCAGAGCCTCTATGGAATCTATATTGGCAGCCTCAGTTATGGCTTCTTCATACCATTCAGCATTGCGTCCTTTTTCTCTTGCTACCGCGCGCACCAGGCTGAGCATTTCATTCATTATCTTTGCAGTCATGGTATCCACTTCTTCTCCGGTCAAGGTAACCGGAGTGGCTGAACCAATGGTGGTCTGCGGGCTCATGACCGCGTGATCCGAAGCGGCAACCAGAAAGACACCGGCTGAAGTAGCCCTTGCTCCAGGCGGGTCGACCCAGACGATTATCGGTACCTGGGCGCCCAGCATGTCCTTGACCATGTTGCGCATGGATTCGGCCAGCCCTCCTGGAGTGTCCAGCCTGATCAGCAGAGCGATAAAGTTCTCTGCTTCAGCCTGTTCAATGGCACTGCTCAAGAGTTCTTCCGTTGCCGGGGTTATCGGTCCGCTCATGTCAACATCCAGAACTCTGTATTCCTGAAGATCAGCATGAACAAAGCTGAATAAAAGCAAGGGAATCGATAAGCAAATAAATATCTTATACTTTATCATCTTTTTCTCTCTATTAGCTTGGTAAATCCACACGGTATATGCAGGTCTTTAATATTTTTCTAAGAATGTTTCATTAAGTTGGCAACACTCTGTCCGGTCCAGAGATCTACAGGTAATTTCAGCCTCGGATTTCGCCCATGGTGCTCTGGAAGATATACGGCGGATTACCCGGGCTGAGTTCAGGATATCACTTACTCCCAACCATGCAGACAATCTCTAAGAAAATGGTTCTTCATAATGCAGCTGTCCTGTCCGCCAGTCTCAGGCGATTTCCGCCTTGGATACCCTGGGCCTGAGAGTTCTCAGCCGGACCGGCAATATTCAGGGAAAAAGCATAAACGATCTGCACAGGCTGTAGGGCATTGAAAATGTTATTTTGAAACAAGCCAAGGAGTAAATATGATCGAACTTGAGGAGCCGGCACTTCGCTGCTTGACAGCTCATGCCCCGGGTTTACCTGTTTGGGGAGCATTTTTTATCTATGGAGCTCAACTAAATAGCAAAGTTATTCTATGTTCAGGAGGTATCCAGATGAAGATCAAGAACCTGATCATTTTGATAATTGCAGTGATAGTACTGGGGGTTGGCATCGGTTGTCATCCCGCGGGTGATGACAGGCGCACTCCGCCCCCCACCAAGGATGCTCCGCCAGACGATAGTCGCCCACCAGTCAGGGGCGAACCCGTAACTCCCGGAGTACCTCCTCCCGGACCTTAGATTTACTTGCACATCGGCTGACAAGGTCTCATGCTGATTGTCATGCAATTCATAGCCGACAGGCCGGCCTAATGCCGGGGATACGGGCGGAGATGCGGGTGTTATCAGCTGTTCGCAAATTAGTTGTCAGCACAGGCAAGAGAAGGTTACTATTTTGCAAATAAATTTTGACATCCGGTTTGTGCTGTCTATTTTTCATCTAAGCTCACCGGTTTATGGGACAACTCCGGGGAGCATCGGCCCGTGTAATAAAAAATTATAATTTGTATCAGGAGGTTATCAAATGAAAATTAAAAATTTAATTATTTTGGTGATTGCTATGTTGGTCTTAGGGTTTGGTTATGGATGTAATGCTCAGGACAACGATGAAATGGAACCACCTCCGAGAGAAACTCCCACTACTCCGGGAGCTCCACCGGATCCAGCTCAGCCCCCAACCGAGGATGAACCGCCAACCCCGGACGAACCCCGGCCCGGACCAGAAACAGGTACCCCTGAATAGATACCAGGTTAATCCCTCATCACTGCCTCTAGCAGTCCACATGACCGTTAAAAACCCTTTCTTTTTAATTAAAAAGAAAGGGTTTTTATAAATTTTACAGGCAATTCCTTCAGATTTAATTCTCTGCCCAAAAAATTCAATAATCAAATATTTAACGGCAATAACTTTTTTTGCCTGAAACCTTTGAGTTCGTGTAAGGTTTCAGGCTTTTGTCCATCCAGCTGATCATCCAACAATTGTCAGGTGTAAAAAGTTTTATTTATGTTTTTCATGCTTGATTTTCATTTGACAGGCCATTACCTGCGCTTACCTAATCATAAGTGTTATAGATCTATGGCATAACAATTGATTAATTTAATGACTGTAAGTTCATTGATCGCAAACTGTTCCAGTGAAGGCCGTAATGAGCACAACATTACAAATGCTCTATCCGGTCCGGTTCAAAAGGAAAAAGAGGATATAAAGAAAACACTTCACTAATCCGGGCTGTTGAGCTTTAGGGGATGAATTATTTTATAAGTGGATCCATCAGGGATCCGGTCCCTCTTAACATGCTCAAATTATTTTTATCAGGAGGTAAATATGGCTGACAACGACATTATCAAAAAACTAAATAAACTTATTCAACTGGATATAGATGCCGTCCATGCTTACGAGAAGGCTCTTGCCAGCATCGAGGAAGCCGGATTGAAAGATAGTCTGAACCAGTTTCACAAAGATCACGTAAACCACATAAATAATCTATCAACTGAAGTTAAAAAACTTGGAGGAACGCCCCAGGAGTATTCCAAGGATTTTAAGGGTTACCTGATTGAGGGGTTTACTTCGTTGCGTTCAATCACTGGAACGGATGGCGCATTAAAAGCAATGGAACAAAATGAGGTCCTGACGAATAAGAAGTACGACGATGCACTTAATTGGGAGGTGTCACCCTCAGCTGCGGATGTGATTCGGAATGGGGCAGCCGATGAGAAGAGACATCTGGAATTTATTCGGGAAACGTTGAAAAACCGATAATTCCGAAGAAGTGCAGCAGGATTTGCATAAAGGATCGAAACACCTGAAGTTTGAGGACAACAGCTGAAAGCTTCGACGAAAGTAAAGCCTGCAGTGTTCAGATGTGTGGACTTAAACAGGGATCGTAACAACACCGTTAAAAAGGAGGATCAAAATGTTAACTTGGGCTGTAGTATTCTTAATTGTCGCTGTTATCGCCGGCATCCTGGGGCTTTCCGGGGTCGCGGGTGCAGCCACAAATATTGCCTGGATTTTATTTGTGGTTTTTATCATTTTATTTATCGTTTCTCTGATCAGAGGCAGGGGCACGAGTCCGCCGGCCTGATCAGCATTAAAAAGGCCACCTCAATGCAGGTGGTCTTTTTTGTCTCGACTTCTATCGAAACCAAGAAGCTGGAAAAAATCAGGTTGTTGGTCACTCAGTGGTTAGATCCTGGATTGTGGTCTTCTGTCCCAAGTATGGTTCTGAAACTCTGAAGTTATTGAACTTTATGATGCTTTAAAGAAGATCGGGTAGTTTTCTGCCTTCAATAATCCCGTTTTGCCGAACTTTCAGCAAATTCCCGGATACCTCTATGCATCCCACAGCAAGATGGTTTGTTGTTGTTTTTCTAATCTTCCATAACATCCTGGGAGAATCGGAGAGGGATCCGTCCTGAAGCTGCCTGCATTATCATCCGGTCCTGGTTTTTATCGTTTTTACAGGGAGGAAATATGTTTTCGGAGGAGGCAAGAAAAACTGCCGGTCAGTGTCGGCACTATGCCATGTGCAAGATAGACTATCTGGGCACGGGACTGTGTTCATCCGGGATGGAAAATCATTATGTCAGCCATTTTCCCCAGGGAAGAATGGATATTTACCATGCTCTGACCAGAAGCCAGGTTCCAATCACACAGGTGCTCGTGGAGATTGCCGATTCCTGCGATCTATGCGGTATATGCGACAGGCAGTGTCACTTCGTAACTGGAATGCGTCCTCTGAAGGTGATGAAGGCCTTGAAAGAGCATGTCCGGGAGTGGCAGGCCCTGGGCAACCAGCCTCTTCAAGTCGAAACAGATCCTGGCCTGGAAGGTTTGCGCGAGGTTGTGGGACAGAAGTGGGCCACAAATGATCCGGCCATTCTTGTGACTTATGCCAATGACCCTTTTCCCCTGGCGGAAATGCGCATGCCCCGCTACGTAGCCCTGCCCGGAACCAGAGAGGAGGTCGCGGCTCTGGTCCGCTGCGCAAAAGCGCTGAATCTGCCTTATGTGGTGCGGGGCAATGGCGGCAGTGTGTTCGGGTTCGTTTTCAGTGACGGACTGGTCATGGACATGCACAGGATGAAGGGTATTAAAATCGACGCAGAAAACTGGCTTGCCCTGGTGGAACCGGGAGTGACCTCGTTTGAACTGCAGCAGGAAGCCGTGAAGCACGGACTTAGGGCCAATACTGCTGAACCAGCTGCCACTGTCTGCGGAAATATCGTGTGCACGGGACTTTTTTCAACCTGGTCCAATGTCTACGGAGTGAACGCGGACACTTTCGTAGATATGGAATTCGTGGATTCCAGAGGAGATTTTTTCCGCCTCAACGAACCTGCCGCTCCCAATGCCTTCTGCTTTGAGCACAAATTGACTCCTGCACCGGGTATCTGCACCCTGGCCAATGTCCGTCTGCATCCAGTTACCGAAGACGAAGAGGGACTTATCGTGCCCTTTGCTGATTTTAAGGAAGCGGCGGACTTTGCCCGGGAACTCGGCAAAAGGCGGATCGGACTGGCTGTCGGGGTACTTGGCGGCCACTATCTTTCCACGTTCATGTCCCCTTCTGCCGATCTTGCAGATAAGGTGAGGTCCGGTCTGACCGAGGCCTTTGGCATGCGTTACGCGGTATTCATAATCGGTGATCGGTTTGCCCGGGATGCGGTGATGTCCATACGTGAAACCGTGATCGATGAAGAGCTGTTCAAAATGCTCATGCTCGGCCTTCCCAGTCTGGGAGACTCTGAATGGCTTGAGCTTGTATCGGACATGGATACAGATCAGCCGCCTTATGAGATTCTTTTACGCCGGGAAATGCGTCCCGTGCTGGATGCCGTGCTGCAGCCTTCACCGGAAACTGCTTCCCGGGCTGTGGATGAGGATCTACGGGACTTTTACATTAAATTGTATTCCCGGCCGGAAATGAGCGAAATGGTCTGGCTGAATATGTTCCGGATCATAAGCGCCCGCATGTCCAGGCGTAAGCACATGTTCGCCTTTTTAATCTACGTGCCCCTGGACCGGGTGGGGATTATAGAGCAGATCTGTTCAGAACTGGGCCGCATTGCGGATAAACACAAAATCGACAATGATTTCGGTTTCCTTACTCCGCTGGATCTGGGCAAGCGCGGCATCCTGGAGTACGATTATTATATTGACCATCAGGACCCCCTGGAAAAGGAAAAGATCAGCGCGGCCCTGGTCGAGTTTGAACCCTATCTGGATAACCTGAGTGCCACGACAAAGGGAGTTAAGTGGTTGAAATACATCTTCTCTCAAGGCTGCGCCCGTAAAGAAGCCTTTTTGTATACCTGAAAAGAACCGCGACTGGTTTTTACGGACCTGTACAATGAATCCAATACATCAGCAGACTTTCCTGATCACCGGAGCCAGCGGATTTTTGGGGAGCCATATTGCCCTGCGCCTTCTGGCCGGAGGGCACCGTGTTTTTATGCTGGTCCGCAGCGGGAAAAAAGAGAGCGCATTCAGCCGCGTCAGGCGCCTGCTGGACTGGTTCGGTGTGAGGGAAGACCAGCTTTCCGGGCTGGAGGTGTTGACAGGAGATCTGGAACAGCAGGGGCTGGGACTGGAAGGCCGGGATGCTCAGCTACTGGCCGGGGGAGTAGATGAAGTAATTCACTGTGCCTCGGATACTTCTTTTTCCGTTCGAAAGCGGGAACGGGTTGAAAGGACCAATGTCCGGGGGCTGGAACACTTACTGGATGTTGTTCAGAAAAACCCATGCCGGGCATTTCACCTTATGAGCACCGCCTATGTCGCAGGCAGGCGTTGCGGCTTGTGCCCTGAGGATTTTGTGCAGGCTGAGGGGTTTCATAATGTTTACGAAGAGACCAAGTTTCGGGCTGAACAGATTGCAGCCAGGAGATGTGCTCAGGCAGGAATCATACTCTTTGTTCACCGGCCTTCCATAGTTTATGGAGATGCCGTCACCGGTAAGTCATTAAATTTCAAGGCTCTTTACTATCCGATCCGGATGCTGCATTTCTTTCAGAGGCTTTATACCAAAGATATTCTTGAAAATGATGGAAGCAGGGCCAGGGTCATGAATGTCCATCTGGACCCTGATGGTATCCTGCATTTGCCTTTGCGTATTGCAAGCTCGGATTCATGCGGTCTGAACCTGATACCGGTGGATCATTTCATCCGGGCGTTCATGGCAATACGCCAGGAATCACCGGAAGGGGGAGTTTTCCATATAGTCAATCCCCGCAGCACTACCATCCGACAGCTTGCCGAATACACCCAACGATTTTTCCAGCTTGGGGGCATCTGCATCACCCATCCTGAGGAATTTGAAAAGCACCCCAGAAACGCGCTTGAACTCTTGTTTGAAGACCACATCCGCTTTTACGGCCCCTATATGCAGGATGCAAGGACCTTTGAACATTCCAAAACCTCGGCTATTCTGGCAAGCCAGAACATAATCTGTCCGGATTTCAGCTATGAAATCTTTGAAACCTGCATGAGCTATGCACTGGCTGTGGACTGGGGGCGTTTTTTACATCGGGAACAAGGCAGATCATGAGTGAAGAGGTCCCTTATGGATACAAAAAGGTTTCTCCTTCCGAAAAACGCAACCTGATCAAGGGCCACTTTGATGTCATTGCCCGTCGTTATGACCTGGCTGACACTCTTTTAAGCTTCGGGCTGCATTTTCTCTGGCGGCGACGCGCTCTGCGCAGATTGAAACTCAGACCAGGGAGCAAGGTGCTGGACCTGTGTGCAGGTACTGGAGATTTCTCGGTTCTGTCCGCCAGGGAAATCGGACCGGAAGGAAAAACGGTTGCGTGTGACTTAAGCAGGGAGATGATGGATGCCGGCCGGAATAAGTCCGCGGCAGCCCGTCTTGAGGAGCGCATCTGCTGGGTCCAGGGTGATGCAGAACATTTGGGCTTTGCCCGGGCCAGCTTTGACGCAGTCATTATTGGTTACGGAATTCGCAATTTTGTCTTTCTGGATAAGGGTTTGCAGGAAATTTTCCGGGTTCTGAAACCCGGCGGGAGTTTCATGGCCATGGAATTTTCAATCCCTGAATCGGCCTTGATCAAAAAACTTTACCATTTCTATTCATTCAAGATCATGCCAGGTGCCGGAAAGCTGATCACCGGAACGGCCGAGCCCTTTCATTATCTTGTTGAATCCATCCGGGTCTTTCCAGCCCCGGACAAGATCCGGGCTCTGCTGTCAGTCAGTGGATTCACAAAAACCGGATATGAGCGGCTCTCCAATGGCCTGGCAGTGCTCTACTTCGGAAAAAAACCTAAACATTGATGAAGCCTGGTTAGCCTGATATGTGAAGCTTTTGATCCGTGTGCCCTTTCTTTTGTAAATTACTGCCCGGTTTGACTGAGCAGAATCATGTCCATTTTTCCATACCCACAGATTAAATTCGGGTGTAATCGCTTCTGCAGGAGAGTCAAATAAAAATCAGGAAAGACTTGATTCTCTGTCTTTGCATATAATAATATTTAAGGTAGGTATTTTGAGTATATATTATCTTATTGCAGGAAATACATATGAAAATTCCCATCTACCAGGTCGATGCCTTTACTTCCAGGGTCTTTGCAGGAAACCCCGCAGCTGTCTGCATCCTGGACAAGTGGCTTGATGACAACCTGCTCCAGTGTATAGCCGCGGAAAACAACCTGTCTGAAACGGCCTTCATCGTAAAAGATGAGGACACTTTCGAGCTCAGGTGGTTCACTCCGATCACTGAAGTGACCCTGTGCGGCCATGCGACCCTGGCCACCGCCTTCGTGTTATTTAACTGTCTTAAGTGGCCTGAAGAGACCATTCTGTTTCAAACGCAAAAAAGTGGACAACTTAGTGTTTTCAGACACGGTGATCTCCTGGAGATGGATTTTCCCTCTATACCTGTTCATAACCAGATTGCTCCCGAGGGCCTGAATCAGGCATTGAATGTGGAGCCTGAAATAGTTTTCGGTTCAGCTGAAGATATGCTCGTGGTGCTGAATAATGAAAAATCAGTCCGGGAGGTCAGGCCCGATTTTTCCAGGCTTGCACGGGTTGATTGCAGGGGGGTTATTGTTACGGCTAAGGGAAATGAATGCGATTTTGTTTCGCGCTTTTTCGGCCCCAGGGTGGGCATCAACGAAGACCCCGTAACCGGCTCGGCGCATTGTGTTTTGACCCCTTACTGGGCGAAGAGACTTAACAAAACCTCTTTGCACGCCTTGCAGATCTCAAGCCGCGGAGGAGAGCTATTCTGTGAACACACCGGACAAAGGGTGAAAATATCAGGCAGGGCCGCCCTGTACCTTAAGGGGGAGATAATTGTGCCGGACAATTAATTTTTAAATAATGAGGCAGCCGATTCCAGTCGGCTTGACCAGTCATTAAAGCAATAGTAATTTCCTTCCTCAGTTCAAAGATAATATTCTTAAATAAAACTCATTCTCAGCTCAGCGCATCAAGTAGAGTCTTTGAAAGCCTGTCCGGTACCTATCTCTTGATGGAGTTATAAAATGCCGGTAGAGATTGACTAAAGGTTTCTCATCCACACGCCCGGCAAAGGCTTAATTGAAGATAGGTGCCTGGCGGGCGAGAGAAAAAATATCTTACGCCTTGGCCCAACAGGCAGTCTGCATGGTGTTGAGCCTTTTCCAGGCTGCATACCCTTGGACCGGAAGAACCATAAAAACCCTTGAGTCCCATGATTAAAAAAAACACCTCTGCCCTAACAACCCAGAAACTTATCCATACTTACCAGAAGCTGAACCCTGAGGAAAAGCTTGTCATGCAGATTCTTTGCGTGCCCTGCAGAAATATCACCGATGATCAGCTAACCAGTATTGTCAAGGCGTTGAAGTGGAAAAACTCCCAAGGCAAACCTCTGCTTGATATCCTGAAAAAAGGATTGCTGGCCAGACTGAAAAAATCCGGCCTGATTACAATGAGCAGGCGGGAACTTCGATGCAGTCCGGCAATAAAAGAAATTCCTGTCAGGGAACTGGTCCTGAATGGGAAATACGCTCAGGTAAAAGAAGCATCGGAAAAAATTTTCAGTAATAATTATTTTTGGGGTTTCAGATCAGATGCTTTTTCTGAATTTTGTGAACTGCGCCATGCCTTTTATTCAGGCAATGACAAGGAAGTGCTTTCTATGATTGGAGCTGCCAGGTCACCGTGGACAGCCCATCATTATGACCAAGCCCAGGAACTGATCAAACTTTGTCTGCATCCTGTTGACCCGGACTGGACAGAATGGGTTCCCAGGGTAATTCTATACCAGGCTCTTGGGACTGTTCTCAATATAGGTATCATCAACCTGCAACATGACCCGACAGCGCTGGACCTGGCACACAAGCACTTTCCAGCCATGGCCCAGTCCAGCC
>SKKD01000150.1 GCA_007121655.1 Desulfonatronovibrio sp. | reverse complement strand
TGGATTGCAGACCATGTTCCCTGCACGGACAATCCAGCAATAAATGCAATATCCGGTGCATGAATCTGCTGGAGCCAAAGCAGGTACTCGGCGCTTTGATCCCGGTTTTATACTCTCCGCCCCCAACTTGAGTACTTGAAAAAAACCTCTTGTTTAATTAGCATCATAAAATGGCAACAATAAATGTCTCTTCATCCGGTCGGAACAGATCCCTGACCTGGTCCTTTGACTCTTCTCCGGATCAGGGACTCGTCCTGACCATCGAGGGTAGCCTCAATGCCCAGACCGTCGGCAGGTTGTGGCAGGAAACTGAAAAGAGACTGGCGGGAAAGACACCCCCGGGCATTATCATTGAGGCCGGCAACGTTGATTATATTGATATGAGCGGACAGGCCTACTTGCTGCATTTTACCCGGTTGATGAAGGACAGGGGAGGCCAGGTCAATATCAGAGGGTTGCAACCTGATTTTCAGCATATGATTGAACATCTATCCTGTTTTGACTGCCTGGATAAACCTGCCCGGCCTAAAAGATCCATTTTTGAAGAGCTGGGCATGGCCACGGTTAAGCTTGGACATGACACCAGGGATTTTTTTACCTTTGTAGGCCAGTTTGTTTCCGCTTTCAGTCATTCTCTGATCCGGCCGGGAACCATACGCTGGAGGGATGTCCTTCTTCACATCGAAAACGTAGGTGCCAGGGCTGTTTTCATCGTATCCCTGATCGGGTTTCTCATGGGCCTGATTATATCCTTCCAGTCGGCCATGCCCCTGCGCATGTTCGGCGCGGAAATATTCGTGGCCAGACTCCTGGGCCTGTCCATGGTCAGGGAACTTGGCCCTCTGGTTACGGCCATTCTCATGGCCGGCAGGACAGGGTCATCATTTGCGGCTGAAATCGGAACCATGAAAATAAACGAGGAAATCAATGCTTTAACTACCATGGGCCTGAGCCCGGTCAAGTTTCTGGTCGTTCCCAGGATGCTTGCAGCCATGGTGGTCATGCCCTTTCTGACCATGTTTTTTATCCTCTTCAGCTTCATGGGTGGTGCCATAGTAATGTCTTCCCTTGGCTTTCCCCTGACAACCTACATTAATCAGATAACCATGTTTCTGGGTCTGGCGGATTTTGCAGGGGGCATGTTCAAGGCGGTTGTATTCAGCCTGCTGGTCGCCTGGATCGGCTGCGTAAGGGGACTCCAGACTGCCACGGGAGCCAGTGCGGTTGGTCTTTCCACAACCAGCGCCGTGGTCAGCGGAATAGTTCTCATTGCTGTTGCGGACGGAATTTTTGCTGTGACTTTTTTCTTCCTGGGGATATAACAATGTCTGAATCCAATGAACCAATAGTATCCGTCAAAAACCTGAGCATCGGATTTGACAATGAAATCATCATGAAAGATGTTTCCTTTGACGTCTATCCCGGGGAGAGATTCGTTATTCTCGGGGGCTCGGGCAGCGGCAAAAGCACCCTCCTGAAACATATGATCGGACTTTATTCTCCCTTTTCCGGTCAGATACTTATCAACGGACAGGACTTGACCCGGGCTGATGAATCACAGAAGATGCGGATTTTGCAGGCAATCGGCATCAGCTATCAGAGCGGCGCTCTTTTCGGTTCCATGAGTCTTTTGGAGAACATCCGCCTTCCCCTGGAAGAATTTACCAATCTCTCCAGTACCGCAATGGATCTTGTATGCAGGATAAAATTATTCCAGGTGGGGCTTCTGGGATATGAAAATCATATGCCTTCTGAACTGAGCGGAGGGATGCAGAAAAGAGCGGCCATTGCCAGGGCCATGGCCCTGGACCCGGCCATTCTCTTTCTTGATGAGCCCTCGGCCGGTCTGGACCCCATAACATCCCTGGAGTTGGACGAACTAGTTTTGAGCCTGAGCAGAAGCCTGAAAGTAACTTTTGTAATTGTCACCCATGAACTGAGCAGTATTTTTAAAATAGGCCAGAGGATGATAATCCTGGATAAAAAGAGAAAAACCATTGCCGCCCAGGGAGCGCCCGAAGAATTGAGGCTGAACAGCCCGGATCCCTGGGTTAGGTCTTTTTTAAACAGAGAACCGCTGATCAACCCGGATTGAAAACATCAACAGGGTGCAAGGCTATAATTGTGTTCAATAATAATTTTTAACAAACTAAAGCAAGCTTTATGCGCACATTGCCGAATTACTACACCATTGGATTGTTTGTTTCCGCGGGCCTCCTGCTGTTACTGGGAGCATTGATTATTCTGGGCGCCGGCGCCCTCTGGCGCGAACACGTTTATGTGGAGACATATATTGATGGATCCATCCAGGGAATTGATACCGGATCTGCCGTTAAGATGCGGGGGGTTCAGGTGGGCAACATCCAGAATATAGGTTTTGTCAACGTACGCTATCCTGAAGCCAGAGGACATGAGCAACGCTATGTAATGCTGGAACTGAGCCTTTCCTTGAGGGCTTTTGGCGATACGACTCCTGAGGAACTTCTGGAATTTCTTCAGCAGGAGGTGGAAAAAGGCCTTCGCGTCAGGATGCAGCCCATGGGATTGACCGGCACCGCTTATCTGGAAATGGACTATACTGATCCACGGCGTCACCCTCCCCTTTCCATAAGCTGGACACCGGAAAACCCTTATATTCCCTCAACGCCGGGAACTTTTGCCAGGCTGGAGGAAACATTTGAATCCATGAGCAACACCCTGGCCAAGCTGGAAGAGCTGGAACTGGACAAGATTCTGTTTAATCTGGATCATTTGATACTCAGCCTGACAACTACCGTAGAATCCCTCCATATGCCCGATCTCGCCGATCACGCCGGGCTGTTCCTGGAAGAAATGAGGGAAACCAACAGGAAAATGTCCAGGATTATGGGTCCAGATAGCGAGCTTATGGATGGAGATGTAAGTCTATATGGTATTATGGCTGATACCGGGGATTTTGTCCGGGATATCCGGAAAAGCGTCGACCGGCTTAACCTTGACCAGGACGGGGGAGCCATGGATCAACTGGCTCAGACTATTGCCGACCTTCGCCTGGCATCGGCGGACATTCCCGAAACCCTGGAAAGCATCCGTGAAGCAGCCGATTCAATACAGCAGGGTACGGTAAATTTCAATCGATTCACAAGGGGGGCCTATTCCCTTCTGGCCACACAGAATGAAAAGATTGAATCCATTATGCGGGATCTGGAAACAACCAGCCGCAACCTTATGGAGCTTTCCACCGACGCCAAAAGCTATCCTTCATACATAATTTTTGGAGACAAACCTTTGGAGAGAGAGTTTAGTGAATAACAAACCATTGCCCGGACTGATCTTTTTTCTCATGTTATTGGCCGCAATTACAGCCTTCTCCTGCGCCCCCAAAAGACCGCCCATCGAAAGAAACCATTATCTGCTGGAGACCTTCAGAGAACAGCCCGCACACAAGGGGATCATACCGGGCGCTTTAACCATCCGGGATTTTTCAGTTTCACCGGGCTACCAGGGCAGGGAAATCGTCTATAAGATCGGAAATAACATTGCCAGGGCTGATTTTTACAATCTTTACTTTGTCCTGCCCGGCCCGATGATCGCTCAATTAACAAGATCCTGGATCAGTGACTCCGGACTGTTTGACTCGGTCATCCCCATGTCCAGCCATATGGATGCGGACTATCTCCTGGAAGGGACTATTGCTTCAATCTATGGTGACTTGAGAGACCCGGCAAATCCTGGAGCGGTTATGGAAATTAATTTTTTGCTGCTGAAAAGCACTGATTTTGAGTATGAGATTGTTTTCCAGAATAAATACAAATCCCATACAAGGATGGAGGGAACTGGAACCGGGTTACTGATTGAAGGATTAAACAAAAGCCTGGAAGACATTCTCGCGTCTCTGGAAGAGGACCTTGCGGAGGTCCTGAAGGTCAACGGGAAATAGAACGCATTCTCCGGCGATTTGTTGATGTAAAGCCTCCCAAAACTTTAAGTTCGCAGCCCGGGCTTTCGGGCGACGACCCCGGCCATAAACCTCATCGGATTTTCAAGCTTTCCCTGATACTGGTCGATAATGTCCCAGTCCTCAAACCACCCGGAAAGCTCGTTCTCCCTGAGCAGAAAATCCGGGTTGCGGGGCTTTCCAATTTCAGCCTGCCTGGTGGTGAATGTCTCATAGATTATTATTCCTCCGGGCAGCACCGCTCTTTTTATTTCCGGCATCAATGGTCTGTGCAGATACCTGAAAACCATGGCCGCTCCGAAAAACTCAACCGGCAGCAGATCACCCTGCCCTGCTTCAAGATCAACAAACCTGGTGAAAACCCTGAGGCCTTTAACGCGAGAAAGGGAGTCAATCTTATAAAGTGCGTCTTTATCTTTATCCCAGAAGTGAACTTCAATTCCCTTCTCAGCCAGAAAAAGACCGTTTAGACCTGAACCACATGCCAGGTCAAGGACAGGACCTGACTTTGCGGCGGACAATATTATTACCTGATGGTCTGTTAAATATTTTGCGGGAACTTCTTTCATGTCCAGGATTTATCCTGCCTTAATAATACCCAGTATTATAAAAATGGTTGCCGGCAGTAATAATAAAAAAATCGGCACCGTAAATAAAAGCATTAACAGTTGATCCTGATAGAAAATTCCCATGGCAATGAGGGGAATCAGGTTGCCGGTCACCCCGAGCATGGAGTAATTATAAAAGGCCTTTCTGCTTTCGATCTTCTTTTCAAGTTCCTTTTTTGACAGTTCCTGTTCCCTGTGGGGAAGAGCCATCCAGACCGTCACATAAATCAGCAGGGGAAGCATGGATATGCCGACCCCTGTTCCGGGAATGTGATTGACCAGGACAAAGACCAGGAACACGACGATCCTGAAGCCTATTCTGTTTATTTTCCATTTCTCGGAAAGCCCGGCAATAACCCCGGCCACCAGAGCTTCATTGGTCAATCTGTAATAATCTCTCATTTTATTCCCTTATAAGAATCAATTTCCCGGTTATCACGGTCCGGATCAAGATCCAGACGTTGTTTCATAAGCTAGGCAACGGGCTTTCAGTTTGGTTATCCTCAAAGAACTGCGCCCACAAAATCATCTTGGGAGCAGGCATGATCAAAACAGTTTTTCCTGAACTGTTTACCTATATGAACTATTTTATTCAGCAGGCAGTTTTAAGGAAAGAAGAATTATTGTCAATTATCAGCCTCTATTCTTAAGCAGGCTTTTTATGAAACAAGGAGTATTGACATCCTCCTCTCCCTGAAGGAAGAGGATTCCCTTTTAATCACGCCGTTAGCGTGACAGGAAAGTGGCCGGTACTAAGTTACCTGTTCCCGGAAGTTCCTG
>SKKD01000174.1 GCA_007121655.1 Desulfonatronovibrio sp. | reverse complement strand
GGATTCCGGTCTATGTGGATTTTAATACAGTGCATACCACCCATGGACGCGCCCTTACTTTTGCCACAGGAATAAAACTGGCCAATCCCAGACTCAAGGTCATCGTGATCATGGGCGACGGGGACGCCATGTCCATAGGCGGAAACCATCTCATCCACGCGGCAAGGAGAAATATAGGACTGACTACTTTGATTTTAAATAACCATATCTATGGCATGACGGGTGGTCAAAGCTCCTCCACCACACCTTTTGGCTGCTATTCCACCACTACACCTTATGGCCAGATGGAAAAAGAATTCGACATTGCCGAGATAACCAAAGCCTGCGGTGCCAATTTTGTAGCCAGGGCCACGGTTATGCAGGCCAACCTCCTGGACAGGCTGATCTCCACTGCTCTGGTCAATCCGGGCTTCAACCTGGTGGAAGCGATTACTCCATGCCACACTCAGTTCGGCCGCAAAAATAAGTACAAGAGCACCGTTGACATGTATAAATGGCTCAAGAAAAACTCTGTTTCCATGGAAAAATATAAGGAATTAGCACCTGAAAAACAAAAAGATGTGGTTTCCACCGGCGTTTTAACCCATAATGATTGCGCGGGTCTGGAAGAGAGATACGTTCAGATGCACCAAAAGATCAGAGGGGAATCTTAAATGAGCAAAGACATGCGACTCAACAGATTTGAAATCCGCCTTTCAGGGCTTGGGGGGCAGGGAATACTCACACTGGGCAAAATAATGGGTCAGGCTTTGGCTCTGGATCACGGATATTTTGTCACCCAGACCCAGAGTTACGGTCCTGAGGCCAGGGGCGGCGCCAGCAGAAGCGACCTGGTCATCAGCTCATCAACCATCAGCTATCCCAAAACCGTCAGCCTTGATCTTCTGGTGGCTCTGAGTCAGGAAGCATGCAATAAATTTTTCACCAACCTGAAATCCGGAGGCGCTCTGGTTGTAGATACTTCAATGGTTGCTCAGACACCCACCAATATATTTCTGGGACTTCCCTTTACCGAAATGGCCAGAAAGGTGGGTCTGGTACAGACCACCAATATTGTCACTCTTGGAGCACTCACTCATTTTCTGCCTTATATGAGAGCCGCCTCTGTCCGTAAAAGCCTTAAAAGCATTCTTCCCTCCAAGATTATTGATATTAACATCAAAGCATTTAACGCCGGGTTTTCCGCTGCCAAAAAAGAATATCCCGACGCTCCGGAAAAATGGACATTCTCCTAACCAATGACGACGGCATCCATGCCATAGGAGTCAAATCCATTTACTCGGAGCTGAAAAGCTCCGGGCACAATGTGTTTCTGGTGGCACCTGTGACCGAGCAAAGCGCTGTGGGCCATTCCTTGACCATATTCTCTCCCATCATGGTCAAGGAGATAAGCGAGAAGGGCTTCAGGGGGATGGCCATTTCGGGCACTCCGGTTGACTGCATCAAATGGGCCATGAGTTCCTATCTTAAAAAAAAGCCTGACCTGGTGGTTTCGGGAATCAACAACGGAGCCAATGTCGGCATTGATATCCTTTATTCCGGTACGGTTTCAGCCGCTACCGAAGGAGCCCTGGCCGGGATCCCGTCACTTGCCGTATCCATTGATGATTTTAATCCCGCTGAGTTGAAGAAGCAGGCCATGTGGACGGCCCGGTTTATTGAAAGATTTTCCTGGTCTATGCTGCCTGAACAAAATGTGCTGAACATGAACTTTCCTGCCTGTGAAATGGAAATGATCAGGGGGATCAGGGTTTGCCCCCAGACCAATATTGTTTATAATGACTATTATAATTCCCGTAAGGATCCCAGAGGCAGGCCCTATTACTGGCTGGGAGGAGAGATTCCCATGGACAGAGTAGACCCCGGGAGCGACAGGGCCCTTTTAAGCAGGGGATATATCACCCTGACGCCCCTCAGGTTTGAATTGACCAACTTTGACGTCGTAAGTGAGCTGCAAGGACTTGTTCAATCAGATAATCTGGATATATAATTATTAGTTTCATTCCGGAAACTCATTCTTCCCGGTTGAAACTCACTCCTCTTCCATCCGGAATCCGAAAATCGACCGGCACCGGATGAAGGAATTATTAACCGTTCGTTACCTACAAGGAGGTCTTATGCCACTGACTTCACCCAGAGAGATGTTTGAGGGAGCTTACCAGGGCGGGTATGCCATCGGAGCGTTCAATGTAAACAACATGGAAATAGTCCAGGGCATTATCCAGGCCGGAGAGGCGGAACAATCTCCCCTGATCCTTCAGGTTTCGGCGGGAGCCAGGAAATATGCAGGCAAAAAATATATCATCAAGCTGATGGAGGCTGCCCTGGAAGAAACAACCCTGCCCATTGTCCTGCACCTCGACCATGGCCAGACCTTTGAGATCTGCAAAGAGGTGATTGAAGACGGATTCAGCTCGGTCATGATCGACGGTTCACATCTTTCCTTTGAGGAGAACATCGCCCTGACCAGGCAGGTTGTGGACTATGCCCATGAAAAGGGAGTATGGGTCGAGGCGGAACTCGGCCGCCTGGCCGGCGTTGAGGACGAGGTCAGTTCAGAAGAAAGTGTTTATACCGATCCGGACGAGGCAGTGGAATTTGTAGAGCGCACAGGTTGCGATTCCCTGGCCGTTGCCATTGGAACAAGCCATGGAGCCTATAAGTTCAAAGGCGAGCCAAAGCTTGATTTTGACCGGCTGGTAAAGATCAATTCTCTGCTGCCCGGTTTTCCTCTGGTCCTTCATGGAGCTTCTTCAGTTCTGACGGAATTTGTTCAGATGGCCAACCAGTACGGCGGAAAGGTAGCCGACGCCAAGGGAGTACCCGAGGATTTCCTGCATAAGGCCGCACAGTCCGGAGTATGCAAGATAAATATTGATACTGATATCAGGCTGGCCATGACCGCGGTTATACGCAAGTATTTCAAGGAACACCCTGAGGAGTTTGATCCCCGTAAGTATCTTGGTCCGGCGAGACAGGCAGTCAAAGACATGGTCCGGCATAAGATTAAAAACGTACTTGGATCTTCAAATAAAATATAAGCCTCGGGAGATATAAATGGCCATAAAAATAGGCATGAACGGTTTCGGCAGAATAGGCAGGTATATGGCCAGGCTCTTGTCTTCTGCCGAAGACATGGAACTGGCTGTGGTAAACGCCAGGGCCGACAATGAACAGCTGGCCCACCTTCTGCAATATGACTCGGTTCACGGGACCTTTTCCAAAGAAGTCAATCCTGTTGAACAGGGTTTTACAATAGACGGCAAACAGATTCAGGTTACCAGAAAAGGACCTGGTGAGTGGGCATGGGGAGATCTGGGAGTGGACATGGTCCTGGAAACCACGGGAAAATTCACTGACCGGGACAGTTGTGAGAAGCACCTTGGGTGCGGGGCAAAAAAGGTCCTTATCAGTGCTCCCGGAAAAGACTGTGATGCAACCATCGTGATGGGGGTCAATGACTCTTCCCTGAAGCAGGAGGATAAGATCATATCCAACGCTTCATGCACGACCAACTGCTTAGCTCCTGTAGCCAGGGTCATCCACGACAACTTCGGATTCAGGCACGGACTGATGACCACCATCCATTCCTACACCATGAGCCAGCGGATCCTGGACGGTACCCACAAGGATATCCGCAGGGCCAGGGCCGCGGCCATGTCCATGATCCCCACAACAACCGGAGCGGCCAGGGCCGTGACTCAGGTTATTCCGGAGCTTGCAGGCAAGCTGGACGGCATGGCAATCAGGGTTCCCACACCTAATGTTTCCCTGGTGGACCTGGTGGTTGAAGTTGAGAACAAGACCTCAATCCCGGAAGTGAACGAAGCACTCAGAACCGCTGCCCGGGGCTCTATGAAAGGACCTCTTGGATACACTGAGAAACCTTTGGTTTCTGTTGATTTCAATGGGAGTGTCCACGGAGGAGTGGTTGACGCCCTGTCTACATCGGTCATGGACGAAACCATGATCAAGCTTATTGTCTGGTATGATAATGAAGCGGGCTTTTGCAACCAGCTGCTAAGGCTTATTAAGAAAGTCGGGGTCCAGGGCAGTTCATAGATAAATATTATCGGTTATCATCTTATAATAATTGACGTTTAATGTCCAAGAGCCCTTCCGGGTCCGAATTTTTCGGATCATGAAGGGCTTTATTTTTAGCAACTCCCTCTCTATAAGTATTAAATTCCTTCTTCAAAACAAGTTATTTAATGAGTATTCTACTCGTTCGCCAAGATATTATGCCCGCTTACCTGAAGAAATTAGACTATTACCTGCATGCATAGCAATTTACTCTGTAGCCGGCTCATTAGTTGATAGCTACGGTAACTGCTGACAAAATAATGATGACTGACAATCATTTACCTGTTCAGCCCCATTTTTGATAAGTTTTTTTACAGGCTTAAGATGAAAAATATCTTGACTGATCACTTATTTCAGGCTTTAAATGGTTCAACAAGATAAGGCTTCACACATGTTTTAACGACTTTAGGAGGTCAAAATGAAGAGAGGGAATTTTATTTTTTTGCTGGCCGGTTTTCTGGCCGTTTTTTTCTGCATGAGTTTCGACAAGGCCGACGCTCAAAGAAAAGCTTTCCTGGCTTTTGGCGGCGGCCCTACCGGAGGCACATTTAATTATTTTGCCAATGGAATGGCCATCTATCTTGGCAGGCACATTCCCAATCTTGAAATGTCATCTGAGGGATCGGGGGGTTCCGGCGAAAACCTCAGAAGGCTCAATGCAGGACAGATCGACTATGGCATTGTATATTCCGGTGACGCATTTCTGGGAAGGCAGGGTCAGTTGCCTCAAGACACCACAAATTATGAAAATGTAATGTCTGTGGCATACCTTTACGGTGCACCGGCCCAGTTGGTGGTCAGGGCCCGGGATGAAATCACTTCAGCCAAACAACTTGCCGGAAAAAGGGTTGCAGTAGGCAATGCCGGATCAGGCGCAGCTCTTTCAGCTGAAAGGTTTTTCAGACACATTGGAATCTGGGAAGAAATGACTCCTCAGTTTCTTGGCTACTCTCCTGCCGCGTCAGCCTTCAGGGACGGTCATATCGATGCTTTCTGGGTTCTGGTTGGCTATCCCAATGCCTCGGTAATAGAAGCCGCCACCCAGAGCAGGATCAGCCTTGTTGATGTACACAAGGACGCCCTGGAATCCGGTTTTTATGAAGAGTATCCTTTCTACGCCAAGACTACCATCCCCGGCGAAACATACCGCAACGTGGATAATCCCGTGGACACTTTCCAGGATTCAACTTTCTGGTGCGCCGGCAAAGATGTGGATGAAGAAATAGTCTATGAATCAGTCAAGACCATCTTTTCACCCG
>SKKD01000170.1 GCA_007121655.1 Desulfonatronovibrio sp. | reverse complement strand
TGAAAAAATTATCCGGATTTAAAAATTTCTACAGGATAAGCTACTCAGATTATCGTATTGGAATTGCTGTTCAGCAAGATGAGATTGTATTCTTTAGAGTGTTGCACAGGAAGGACATTTAGAAATTTTTTCCTTGATGAGCGCATCTGGCGTATGCTGTGGTTTTAAACCCATTATTCATTTCGGTGTCCCAAAAAAGGGAAGGCAGTGAGGACATCCATGGTAAGAAAGCCAAGAGAATCATAAAGAAACATTATGTTGCCAGTTTAGTTATGTTGCCATTCACTCATTTCATGCAGGTAAGATAGCCTTTCTTATCCCGCCCCAAACCCGCTTTTTTTTAAACTTGACTTTCAGACTTAAGTGCAAGTTTTTTAAAATCTCTTTAATAACAATGCATTATTGTTGAAGAGCTTCAGCCGGGGAACGGCCAGTCTTCTACATAACGAAGTTCTTTATCAAATATAACTGCTTTCATAACCTTCTAAAATTTCCAGGCTTCAGGTTTACTATTCAGAAACACCTCAAGCAAACTACTGAAAAGTAAAGAAAATTATTCTAAAACCTTATCTTGAGCTGGGCAGATATGTTCTGCTCCGATCCTTGATTACTTTCCATAAAAGTGTACTCATAATCCACTGCTCCGAAAATCCTTTCAGAAAACCGGGCATTAAAGCCGAGACCCAGAATAGCAGAGTTCTCTGGAACTTTTCTGGCCCTGGCTTTGAATGTTGAGTTACTATCCTTGAAGCCGGCTTTGATGTCTGAAGGCTCAGTAACAAACTCCCTGAGCCAATGCATCCTGATATCCGGGATTATCATGGCTTTATTCAGTCGAATCTCGCGCGAAAGGCTTATTCCCAGGCGCGATTGAAGGGACTGTGAATCACGGGAATCAATATCCAGACTCAAATCTCCCCCTCTGGATTCAGAATATGAGTCTTCATGTAACAATGCATAGTTTATATTCAACCCGGGTCTAAGCGACCATTTGTCTTTTCCAAATACATATCCGGCATTGGTAGAAGCTGAATAAACTTTGGCCGAATGCCTGCTTTTGGTTTTCCTGTTCAAAAAGGCTATGGAACGATGTGTTTCAATATCCATCATCCCCGCACCAAGAGAAGTATTCCAGTATGGACCTTTGCCATGCTTCAGATTGTTCCATTTTGAATAAAGATAGGCCTGATAGGATCTTATTGTTGATGAACCTGAATCTCCCCGCTGATCCAGATCCTGGTAAGCAATTGCCCCGGCAATTCCCAAAGTAAAGTTACCATCCAGATTATAATCAATTCCTGACATCAGTCCTTTCATTCTGTCTCTAAACTCAGGAATGGAACCGGTCGACTCCATCCCTACACTGGATCCCGTAATAGTTCCCCAGGAAGACAGGGAATAATGCTTGGCATTATTATTTGATGGATTGCTGAATTTTCTACCGGGCAAAAGAGACCGTTCCAGGCTGCGGTGAAGATCAGCCTGAGTACGTTGAGCACCCTGCAATGCAGCATGTCCGGCAGCTGCATTCATTCCCGGATACATATCTTTGAAAGCACCCTGCAATTGAGGAAGCTGCATGCTGTCCATGAGATTAAGTACCCGGGCCATATCTCCTGCTGCTGACGGCCTGACCTTATCCAGGGTGGAAGCCATACTGTTCAGGGATGAGTATGAAGTCAAAGAGGCATAACTGTTGCGGGTAATATCCATTGAAAGATTATCTGCAATATTGTTTATACCGATATTAAACACAGCAGGTGATTGATAGGAAGCAAAATAACCATTAATGGAGCCGGCATCAAAAAACGAATAAGATTTTCCCTTTACGTAACCCAGGGGGATTATCTTCAGGGTGCCATCCAGGTTTGCCGTTCCGCTGACTACCAACTTGTCGGAATTGTTATCGTCAAATTCAATTTCAAGGACGGAATTTTTGCCTTGTGTATAATCCCCTGTTATATTTATGGTTCCAATGGAGTTACCCGGAGAGACAATGCCTGATTTATTATCAACATTACCTGTAAACAACCCATTGCCCATAAGGAGACTATCATGTTCAAGTATTGTATCTCCCACTACAGTACCGTTATTCACTGCCTGTGAAGCTGATAGAATCAGCCCCCAGGCCTCACCGCTCGTACTTTCCGCCTTGATTACGCCAGTAGAACGGTTGATCAGATTTCCGTGTACAAGTTCTACTCCATAAGCGTCTCCAAGGATGTTATGAGCGCTGATAGTTCCTGAATTTTCCAGATTCTGGTTGCCGACAAGAGATACTCCTGTTGCTGCACTGTCTTTGGCCTTGGCCTCTGCAAAAATGCTTCCTGAGTTGTGCATGTTTTTTAGAACATTAGAACCTACCCCTGTGGCACTGCCTGACTCAGTAGCAGCTTTTATCTCTCCCATATTTTCCAAGAATTCTATGGAATAAAGATTTGCTGCCACGCCATAAGCCTGACCTGAATCAGAACGGGCAATAATTGACGCGGCAGCCTGGTTGCGCAAGGTTCCCCCTGAAATAAAAATTCCAAGGGAATTTCCATGCTGAGTAAGGGACTCTATGCTCCCTGTATTTTCAATGCTGACCTCATTATAAGCCATGATGCCTGAGGAGTAACCACTGGCTTCAGCTTCAATGGAACCCTGATTTTTAATTAAGGGTACATTAGATGAAAACAGGCCGTAAGCCCAGCCATCAGCGCCAGTAGCCCTGGAAATAATGCTCCCTGTATTCTCAAGGATAGCCTTGTCATCAAAACCAAACATGCGGATCCCATAAGATGTAGTCCTGGAATCATCTCCACTGTGAGCCTTTGCCACTATGGATCCAGAGTTGTGAACATTATTTCCCTGCAGAGCAATTCCATATGCTGTAGCCTGGCCTTGCCGGGCACTGGCACTGGCATGAACTGTATCGTAATTTTCTATAAAACTTTTGTCTCCAGCCCACAAAAACATTCCATGGACATAAGGATGATCATCATCCACATGGGCTTCAGCCCTGATTTCAGCGTTATTAATAAAGTAAGCATTATTGCCGCCCCATTCATACACACCTCTGGATACCGGCTGTATGCCTGAAGTATCCACGCCTGCGTTAATATCCTGGGTATTAACTATCTGGTGATCTACCCCTGTCCAGGGATTATAGTGCAGGTATACTGCTTCCAGAGCGCCCCGTGCTGACTGGTATTCAATGCGCATATAACCGTCTTCACCCCAGTTTTCCCCCCAGGAATTTCTAAGTATCCAGACTCTTTCTTCATCATCCCAGCCTACTAAGGCAATGGCATGATTTACGCTGGAGTAAAATTCCAGAGGTTCATCAGCATTCCTGATTTCATCTGAATAAATACCCTGCTCATAAACCAGAAAGTCATTCTCAACCAGCACAGCCGCATCCACAGCTCCAAATTTCATGATGGCTCTTTTAATGGTTTCTATATCGTTGGCCGGTAGACGATGCCATCCTGCAAATTTCATCCTGGGATAATCCCAGTAATATTCAAGCTCATAATTTTGATCAAAATTGTACGCAGTCATAATCTCTTCTGTGTATGGAAAGATATGGCTTTCAATAATACCATAATCCACCAGAGCCTGGATTTCATCATAATCATAATTTCCTCCACCCCCATAGTCATCTGTGGGAAAACCTGCATACTTCTGCCCCAGACTCCAGATAATAAATGACTCGGAAAATGAAACAATATTGTCGTTATACAGGCCTTTTGCCCGGTTATATGTGCTTTCCGCGGCTGCTGTGGCCCCAAAAGCATAGCATGTTCCATAAGGGTTCTGGTTCTTGACAGGTCCGATATAATCTCTTCCATCAATATCACGCAGGTCGAATTTTTCAGGAAGAGGTCCTGAAAGGGCTACATTTGCAGGACCAAGAAGTTGGATTGAAAAAAGAGTTACGACAAAGAGGATGATAAAAGTAATGCTGCGTTTCACGGGGTTACCTGGGATAGAAGTGTTACGATATGTTGGCATAACTCAAAGAAAATCAGCTCAATTGATATATAAAGCAGGGAAGCAAGGACCCGAAGTTGATGTGTCGGGACAAGTCCGGACAATAGAGAGTGATCCGGAAGCAAAATAAGATCGGCTTTGATATAGGGATTTAAATGCTATCAACAGCCATGCTCAGGGCATACGAAAAGAGGGATCCAGGGGCAAAAACAATACGAGTGTGCATGAGAAGCATCTTTGTTCATGAGTTGGCCATCCCGTCTGGCAGGCTGTGGAAGTGAACAGATGCCTATCACCAATACGAAACAGGATCAAATCCTAAATTGATTGTAAAAATTCCGCATCAAACATCGAGGAATTAAGAATAAGAAAGTGACGGATTTATAATTGACCAATACGACCTTGATGATGAAACCGACAACAAAAAAATTATCCTTTATAAACCAAAAAGCCACCGGTCAAAAATGACCGGTGGCTGACTAATGCAAATTTTTAAAAACACTATCAATATTATCAAAAAAATTAATTCCATCCTATTTGAGAATCAACACTTAACGGGAGTGGTAACTTATGGACCAGAAAACAATTGTCTATTTTATCAATATTCATGATGATTTGGGTCAATTTTTCGATTCAACCAGCTCTAGTCCCGCAAGCGCATTAAGGCGGTTAGGGGTACGTTGGAGTGATGCCTCGAAGGCGGCCTTGGCTTGTTCGAAGCGCTCCTCCTTGAGCAGTAATTCCGCGTACAGCTCCCGGACAGGCAGCACCTCGCCCGGGGTGGTTGGGTGTTTGTCCATGGAATCCTCGAGATCGGCAGCCTCGCTCATGAGCGTAAGTGCTTTGTCGGTATCGCCCCGTTCGTAGAGGATCCAGGCCTCAACCGCTTTTCCGAGAGCTTCGGACATGTAAGCCCAGTAGGCGTCGTCGGCTGCGTGCATTATTTCCACCCGCTCGCGGATTTCATCACGTTCATTTTCAGCCTGTTCAAGGTTTCCTGATCTGGCCGCCCCGAGACCGCGTGCATAATAAAAGATCGCTTCCGCCGCTGGGAAATCTTCCCAGTCAAGAACGGCGGGCTTTCCCGGTTCGAGCCTAGCGGCATCTTCCCACATCTGCTGTTCCAGGTAATATCTTGCCTGCGGCGCGGCAATATTGTAGGCGGCGAAAGCTGCGGCCCACATATCCTCGACTTCCTGCACTTTTTCCAAGGTTTCCCGGGCCTTTTCCTTCTCGTCCATTTGAAGGTAGGCGTACATCATGTAATCCAGGGCGTGCACGTAGTGGGCGGTGGCGTGGAAATCATCCTCCATATCCCGAAGTGCCGCGGCCGCCGAACGCTCGTTCCATTCCGCGGTTTCCTCCCAGTGTCCGAGACGGACGAAAATGTGACTCGGCATGTGTCGCGCGTGGACGGCATCAGGGGCCAATTCATCGTACTCCCGGGCAACGTCCTCGGCTTTGTGCGCCAGCTTTGGGCTGTCGTAGGCGTGGAGGAGGTAGTGGAAAAGGCCGGGATGTTCCGGATAGTTATCTAAGTACTCCTCGATCAACGCCCCTGCCCGGAGCTCACGGGTGAAATCCCTTTCCTCGTGTGGCGAGAATTGTGTCATTGCGTAGCACACCTCTGCCAGGGCATAAAAGGCCGCTGCATCCACGTCTTCGGGGTAAGATTCGTGCAACTCCTGCTGGGCTTCCAGCCAGGCCTTGACCCGTGCCTCGTGATCCCTTGCGGGGCTCACCCTGGGAGGTTCAGGATCGGTAAAAAATGCCTCAACCGCCGAGATGTACTCTTTCTCGCGCTCGGTCGGCACACCGAGTTCCCGCGCCTTTGCTACGGCGGCCTTGCCTCGCTCAAGCCCCTCCGGGGGCGTGGGATGCCAGAGCGGCTGAAAGCTCGTCATGGCGATGCCCCAATGAGCCATCGCGCATGAGGAATCAACTTCCGCCGCTGCTTCAAAATGTGGGCGTGCCTGTTCGTACATCATATGGTGCAGATTAGCCAGACCCGTCTCGAATTTCTGCTGCGCTTGCTCGCTGCACGAGATGGGGAAGTTGACGACCCCGAGCTGTGCTTGGTTTTCTGTTCCGGTTTGGGCCGAAACTAAAGTGTTCAAGCCCAAACTCAGTGCCAAAAGAACGCCGCAGATCCGAATCATGTGTATGCTTTTCATTCTTTCCTCCTTGACTTTAATTAAAATAAAGATCCGAAAGCCTGAGCACCGCAATGATCAGAATTCTGTTTTTTTATGAAAAGTCGACCCTGTTCGCTTTTGGCATCGAGAACCTCTCCGGTTTTCTGGTCGACTCCATGCTTTCTGAACAGCAACGGTCATTTCTTTGCGAACTTGTACCAAAACAATCCGACTCTCCTCCAGACTTAGCAGCTGGTTTTGCGCCATGACTTGAAAATCAGGCCCGAGCGTGAAATCATACAGGGACAGGACAGGTTTATAATTAACAATGTACATTGTTGATGAATGAGTTACACGGCAGATCGGCTCTCGGATCATGTCTGTTCCAACCATTGCAATGCCGCATCACGTTCGCCGTAAGGAAATTGCCTGATTTCAGCTGCCACGAAATGATCGGCCAGACGGTCAGCCACCTTGCCCATTGGCGAGTCAGTGACGATGGCAACCTTATTAATTTTGCGGTGGTGATTGCGGACGAATCGAATATGGCGAAGAGCCGCTGCCGTATCCGACCATCCCGGAAAGTCCGCAGTTTCGATCAGCAGACCTCGGAGCCCACCGCTTCGTTCGATAAAAGGATCTATTTTTCGAGCCAGGATTTCGAAATCCTCTTCCCGTAGCGGACCGGAAGGCCGAACCTGGAGCACGGATTTTTGTTCATCAAGCATGTGCTCTATCATCATCCTTCTCCTTGCGAAGCTTGTTATCTTTGCGATTAATGTTGCACTCTGGTCGGAACTTGGACGACACTCATCTTTGCTTGTCAGCTTCCAAAGGGAAATCTCTAAATGCAGTTTAGCTTCTCTTTTCTTTTTTTAAAAAGCTTCTCAGGAAATGTCTTATAATTATGCTATCCCTGGATCATAGCTTGTCAAAAAATAAACGTCGCTCTGAAGAAGAACCCTAAAGTCCAGGAATGAGTGAAGATTTATCCCCATGGCAGTAGTTGTCGGGATTACTCCATGAAGAGGCTTGGGGCTGGGTAACAGTAAAACCACATCAAATATCGAGGAACCATTTTTTAAATGTCATTGTTGGATTCTTTTTCAACATATTTGATCATTTTCAATCTGTGCTTATTTTTAAAACAGGTTCCGGATTTAATAAACATCAAACGAAACATAAGGCAAAGGAGGTAACTGATGAAACGGTATTTTTTAACAATATTTATTTGTGTTATGGCAACAGCTGTTTTTGCGGGATCACATGGAAAAGTAACCTATCAAGACCATATTCGGCCCTTGATGGAAAGCCAGTGCTTCGCGTGCCACGGCGATCATGCTCCCACTCTGGAAGAATTTGATGCAGATCAGGAAAGGTATGAAAATCGCAACCTGGGGCCGCGCATGACTACCTACGAGGAAACTAAAGTATTTGTTACAGGCGAGGACGCTGGAGCGATGATGCGCCGCCTCGATGATGGCAGCAACACAGCGGACGGAAATCCAGGAAATATGTATGAGTACCTGGGTAGAACAGAAGAGGACCGTCAACAAAACCTTTCTATATTTAAGGAATGGGTTGGTCACTGGACGCTTAAGCGATCAAATGAACTTACTGACGAAGACATGCAGAAATTTAGCATTCCCGAATAATGATTCCTGGAATTTATAAAAATAAGGCGAAACAAGTATATCGCCCGATGCACTACTGTAAGGAAGTGTTTGGCAGAAGATCTTACGTAAGAACTTAGTCCTGATATTTGTAGACAATGCATGCGAAAAATCTAATACAAATATTTAATAGAATCGGTTTGGGGACGCAATCAGCATCAGCCTGGCCGGAAGCACTGAAATTTTTGAAATGTTCATTCTTTGTATTTAAAAAGGAGGTATTTTATGGTCAATATCAAGAAAATTCTGTGTGCTGTTGATTTCTCAGGGATGAGTTCCCAGGTGGCAGCCTACGCCCAGGTCCTGGCCAGGTGCTTGAACGCCGAAGTAGATGTAGTTTTTGTAGCCTCGACCCTGGAAAGGTACAGAAACTTTGATGTTCCGGCAGCTTCCTTTCAGAATCTTGCTGATACAATAGCCAGCGAATCCGAAAAAATGATGGGTAAATTTATTCAGGAAAACTTCAGCATCCCCAATGTCAGGGGAAAAATACTCAAGGGCTATGCAGATGAAGAATTGCTTGGCTTTGCCAGGAAAGAAAATATTGATTTGATCATTCTTGGCACCCATGGCAAAAAAAAGGTGGACAAGGTCTTCTTTGGTTCAGTGGCTGAAAAAGTGATCAAGGCTTCTGAAATCCCTGTACTGACCATCAGGCCGAAGTAAAAATTTGATCCGGGCATTCCGTAAGTTGGACAACATAAACTGGATCTGAATGTTGATCATTGTTGAAAATTGTGGCCTTTCCGGTTTAAGCGTACCTAGCCGGTAAAAAGCTTAAAAACCATGCTGATGCCTGTTTGGGTCAAGGCGTAAAATATTTTGGTCTCTCGCCCCCGGCACCTAATCTTCAAGACAGTTGTTGCTGTCCTGAAAATAATAAGCTTCAAGTGAGTTTTCAAGCGTCTCACAATTTCGTAATGAGACAGGTGCCGGGCAGGCAGCTTGGAAGACTCCGCTTGAGGCCGGGCGTGAGATATTCTTAATTCTTTGCACAAAAAAAAGGAGTTACAGCAATTAAGCTGTAACTCCTTGAATTCCATGGTGCCGAGGGACGGAATTGAACCGCCGACACGGGGATTTTCAGTCCCCTGCTCTACCGACTGAGCTACCTCGGCATTTTGTTTCGGAAACTTGGCTTATATCTAAGAGAATTTTCTTTGGCAAGAACTTTTTGCCCCGCAGGTATTTTTTCATGTGGATTTTCTATCTCGATACGCGCCGATGTTGAAAGAATGAAATAATCCATATATTGTCATTTTTAAAAGTAAACTTAGTTTATTAACTGAAACTGGGACTTAATTTAACTCCATTTCATCCAAAATTGAAATTTACTTTTTCATCAAATTAGTGTAGCTAATCGAATTTGGCAACTCAACGAACGGATAATAGTTTCATCTTCAGACCGGTTTTCTCACCATCTAAAAGTTCGACAAGGAGTGAATAATGGTATCCATCCTTTGGCTAGGCTTATGTTACATTTTTGGCTCTCTGCCTTTTGGTATCCTCATATCCAAGTCTTTCTGCAAAATTGATCCAAGACAGCATGGCAGCAAGAACATCGGAGCCACAAACGTGTCCAGAACTTGCGGATTCCAGTACGGGTTAGCCGTCCTGATCCTTGATATTCTCAAGGGCTATCTTCCGATTATGCTCGCTTTCAAGTTCAGCTCTTCGGCTATTTTTATTTCCCTGACAGCACTCGCTGTAATCGTCGGACACATGTACTCTGTCTTTCTTTATGGAAAAGGAGGCAAGGGAGTTGCAACAACTGTAGGCGTTTTCCTGGCTCTGGCTCCCATGGCCACAGTCTGGGCCATCGGAATCTGTCTGGCAGTTATTTATCTGACCGGATTTGTTTCTCTTGGTTCTCTTGCCCTTGTCACTTCCGCACCGATTTTCTTTCTTTTCACCGGCAATTTTGCCTATATCCTGTTAACCTTGATCATTATGGGACTGGTTTTCTGGAGACACGAAGAAAACATTCATCGTTTGCTCACCGGTGATGAAAGCAGCTGGCGCAAGAATAGCGTTGAAGATTTATAATTTAACGGACCAGGGCAGAAAGATTAAGGGCCGACTGCTGAAAAAAATGTGGTCTTGCCTTTAACCTTGAGCCCTGGTCCCTGATCTGCTCCAAAAATTAAAGAAGACTGTCCAGGGTGTCCACCAGGGGTTTGAGAGTAGATTTATTGAGTGCGGAGATTGGAACTCCTTCCGGATAAATATTCCTTATTAAATCTCTCTGTTCCGGATCGAGCCTGTCCCATTTGTTCAAAACCAGTACCATTTTCTTTTCCTCAAGATCAAGAGCCTCAAGTATTTTTCCTACTGCCTCCACCTGTTCTTCAACTTCAGGGTGTGAAGCGTCAGCCACATGCACCAGAATGTCTGCCTGGGACAATTCTTCCAGAGTAGCCATGAAGGCTTCCCTCAGGTCCTGAGGCAGATTTTTAATAAAACCTACCGTATCCGTCAAAACTATTTCCTTATCTCTTGGGAAACGCAGCCTTCTGCTGGTTGGATCAAGGGTGGCGAAGAGCTTATCTTCAGCCAGTATTTCGCTGTGGGTAAGAGTATTGAGAAGTGTGGACTTTCCTGTATTGGTATATCCCACAAGGGAGATGACAGGGATGCCCTCCTGTTGCCTTTTGGATCTGGTGTTCTGCCGGTGTTTGCGCAGACTGTCCAGATCATCCTTAATTTTTTTGATCCTGTCCCTTATTTTTCTTCTGTCAAGTTCCAGCTTGGTTTCACCTGGTCCCCTGCCCCCTATTCCTCCGGTAAGTCTGCTCAGAGCCCGGTCCTGCTTGATCAGCCTTGGCAGGGTGTATTTGAGCTGGGCCATTTCAACCTGGAGTTTGCCGGCCTTTGTTGTGGCATGTTGAGCAAAAATATCCAGGATGAGCTGTGTCCGGTCAATGACCTTCCTGTCAGTTATTGACGCTATGTTCCGTAATTGGGTTGGAGTCAGCTCCTGGTCGAAAATGATCATTGAAGCGTTGTGCTGCAGGGCCATTACTTCCAGTTCAGACAATTTCCCTTTGCCCAGGATAAACCTGGGATTGACTTTTGAAACCCTTTGGATCATTGATCCGGCAATATCAAGACCCGCGGTTTTGGCAAGGTCTGCGAGTTCATCCAGGGATCTTTCCAGATCTTTCCTGGTGGAAGTTCCAACACTTACAAGAAACCCCCGTCCTTCTCTGTATCCGGTTTCCAACACCGCACCCTGGCGATCGAGTTCTTTTTCCAGAGCATCGGCGTTCTTGGTGAAATCAAAGTCAACTCTGTCCCAGGGAGTCGGATCATGGATCAGGTATGGCTCGTTGTTTTGATTGGGTGGAAGTAAATGCGCCCATTGCAACTTATCCGGCCGGCCTTGCCGGTCAAGATTCAGGACGCTTACCGAGTCCAGGCGAAGAAAAACCATGTCCATTATATCTTCTCTGGTCAGGGGAGAGGAATTCAGATGGGTATGCAAAAGTCTTATTCCCCTGAGCCTGCCCGCACTTTGACGAAGCCGGTCCAGTTCAGGAATAATTATTCGTTCATGATCCCCCACCAGGACCATTTGCACATGTCCCCGCCGGTCAATAAGCAGACCGATTTGCCTTTTTATCTGTTGGGTAATATCCGCGAGTTCGTTGATTTGTTCGGGAGTATATCCCGGAGAGGAAGGGTAAACTCTGAAATACAGTCTGGATAAGGACTTTAGCTGACTTGGCTTAAGTCCCGTCAGGTTGCCTTGTGGTTTTTTAGCTATTGAAGATACTCCTTATAAAAATGTTAACAGTTAATAAGAACTATAGGCAAAAAGTCAAAGCCGCTGCAAAAGATGGTTAAAGGGCCAGAGAACCGGATTTAAAAATGACCTTTCAGCTAAACCTGCTTGCCCGCTAAATAACCTGCAATCATCCGGTCATACCGGGAAGTAAGGTCAAAGGTGTGCAGAGCCATCTTATGCCTGAAGATGAGATCTATGTGCCCTGTCTCTTCAATCTGTTTCATGAATGGAACATAATAGTCAGGATGAGGCAAGACGCATACGCTGTAAAAATTCTTGGCGGCAGCGCGTAAAAGAGTCGGCCCTCCAATGTCGATTTTTTCAACAGCATCTTTAAGATCTGCGTCATCAGCCACTGCTCCCGCAAAATCATAAAGATTTACGCAGACCAGATCAAAAAAACCAATCCCGTGTCCGTCAAGTGTTTGCCCGTGCCCGGGGTCATCCTTGTCAGCCAGAACTCCCCCATGGATGTGTGGATGCAGGGTTTTAACCCTGCCGCCGAGTATTTCAGGAAAACCGGTCACATCGCTAACCCCGGTGACCGGAATTTTGTTTTCCCGGATAAGCTTTGCCGTGCCTCCGGTGGAAACAATTTCCACATTTCTTTCCGCCAGAAATCCAGCCAGTTCAATCAGCCCCGTCTTGTGCGTGACGCTTAAAAGTGCTCTTTTAACAGCCAGAAACTCCATAACTTACCTCCCTTGAATAAAGAAAATTGCCAGAAATATTTTAGTCTTGCAAGAAGATTCCCACCGGAGAATGGATCAATCCGCGGCAAATAATCCGCAGTCAGCAGCGTCTGATCAGAGGAATGGTAACCTGCACTGCCTTTCCTCCGGGGAGATAAACTGACTGCTGACAATGGGTTTTACTTTTTCTCGTATTGATATTATTGAATTTAGCCATGAAATATTCACAGCCCTGTTTAACCCTTAAGACTTTAATACAATGAAGCGATCCGGTGAGATTTATTTCATCGGGGCCGGGCCCGGCGATCCGGAACTCATAACCGTAAAAGGGTTAAACATAATCAACAGAGCTGGGCTGATCATTTATACAGGCTCTCTGGTTTCTGTGCAATTGTTTGAACAATCAAAGGCAGAAAAAATCATAGACAGCTCCGGACTCACCCTGGAGCAAACCCATAAGCTTATGATACAGGCTTACCTTCTGGGAAAGCTTGTGGCCAGAGTACATACCGGCGATCCATCCTTGTTCGGAACCATCCGGGAACAAACCTCACTTTTGGAAAAAGACGGCGTTCCCTTCAAAATAATCCCCGGGGTAACCGCCGCCTTTGCTGCAGCAGCCAGGGCAAAAGTATCCTTTACTATTCCCGAAACCTGCCAGACCCTGATACTTACCAGAGCATCAGGCAGGACAAAAGTCCCTTCGTCCCAACAGCTGAAAAAACTTGCAGCATCCCGGAGTTCATTAGCCGTATATCTTTCGGCAACAAAGGCTGGGTCAGTGCAGTCCGATCTTCTGGAAGGTGGAATGGATCATGACACGCCGGTGATAATCGGCTGGAAAGTAGGCTGGGAAGACGAATTGATAATTAAAACCGATCTTGCAAACCTGAGCCGGGAGGTAAAAGCAAATAATATCGCCGGCCAGGCAGTGTTCCTCATACTTCCGGGAAACCGAAAAAACAACAGATCCAGACTCTATGATCCGGATTTCAGTCATGGCTTTAGAAAATGATCGTGGATAACGAATTTACAAGAACATGATAGTTGGTTACTAAATCGCAACCAGACTTTTCCGGGCAACCTTACTCCCTGTTTAAAACCATATTATCCACACCCTGAAATGCGTGAAACCATATCCGATATCATTCATGATTTAAGGCCTTCCATCCTTTTTCCTGCAATTTCTATTGGTTTTATCCTGGGGCTGTTACTGGTTATTTTAGAGATTTCCTTTGCGGCCATGATATTTTCCGGAGAGTTGAGTCATCTGGCTGCTAGAGGCGTTGGACTGACTCTGGCCGGGGCCTTTATAGCCTGCATCGTCACTTCTTTGTTCAGTCCCTTCAAATCATGCATCAGTCTGCCCCAGGATGCTCCGGTGGCCATATTTTCAGGGGTGGCCGCCCTTATGGCCGCCGGGATGAGCATGACTGCGGAAGGAATGTTTATTACCATTGTTGCGGCTCTGATTTTGACAACCCTGACCACCGCAGTTTTTCTTTTACTTGTTGCCTGGTTTAAGCTGGTTCATTTTTTCAGATATATTCCCTACCCGGTTATCGGGGGTTTCCTGGCGGGTACAGGGTGGATACTCAGCCACGGCAGCCTTGAGGTCATGACCGGCGGGCGGGTAAATCTTTTCGGCCCCGAATCCCTTTTCTCCCACTCTTTACTTGCTCTGTGGCTGCCCGGTGCTTTTCTGGCCTTTGTTCTCTTTTTCATTCTCAGAAGATTTTCTCATTTCCTGATCCTTCCACTGGCCCTGATACTCGGACTTGTCGCTTTTCACCTGACCCTTTATTTAAGTGATATTTCCCTGGAAGAAGCCAGAAAAGCGGGATTTTTATTTGAAATTTTCTCCACGGGCCGATTGTGGCCGATTTTCTCCTGGTCTGATTTTTCAGAGGTAAACTGGAATATCGTTTTCACTCATATCCCGATCCTGATGACTATTCCCCTGATCACCCTGATCGGCCTTATGCTGAACATGAGCGGGGTGGAACTGGCTTCAAAAAAAGAAATCAGCATGGAAGATGAAATCACGGCCAATGGTGTAAGCAATGCCTTAATTTCTTTTGCAGGCTCCCCGCCCGCTTACAGCTCCCTCAGTCTTTCCATGCTGGGATTCAAAACCGGGTCCTATTCTAGAATAGTCGGGCTGGCTGCGGCACTGGTTCTGCTGATGACCATTATCTGGGGCGGTGTATTGATTTCTATATTTCCCAAAGCTGTACTTGGGGGATTTTTACTGCTCCTGGGATTATTTTTTCTGTGGGACTGGGTGATAGAAACATGGAGTAAAATGACCCTGGCCGATTACCTCATAGTGCTGACAATTCTTGGAGTAATCGCATGGCAGGGCTTTTTTCAGGGTGTAGTTCTGGGTATCCTTCTTTCGGTCATACTTTTTGTAGTCAGGTTCAGTCATGTCCCGATCATGGAAAAATTCAATACCGGCTTTGATCTTCAAAGTCCCAGGATCAGGCCCCTGCCCCACAAAAAGATATTGCTCAGACAGGGACACCGAATCAATATTTTTGAGCTTTCAGGTTATTTGTTTTTTGGTTCTGTCAACTCCCTGGTCTCAATAATCCTCGGTAAGGTGGAGAAGATAAAGCTCTCGGACAATGTCTTTGTTATCATCGATATGGGCAAAATCTCAGGTATTGACGTTTCAGCAGTCAGTGCTTTTGTGCGCATGGTCAATAAATTATCAGCCCAGGGTGTGACCGTCATTTTTACCGCGGCCCCTACTGAATTTCTGATTCAGCTCAGACATCACCTCGGACAGAATGAGGAAGAATATTTTCAATATTTTTCAAGGGTTGAAATGGGGCATGAATGGGTTGAGGACCGAATTCTGAATGAACAGCTGAGACTTTTTGAAAAGCACGATAAACATGGACAAAACCGGCTTTTTGATGAAGTAGCGGATGAACTGCTTGAAAAACTCGAAGAACTGGAACATCTTGAAGTTAATCTGCAAAGCCTCAAGGATTACTCTACAGAATTACATCTGAACAAAAATGACACCTTGCTGGCTCCGGGTCAAAATATAGACGGCTTTTTTTGGATGAAACAGGGCAAGGTCATGGAAGTAGCCGGTCTTGACGAAAGGGAAATTTTTTTGGCCGAGTATTCACCGGGAGATGTTATTAATCCTACCGGAGTTTTTGATAAAAAATCATCAGACACTCTGTTTAAAGCCGGGACAAACTGCGATATTCTGTTTTTTTCCCTTGAAAAAATCCGGGAAATGGAAAAGCAGCGCCCGGATCTGGCAGCAAGGATGTATTCTCTGTTACTCAAGAGATTTATCACCTGAAAAAATGAGGTGATTAGCTGTCAAACCTGACTCCTCAACTCTTAACTTTATTTTTATCAAAATCATTATGTTCAAAACCATACGTTCCAAACTCGTAGCCATCATGGGCCTTATCCTGCTGCTGACAGCCGTTGTGATCATTTATTTTACCCACAGGGATGTGGGCCGGGAGATGACCAAAGTTGAGAGACACAATGCCGAGAATATCCTCAACTCGGTTTTTCTTAATATTCAGGATGTATACAGAGGACTTATTTCTGACAGGGTCAGAAGTATTGAACAGGCCAAAGACCGGCTGAACAGGGAAACACTGATTATCCTTTCAAGCCTTGAGCTTTTTGCTGTCGAGGCTGGTGCTTCAGGCGAAAACAAAATCCCGGGCAATGAACGTTTCGTTGAATGGCTGCGGCAGCTGGAAACAGGCAGCACCAATTATTTTCTGGCAGACGCTGAATATAACGTGCTGTTTGATTCTAACAGGGAATTGGGCAATCAAAACCTGCAGCTTATCAGGGATATTAAAGGCGAGCCGTTGTCAGGGACAATCAACCAGGCCGGAGCGGCTTTTAATCAGTATGTTGTTTTTTCCCCGGCTGTAAGCGGCCTCGGCGACAATCAAAAACTTGGCTTTCTATCCTATTTTCCTGCCTGGAAATGGATTCTGGGCGCTTTTGTGGACATTTCCCATATCAGGCAGGCGGAGGAAATCCGGATGGAGCAGCTGATCCAGAGATTAAGGAACCAGTTCAGTCAGGCCAGGATAGCTGAGACAGGATCTTTATTTATATTCAATCAGGAAAACGAGCTGATAGTCTCACCTGAAAGATTTGCCGAGTCCCAGGATTTTCGGTCCTTTTTTCCGTCACTTGCTGAAGCAAGTCAGGACAATGAGCTGATTAAAAGCTTTGTGGACGGGGAAAAGATGATTTTCTATACCCGCTACTTCAGGCCTCTTGGATGGTATCTGGGCGCCATGATTCCAGAGGCTGAAATTCAGGCACCTGCCAAGTCTCTGGTTCGCAGCCAATCCATGATAATCGCTGTGATTTTTCTGCTCGGTGCCATAGCGGCAATATTTTTTGTGCGCCATATTTCCCGTCCGCTGGGAATACTGGCGGAAGAAGCCGAAAACATGGCCCGCAGAGACCTTACTGCAGATGATTCCCATTCCGGCCAGATTGTCGAACTCACCAGAAAATATCATGATGAAGTAGGCGCCCTTGCAGGTTCATTCATGTTCATGCAGGAGGAACTCAGGAAAAACGTGCGTCAGCTGGTTGAGACGACTGCGGCCAAGGAACGCTTCCAGAGTGAATTGAATATGGCCCGGGACATTCAGATGAGCATGGTCCCCAAAAAATTTCCCCCATTCCCGGAGATCAAGGAATTCGATCTTTTTGCCATGCTTGATCCTGCCAGGGAAGTAGGCGGAGATCTCTACGACTTTTTCATGCTTGATGAAGATCATTTGTGTTTTACCCTGGGAGATGTTTCAGACAAGGGGATGCCTGCTGCTTTGTACATGGCCATTGCCAGAACCCTGATTCAAAGTCATGCCGCCAGTGAAACGTCCCCCGCACTCATTATGTCCAGAGTTAATGATGATCTGAGCAAGGACAACCCCAAAAGCATGTTCGTTACTTTGATCATCGCTGTAATGAACATCAGAACCGGTAACATAAGGTACGCCAACGCCGGGCACAACCTGCCGGTTGTACTCGCGGGAAGGAAAAAGTGCCATTACGCTAAGGGAATTAGCGGACCTGTAGCCGGAGCCATGGAAGGG
>SKKD01000121.1 GCA_007121655.1 Desulfonatronovibrio sp. | reverse complement strand
TCCAAAATTGTTCTGGCTTCAGGGAAAAGACTGTGCACTCCAAGGGCGTAGGCCTGTATCTCAGTGATAGTCAAAACATTTGCGTGGCAGTTGCTTTCCGCGAACAGTTTGCGGCCGTAGCCGGTGGCCACTATGGACTGAACATCTATGTCAGCCAAGATGAGGCGACATTGCTTAAGAGGGTCGTAGGTTGTTGCGACCCGGACAGTATGCACCGGCTTTCCACCTTGAAGAACCACCAGTTCGATGGACCTGGATCCGATATCCAGCCCGGCCATGTCTCCAACGATATGTTTTTTTATCATGCTAGCCATTATGTAAAGATTGAGTGAGTTAATAATAATTAAACCAAAAGTTACTGCTTGATCTGACTGTCCAGCATCTCCAGTATTCTGGTTGTCAGACGGCCATATTCAGGATCAGACCTTTTCCTGGGCCTCTCAATATCCACTGTTATCTCCTCAAGTAACGTTCCTGGCCCTGCGGACATGACCAGAATGCGGTCAGCCAGGTAGATGGCCTCGTCCACACTGTGAGTAACAAATAGAACTGTCTTTCTGTTATTATCCCATATTCTTAGCAACTCCTTTTGCAGAAGTATCCTGGTATGGGCATCCAGTGCTCCAAATGGTTCATCCATGAGCAGTATTTCCGGATCATTGGCCAAAGACCTGGCAATAGCTACTCTTTGTTGCATCCCGCCGGAAAGCTCGTAAGGATATGACTGGGCATAGTCTTCAAGCCCCACCAGCCTTAGATATCTCATTGCTGTTTCGAGCCTCTTGTTTCTCTTCTTACCCAGAAACTCCAGGCCCAGGGACACGTTGCCGATAACAGTTCTCCAGGGCAGCAAGGAATACTCCTGAAAAACCATACCAATTTCGTGGGTGCTCGATGTAAGGGGTTTATTTTTATAAAAAATTGATCCGCCGGAAGATTTCTCAAGTCCGGCAAATATTCTCAAAAGTGTGGACTTGCCACATCCGGATGGGCCTAAAATACATAAAAAATCATTGCTGTGTACCTTCAGATTGATTTCAGCCAAGGCCTTAATCACTCTTTTTTTATCAGTAGTATACTCTTTATGCAGATCTTTTGTTTCCAAGATTAATGAATTCATAACGTCTATCTGTACTTGCTCTGCCAGGCGAATTTTTTGGTTTCAAGGGTTTTAAAAATAGTATCCAACATAACTCCAACGACACCTATGGAAATCATGCCGGCAATTACAACATCTGTTCGGGCGACCGTATAGGCATGGATAATCAGATAGCCCACTCCTGAGATGCTGCCCGGCAGCATCTCAGCTGAAACAAGACACATCCAGGCTACCCCTAGACCAATGCGCATCCCGTTAACAATTGATGGAGCAGAAGCTGGGATCAGAATTTTCCAGAATATCTTAAACTCATTGCCTCCAAGGGTCCTGGCCGATTCGATCAAAGTTTTCCTGACGTTTTGAACTCCATAAATTGTGCTCAGCAGAATAGGAAAAAAAGCTCCAATAAAAATTATGAAGACCATGGAGATCTGGATATTCCTCAGGTAAATATATATCTGTCCTGACTGTATAGGAGAAAAATTAGCCAGGCTTGCTACCCCGAACCAGGCCAAGACCAGAGGAACCCAAGCCAGAGGAGGTATAGGCCTAAATAAGCCCATAAAGTAGTGAAAAAGGCTGAAAATAAATTTGCTGTACCCCATGAGCATACCCAAAGGAATGGCCAGACAAAAAGCAGCAACGTAACCTGTAAGCACCCGGATCAGACTTATGGTCAGGTTGTCAACAAGGGAACCCATACCAATCATTGGCTGATTTGGACTTTTCAAAAGCAAGAACACATCGCTGATGGCAGGCAGGATTATTTTGTTATCTATAAGGCTCGACATAAACTGCCAGAACAACAAGAAAACTAAGGGCATGATCATGAAAATGGATAATTTGACAAGTACGTTACGCATCAGTGATATTACTCATATGAAAAAGTTATTTCAATAATGACGGGATTATACAGAAAGAACTGCTTTAAGCCGGAAGTCGGGACAAAATTATTCGGACTTCCGGCCATCTGGTGAAATGTTTATCAAAAGATGTTGATTTTATGGACGTATTGATTAAACAAAGCTGAAGTCAAATAGGATGTCTTTAACCTGGTCCAGCTTGTTGCCTTTAAGTTTATTGTTGAATATGTCCATATCGTTTAGAACATCCAGGTAGATTCCGGCTCCCCTCTGCCAGTTTTCAGAAGGATAAGTAGTGAAGACAACAGTAGACATCTTGGCGGCCTCTGCAGGGATGCCTATCCAGTCAGCTATAATAGTCGCCGACTCATCGGGGTTATTGTTACAGAAATCCGCAGCAGTCTTCATAAGGGTCATAAACCCTTGAACAGCTTCCCGCTTGCTGCTGATCAGGCTATCGCTTGCCGCGAAAATGCAGCAGGGAAAGTCATGCCAATACCCTTGAGGTGGAAGTTCACGCAGATCAAGCACTATCTCTCCTGTACCCATGTGTTCTGCCACCTGTGGATGCGGAGATGGACCGACCCATCCGTCGACCTGCCTGCTGATAAGGGCGGGCGAGAGACTGGCAGTAGACCGGAGATCAACCATTAGAATATCTGCTGAAAGGTCAGTGGCATCAGAAGTGAACTTGATTCCTGCCCGGTGCAGGCCGCCTTCAAAGACCATTTTCGGAGCGCTGGTGGGAGAGTGATAGCCAATTTTTACGGGCTCTTGGTAATTTTTGACATAACTCAGGAAATTGTTCCAGCCATGTATCCCGGAACCTGTGGGAAAGACCAGCGCCAGGCCTTCTGTGTGAACAGGACCAAGGATTTTCATTGGGGTCCCGGTGTCGATTCCGACCATGGCTGCTGGAAGGGAGTAACTGCCAAGGTTTATATGTCTTTGGGCAAAAAGGGTAGCCGCTTCAGAGCCGCTCTTGGTAACTATAAACTCAATGTCGGTAATATCGACTCCACCTGAGACCAGCTTGTATTTTTGCTTGTCAATGACCGGTTTCAGGTAAGTCCCTGAATCAGAGAACTCCTCTCCTTTATACATGGCAACCATGATGGGAGCCTGGTGGTCAACAAAAATATAACTGCAGTTTATATCTGATCCTCTTCGGGCGTGGGCTTGCTTTCCGCCTATAAGTGGAATGACTCCACATCCGCATAAAGCAGCACAAGTCGTTGCATAGCTGGTTTTTTTGATGAAATCTCTTCTTGTTAAGTGAATCTTCATGTTCATGTGTATCTCCTTTAGTTCTTCAGGTTAAACATCAATTGATCATTTCCAGAAAAGCTTCGACTCTGGTGCGGAGTTGCTCAGTGTCGTTGTCTGAATAGTCAGTGTCTATATGTATAAAGGGCAGATCCAGGGTGTTGGCTGCCATGTCCTGGATGCTGCCTGTTTCAACATTATATGTATGGCAAAACTGCCAGGTCTGATCGATTATTCCGTCAACATTGAATCTCCTGGCCAGTTGGCTGACCAGGTCAAACCGGCCTTGATTAGGGGTCATGCATGAACAGGGTGTGAGCAGATATCTCAGGGCCAGGTTGTGATAAGGATCGCCTTGTTCTTCTACTAAAAGGTCGAAACTTTTGATTCCGGTGCAGTTTTCCATGCATACGACAATCCCTCCACTTTCTTCAACCAACCGTAAAACCTTTTCTGAACCCTTGCCGACTGGACACCCGGTCATCAGTATTCTTGGAGCATTTTTGGGGACTGCTGAAACCCCGTTTTTTTTCAGTTCTGAAAGCTCATGTAAAAGGTTTTCAAGGTTCTGCCTGTAACTATCCATATCAACCACAAATGAGGAAGATTCAAAAACAGGTAGAAGATCCATTCCGTTGACCGGCATTGGATGATCAGCCATCAGTTCGGCGATGGCCTTGAGCAGGCGGCGCTGTTCGTTGTATTTCAGGATCTGCTGCTGAAGATCATCTGCAGTAATTTTCTTGCCGGTTTGTCCTTCAATAAATATTTTCATGGCCTCGACTTGATTTTTCCACAAATCCAGAGCTGCCGCATCTGTCTGAGAATAGGGTAGGTGCAGTAGAAAAAAAGGCTTCATCTTCCGGAGTATCTCAAACATCTTCTTTTTTCCGTCGCAGGTAGTTTCCCCGATAATCAGATCTGAGGCATTGTAGAAAGGACAGGTTTCACTAACAGCGTAGCCGAAGCTGGACTTTATGAGGGGGCAGAGGTTGGCAGGCAGTATTCTTTCGGCGTGACTGATGGGCTCCTGTCTTTTACCACAAAGCGAAACCGGGATGGCCCCTGCAGCCCGGATGATTTCTAAGGGAGCGAAGGTGCAAAAGGCCCCGACAATTTTTTGTCCCTGGTCTTTAGCGCTATCAATATCAAGAAGGCTCTTTTCGGCCCACTTTTCAAAAACAGAAAGGTTCTTCGGCTTGATCCTGGTACTCATTTATTTATGCCTTAATTTAAGGATTCTTGACGTGCATGGTTTACGGAATCAATGGACTCTTGGATGGTAAACTGCGTCTTTTTAAGCCAAGGGGAAGGACCCTGTCCCAGATCCGGGAGAAATGGGCGCTATTGTTAAAATATGTTCCTCATGAGAAATAAGAAAAACGCATCGGCAAAAAAGCTCTCGAAAAGATTCTGGCTTCATACCAAAGCCATAGATTAAAAGTCCAATTTAAAGATCAAATGCAACAAGTGTTTTTATATAGAGATTATCAATAGACGTAAGGCAATAACCGGTCTTTTTCACGCCAGGCGCAAAATGTGCTTATATAATCAGCTGAAACTTGCATGAGTAATTTAGAGTTTTTATGACTGCTGGACTCTGAATCCTTCTTTGTGCATTGTACTACTTAGCCTTGGAAGTTACTTGGTATCTTTCCGCTGTTGTTTTCTGAACAAGTTGTCTGTTTCATCTTGAGAACACAGGAATAGAATAATAACCATTCTTCATGCCAGACATAAACAATCCCATCCCATTAAGCTCCGTGAAAATCGAACTTGTAACAGTTTTTTTATCCTGGCATCTCCATACCGGGTCAGCATGCCCCGAAGATTTGGAAACCTTGAGGACTTGGGTTGTTTGGATTAGCTTTTTGACTGGAATGGTTTATCAGCTAGTTAATGAATTTTCTGAAAAGGCATGAAAAAAAGAGGTTATCTGTGAATAAAAATGTCTGTCTTGTTGTCATGATCAAGTATCCTGAGCCCGGGAAAGTCAAAACCAGACTGGGCAGGGAAACAGGCATGGACAAGGCTGCAATGCTTTATAAGGATTTTGTTTCCAGACTGCTGGCAACCTGCAGCGAAGCAGGTTTCCCGACCATGCTCAGCTGTCACCCGGGGCGCCCGGTCAGCGACTA
>SKKD01000090.1 GCA_007121655.1 Desulfonatronovibrio sp. | reverse complement strand
TTAGGGATTGGGGAATTGAGGGATTCTGGAATAAAGAAGGAAGTAGCCTGCGGCGGAAATCACCACAGAATAAGATTTAAAAGACCACGGCAAATCTGATTGCCGGGGAATAGGATAAATATATCATGAACAGACAGGGTGTAATAATCCTGGCCCACGGAAGCAGGAATACACAGGCTAAAGATAGTTTTTTACGTATGGTCAGGCTGTTGAAAAAAAGGGCAGGCAGCTCAATAGTGCCGGCTTTTTTTTCCCTGGGAGATCCCACCCTGGAAGACGCGGTTGGTAATCTAGTGGATGCGGGTATATCAAAAATAGCCATCTTCCCCTATTTTCTTTTTGACGGCAATCATGTGCAGAAAGATATACCCGCACTTTTGTCTGAGCTGAAGGCAAAGCATCCAGGTACCGACTTCCAGGTTCTAAAATCTCTGGAACATGAGCCTTTGATGCAGGAGATAGTCTTTGAGAGAATATGGGAGCTGAGCGGGCAGGAAAAGTTTCTGCCTGGCAGTGATATCGAAAAGGCCAGCCTTGATTTTATTCAGGATGTGCTGGAAGATTTCCATGGGGAACAAAAAGTAATTGCCGCCAGAGTGATACACTCCGCAGCGGATTTTTCCCTGGGCGCAAGCCTGAGATTTCACCCCCAGGCAGTGGAAACGGGGCTGGATTGTCTGAGGAAAAAAAGAACGGTTATCTGCGATGTGAACATGGTTCGCTGCGCTCTGACAGGCTGCGAAGATGTCCTGTGCGCCATTGACCAGCCAGGCGCCGTACAAAAAGCAGAGCTTGAAGGCATCCCCAGGGCGGCTGCCGGAATGGACCTGCTGGCCGGGCACATCCACGGCTCAATGATAGTCATCGGCAACGCTCCAACCGCCTTGTGGAAGATTCTTGAACTTGCTGAGAATAAATCAATTGTGCCGGCCCTGGTTGTAGGGGTGCCCGTGGGGTTTGTGGGCGCCGCCCAGTCCAAGGAAGCATTAATGCGAAGCGGTCTCGTATATATCTCCAATACCGGGCCCAAAGGCGGCAGTCCGGCAGCAGGAGCTGTAGTCAACGCGATGATGAGACTTTTTAAAAATACATTATGAGCAGTAGAACCTTTCAAGTTCAAAAAGGCCATTTCTACGCGGTGGGTGTGGGGCCGGGCAATGCAGACCTGCTGACTCTGCGCGCGGTGAATGTAATTAAAAACTCACAGGTGATTATCTGTCCAAAATCAGCAGCGTCCCGCAGCAGTCTTGCTCTGAAAATTATCCGTGATTTTGTTTCCGACCAGGAAATCATAGAACATGTATATCCGATGCAGCGCAGTGAAAAAGACGTACGGGAATCCTGGCTGCGGGCATCAGACATTATTGCCGGCCATTGTCTGCAGAATAAAACAGTTACCCAGGTGACGCTGGGCGATCCGCATGTTTACAGCACCTGCGCCTATATACTTCCAATTATTGAAGAAACACTTGGGGCAGACAAAATTCACATAATCCCCGGGATAACTGCTTTACAGGCTGCCGCTGCAAACTTCATCCAACCTCTGACCACCCAGGAAGACCGGCTGACTCTGATGGCCGGTTCAGACATGGCGAATGTAGAAAAAGCCCTTGGCACATGTGAGACTCTGGTTCTGTACAAAGCAGGGAAAAAATTGGGAGAACTGTTTGATCTTTTAAAAAAATACAACCTTGAGCAAAATGCCAGAGTGGTATTCAATGCCGAGATGCACGGAAAAGAAAAGATTTACATTGGTCTGGAAAAAGCCCTTGAGGATCAGTCCGGCTACCTGGCATGTGTTATTGTACATATCGGGCGCAGAAAATGGGGCTGATAGAGTTACAGTATGAGATTTGCCGGATTAAGGAATGCAGGACGGCTTGCATAAGTTGAAATAAGTGAACAGGCTGATGTAAGAAAAAAGTTTGGCCATTTTAAAGGAAGGTTTCCAGGGAGATGATCAGTATTTGAGCAGCAATAAACTGCGGACAGGCATCAGCACCGGGACATGCGCGGCTGCGGCGGCAAAGGCGGCGACCATGCTGCTCACAGGAAACAAGCTGCCAGCCGGTGTTGAAATAAAACTTCCTTCAGGAGAATTTATAATTGTCCCTATAGTCAGGTCCGGTCTGGAAAACGGCAGGGCCATGGCTCTGGTTCGTAAAGATGGGGGTGATGATCCTGATGTAACTCACGGGCTTATGATCGGGGCCAGAGTTGGATTTTCAGCTGAAGGCATCCGAATAGCCGGAGGCAAAGGGGTGGGCAAAGTCACCAAGCCGGGTCTGGCTGTCAAGCCCGGCAGACCGGCCATTAATCCTGTGCCCATGGAGATGATCCGCTCAAGTGTTTCCGGGATTACCAGCAAGGGACTGCTGGTTGAGATCTTTGTGCCCGAGGGAGAAAAAACAGCCGTCCGTACATTTAACGAACGTCTTGGTATTAAGGGCGGGATATCAATTCTGGGGACATCAGGCATTGTCAGGCCATTTTCCGTAAATGCCATCAGGGAAACCATCGCCCTGAGCATTAACATGTTCCTGCAAACCCGACGCGTCAATCCGGTACTGGTCCCGGGGCGCATTGGTTTCCGGGCGGCCAGGAAGCTGGGATTTTATGAGGACCAGATCATTGAAGTAAGCAATGAATGGGAATGCGCCCTGAAAAAATGCCTTGACTGCAAAGTGGCCGCGCTTGTTCTGGTTGGTCATCCCGGGAAACTGCTCAAGTTTGTTGCCGGCGATTTCCAGACCCACAGCAAAAAGTCCGCACCAGCCGTGTCCGTGTTTGAAAGTTCAGCAAAAGATTGTCTTAATAAAAACATGAAAGGCTTAAATACCGTGGAGCAGGGAATACAAAGCCTTGATTCCCCGGAAAAGACACTGCTTGGAGCGCATCTGGCCCTGAAGGTAAAGAATGCTGTTCTTGTAAAGACAGAGTATTGCATAGACCCTGAGGTTATCCTGATTGACCTGAAAGGAGATGTTTTTGGCCGCGCATGAAAATGACATCACAGCCCTGGTTACCTTGTCAGAAAGAGGATTATTCCTCGCCCGAAAACTGTCCCGGGAAATGGGGGGAAAGGTTTTTGCCCATAAAGATACAGGACCTGAAGAGGCGGTGGAGCTTTTTGACGGAATCATTGATCTGACCGCCTCACTTTTTAAGAAATTCAGGAATATTGTCTATATTGCCCCGGCAGGCGTGGCTGTCCGGGCCATAGCCCCTTACCTCGAACACAAATCCCTGGATCCGGCAGTTGTTGCAGTGGATATCGGGGGCAGATGGGCAATCAGTCTTTTGTCCGGACATGAAGGAGGAGCCAATCTGCTGGCTTTCAGAATAAGCAACCTGCTGGGATGCCAGCCCGTAGTCACTACTTCCACCCAGGCTGAAAAGGACATAATTGCAGGTTTGGGCTGCAGAAAGGGAGCAGCAGCCGAGGATATAATTTACGCTCTGAAATACGCTCTGGAAAAAGCTGCCTGCTCATTATGCAGGGTGCGTCTGCTTGCCAGCGCTGACATTAAGAAGAATGAAGCCGGTCTTATTCTGGCAGCTGAAAAACTTGGCATACCCCTTTATTTTTTACCCTCGGATAAGATCAGGAATATGCCTTTAAGACTTTCTGTGTCCGATTTCGTCCAGGAACAGACCGGTCTGCCAGGTGTGGCCGAACCCTGCGCCCTTATTGCTGGGCAAAACACTAAGCTTATACTCGGAAAAACAATATGCAAAAGCGTAACTATAGCACTGGCCAGGGAAAACTTTTTGTGGTCGGAATAGGTCCGGGCAATCCTCTGGACCGGACAGTCCGGGCTGAAAGAACCATCAGGTCCTCTGATGTTGTGGCCGGTTATGATCGTTATATAGAACTGTGCAGAGATCTGCTCAAGGATAAAAAAATTATATCCTCAGGCATGACCAAAGAGCGGGAAAGGTGCAGAAAAGCTATTGATGCCGCTCTGGACGGCAAAACAGTCAGTCTTGTTTCCTCCGGAGACCCGGGCATTTATGGAATGGCTGGTCTTGCACTGGAAATGATCAGGGAAATGGATGTCAGGCTTGAAATTGAGATTGTCCCTGGAGTGAGTGCGGCCCAGGCCGGAGCCGCAGCCCTTGGAGCTCCTCTTATGCTTGATTTTGCATGCGTGAGCCTGTCGGACCTGTTAGTAGCCTGGGAAGAAATTGAAAAAAGACTTGTCTCTCTGGCACAGGCGGATATAGTCACGGCTTTATATAATCCCAAAAGCAAAAAAAGAACCTGGCAGATTGAAAAGGTGCGGAAAATATTTCTGGAGAAGCGTCCGGAAAACACCCCTGTTGGAATTGTCAGAGATGCCTCCCTGCCGCAGCAATCTATAGTTCTGACTGATCTTGACAACATCCTTGAAGCTCCAATGGATATGCGCAGTCTGGTAATTATCGGTAATTCCAGGACCGCCGTGATCGACCCCTGGATGGTCACGACCAGGGGCTACTTTGAAAGTAAAAGTAAATGAAGACCAATAAGGTTCTTGTTCTGGGAGGGACTTCCGAGTCTTTGGAACTGGCGACCAGACTTGCTGAAAAAGGTTTTCAGGTATTGGTCAGCCGGGCTACCGGTGTTCCCCAGGATGAACCTTCTTTAACCGGGGTAATTTACAGACACGGCATCCTCGGTCAGGCAGACCTTGAAATCCTTGTCCGTAACGAAAACATATACGCAATTATTGACTGCACCCATCCCTATGCCGCTGAAATATCTCAAAACGCCTACAACACCGCCAAAAATCTCGATTTATCCCTTCTGGTTTATGACCGGCCTGGTCTGGATCCGAATTCATCCGATGTCTGCTGGGCCGAAGATCACTCTCAAGGGGCAGTGCTGGCCTTTGCCGTGGAAGGAGTTATATTTTTAAGTGTTGGTTCCAAAAATATTCAGATATACGTGGATAAGGCGGGTGAAAAGGCTTGTTTATTAGTTGCCAGGGTGTTGCCAGGCCCTGTTTTCAGGAAAAAGTGCCTGGATGCCGGTCTGAAAAAAAATCAGATAATTCAGGCCAGGGGACCTTTCACAGTGACAGAAAACATCAAACACCTCCAGGAGGTTAAAGCAAAGTGCATTGTCACAAAGGACAGCGGTGAGGCGGGAGGAGTGCCGGCCAAGCTTGAAGCCGCAAGAAAGTTGGGACTGAAGGTGATAATGGTCAGAAGACCGCCCAGGCCAGGTGAGTTGAAGTTTTCCAGTATTGAAGACTTGGTGGAGGGTGTGGATCTGATTTTGTGAATATGATTTTTAATCATGCAGCCTCTTCTTGACTTGGAACGTGGTTGAGGATACTTATATTCGTTTTTCTCTTTATTTTGACCGGAGATGCATATTTAAATGTTCGATAGTTTATCCGACAGACTCAATTCAGTCTTTAAAAAACTCAAAGGCCACGGCCGTCTGGATGAAAAAAATATCCAGGAGGGCTTGAGAGAGGTGCGTCTGGCCCTTCTTGAAGCCGATGTTAATTACAAGGTTGTCAAGGATTTTACCGAAAGAATCAGAGAGCGGGCCATGGGTCAGGATGTGCTCAAAAGCCTTACACCCGGACAGCAGATAATTAAAATCGTCAACGACGAGCTTGTGGAGCTGTTGGGCGGAGAAAATACCGGGTTGAATCTAAAGACCAAGCCTCCGGTAGTTATTATGCTGGTAGGCCTTCAGGGCTCCGGTAAAACCACCTCCACGGCCAAACTGGCCCTTCACCTGCGTAAATTAAAATATTCTCCGTATCTTGTCCCGGCTGACGTGTACCGCCCTGCAGCCATTGACCAGTTGACCAAGCTGGGTCAGGAACTGAGCATGCCGGTTCATCCCTCCAGCCCTGAAGACAGTCCCGTGGATATTTGCGATCAGGCCGTCGGCATAGCCCGGCAAAAAGCGCACACTGCGGTTTTATTGGATACCGCCGGCAGACTTCATGTGGATGAAAAGCTGATGGACGAATTAGTGCAGATCAAAGAGAGATGCCAGCCCCATGAAATACTTTTCGTGGCCGACGCAATGACAGGGCAGGATGCGGTCAATGTGGCTCAGAAGTTTGATGAATTGCTGGATATAACAGGTATTATTCTGACCAAGATGGAGGGAGACGCCAGGGGCGGCGCCGCATTATCCATCAAGTCCGTCACCAGCAAGCCTATTAAGTTCATTGGAATCGGCGAGAAATTGAGCGATCTTGAAATTTTTCATCCTGACCGCGTGGCTTCAAGAATTCTGGGCATGGGTGATATTCTGACTCTTATCGAAAAGGCCCAGACAGGTATTGATGAAGATGAAGCCAGGGACATGCAGGAAAAATTCCAGAAGGCACAGTTTGATCTGGATGATTTCCGCAAGCAGATGCGAAGGCTCAAGAAGCTGGGTTCCATTGAGGGCCTTTTAAAAATGATTCCCGGCATGGGAAAGATGCAGGACAAACTCAAGGATGTAAAAGTCCCTGAAAAAGAAATGCTCCGGCTGGAAGCCATCATCAATTCAATGACTCCCGCGGAAAGACGCAACCCTAAAATTTTTAACGCGTCCAGAAAGAAGCGGATAGCAGCGGGAAGCGGAACCACTGTACAGGATGTGAACCAGCTTCTTAATAATTTCGAACAGATGCAGAAAATGATGCAAAAGATGGCCGGCAAGGGCGGCGGCAAGATGCCTTCCATGCCCGGAATGCCAGGAATGCCCGGCATGCCCGGGGCTACCCGGCCACCTTCCAAAAACAGGTCCAAGGTTAAGAGAAAGAAGGTGAAACAGAAAAGAAAGAAAAAGTAAAATGCTGGACAAATTTTTTTTTGAATATATAGTAAAAGCTTTGCCTGACTATTATGTCAGGATGTCATCAACATCTTATCTTTCCCCAATGTTCGAAATAACATGGATTAATGCTGCACATCCGGAATAATTGGGAAGATTGATTTTAAAAATATAAATTGCTAACATTAAAATTGTACTACAGAAAATGGGGGTTTTACTTACATGGCACTTAAAATCAGACTGACAAGAATGGGCTCAAAAAAGAAGCCTTTTTATCGTCTTGTTGCACTTAATAATGAAACAAGGCGCGATGGCCGGGCCTTGGAATATCTGGGATATTACAACCCGATGAAAGAGCCCGCAGAGGTCAGCATTGATCTGGATAAGGTACAGGCCTGGATAGACAAGGGAGCCAAGCCCACCAATACTGTCCGCTCACTACTGAAAAAAGCTGCTGCTTAATTTTTTAACGATAAGGAATGCCCTGAATCAACAAACCGGAAAGCTCTCTTGAATCGCACTTAAATCGGAGGTGATTATGTTGAAGGATCTAATCGAATACATTGCCAAATCATTGGTTGATAACCCGGATCAAGTGTCGGTTTCTGAAATCGAAGGAGAACAGACTTCTGTTATTGAACTCAAGGTAGCAAAGGAAGACCTGGGTAAGGTTATAGGCAAGCAGGGCCGAACTGCAAGGGCAATGCGTACTATTCTCGGAGCGTCTTCCACCAAGGCCAAAAAACGGGCTGTTCTTGAAATAATTGAATAGCGGTCCTGAATAAATAACCAGAATAAATGGTCTTCGAAAACCTTATTCATTGCGGCAGGGTTTTGAAGCCCCATGGTTTAAAGGGGGAGCTTTGCACCTTATGGTTTGCAGACTCCCCTTTACTTTTGACCGGCCTGCCCCGTCTCTATCTTAAGCTTTCAGGTTTTTCTCCCAGGGCTTTTAATATTGTTTCATGGAGGAAGCACCAGGGGAAATATCTTGTGTTTCTGGACAAGATTAACGGGCGGGACCAGGCGGAAAAGTGGCATGGTGCTGAAATTCTTGTTCACCCGGAACATATGCCTGAACCTCCGGATGGTGAAACATATTTTTTTGAACTGCTTGATAGCAGTGTGTATCTCTCCGGAGACAATTATCTGGGCAGACTTGAAGAAATTATTGACAACAAGGGCAGCGAGGTTTGGAGAATTATGACTCCGGATGGACAGGAGGTGCTGTTTCCCGTGAACGAACAGTTTATTTTAAATATTGATACGACAAATAAAAAGATCGTGGTTGATCCCCCCGAAGGCTTACTGGAGATATACGGGGTAAGGATGAGGATTAAAGAGCAGTAAGGTTGAAGCATTAATCCATAATTCTATAAACCGTATATTCCAAGACCTTATCCCATTATCCAAAATTACAATGCACTTCCACATCATCACCATTTTGCCCGAATTTTTTGAGTCCCCCCTTTCCTGCGGTCTATTGGGCAAGGCCGTGGAAAAGGGCATTGTCCGGACATCCCTTATATTCCTGCGCGATTTCACTCACGACCGGCACAATACTGTGGATGACAGACCATACGGAGGCGGTCCTGGTATGGTCATGATGGTTGATCCTCTTTTCAAGACATTGAATTCCATGCCTGACAGCTGCAAAAAAATACTTCTTACGCCTAAGGGAAAGCCCTTTGATCACAAGGCGGCGGCACGGCTTTCCAGAGAGAGTGAAATCTGCCTTGTTTGCGGCCGTTATGAAGGAATTGACGCCAGACTGGAAAGCCTTGTTGACTTTGAACATGTTTCTGTCGGTGATTTCGTCTTAAACGGAGGCGAAGCAGCAGCTCTTTGCATCATGGAATCAGTTTCGAGACTTTTGCCCGGGTTCATGGGCAAAGATGAATCCGTGGGAGAAGAAAGTTTTTCAGAGGGTCTTCTGGAATACCCCCATTATACCAGACCGGAAAAATACCAGGAGCTTGAGGTTCCCGAGGTCCTTCTTTCAGGCCACCATGGCCGCATTGCCCGCTGGAGGCGCGACCGTTCCCTGGAAAACACCCTGAGATTCAGGCCCCGGCTATTGGATGAAGCAATCCTCAGCAAAGAGGATATTCATTTTTTACAAGGACTGGAGCGGGTCTGTCCGGCCAGAAATCTGTACATGGCCCTTGTTCATTCCCCGGTTATGAATAAAATGGGAAAAGAAGGCGTAACTTCTTTGACAAACCTTGACATTCACGATATAGCACGCGTCTGCGAAACATTCAGGCTGGGTGGATATTTTATTTGCACCCCCTTAAAAGACCAGCAGACCCTGGCCGGAAGGCTTATCACCCACTGGACAACCGGAGCCGGAGGACAGGGCAATCCGGACCGGGCAGCCGCCCTTACAGGCATCGGAATATGTGAAAGTCTGGAGAATGCCGTTACTCAGGTAGAAATCCAGGCCGGGACCAGACCACATGTTATCGCCACCAGTGCAAAGGGGCCGGGAGATATCACTTTTGGACGGGTGCGGAGACTTCTTGACGACGAACCAGTTCTGATAGTTCTGGGTACCGGCTACGGTCTCAGCCCGAGTGTGATTTCAATGGCTGACGCTAACCTCAGGCCCGTATGTTATCTAAGTCCCTTCAATCATCTGTCGGTCAGGTCCGCGGCTTCGATCCTGGTTGATCGGATTATTGGAGATTATTACTAATTCAGGAGATATGACAATGAACATCTTGCAAAAAATCGAAAGAGAACAGATCAGAATGGACATCCCCAGTTTCAAGGCCGGGGACACGGTAAAAGTACACGTTCGCATCATTGAGGGCGAAAAGGAAAGAATACAGGTCTTTCAGGGCACGGTTTTGCGGGTCAAGCGCGGAGCCACCAATTCCACCTTTGTGGTCAGAAAAATTTCCGATGGAATTGGGGTGGAAAGGGTATTTCCGCTTAATTCGCCATATCTTGAGAGAATCGAGGTCATCAGCGAAGGCAAGGTCAGGCAGGGACGCATCTTTTATCTGCGCAAACTCAAAGGCAAGGCTGCCCGCATCAAGACCAAGGCCTATTGGGACAAAAAGAAATAAATGCATTTCAGGCGATAGGCCATATTCCATGGGGTCAGGCTATGGATAAAATGAAGATCAAGGATAGGGGGTAAGGATTTTTTAATCCCAACCTCCATTCCTGATCCCTTATACTAAAAGCCTGTAGTCTGAGGTTAATGTCATATCTCCCCCCACCATTCATAAGCTGACAGCCGGCATAGATGAGTCAGGACGTGGCTGTCTGGCAGGTCCCGTTGTTGCCGGAGCTGTTATTCTTCCGCCTTGCTTAATTGAAGGCCTTGATGATTCAAAAAAAATCCCTCCCTGTAAACGAACCTTTCTTTCCTCTAAAATTAAATCTCTCGCGCTGGCCTGGTCCATCGGTATATCCTGGCATGGTGAGATTGATCGCATAAATATTCTGCAGGCGACCCTCCAGGCCATGATCAAAGCTGTGAAGAGCCTGAAACTTGTCCCCGAGCATGTGCTCATCGACGGCAATCAAACGATACCCTATAATATATCCCAGCAGGCAATAATAGGAGGTGACGGATCAGAGCCATGCATTTCAGCCGCCTCCATACTTGCCAAGACCTTCAGGGATAGACTAATGATCAGTCTTGACAATAAATATCCGGGCTATGGGTTTGCCAGACACAAGGGATACGCAACCAGTGAGCACTTAATGTCCATCAGGCGCCTGGGGCCATCTCCCATCCACAGGATGACTTTCAGGGGAGTTAAACCAGTAATTAGAGTAAAAAGACTATGTCTGCCTCTGAAATAAATATCGGCCGTTTCGGAGAGGAAGTAGCCGGATCTTATCTGAGTGAAAAGGGTTATAAGGTGATTGAGCGCAACTGGCGCTACCAGCGGGGAGAGCTGGACATCATCTGCAGGGCGGACAAAAAAATAGTTTTTGTGGAAGTCAAGACCAGATCCGAGAACCTGCAGGGCCATGCCCTGGAAAGTCTTGGTTACCATCAGAAAATAAAACTTTTGCGCACGGCCAACCACTACCTGTGCAAATCGGGGCTGTGGGAGAAGGAATGCCGGTTTGACTTTGTATGCGTAACCATAGGACCTGAAGTCAAAATAGATCATGTCAAAAACGCCATTGAATTCAGCCTTATGGGTGGTTGCAACTCCCCTTGGCAACCTTGGTGATATTTCACCCAGGGCGGTATCAATACTGAAAAAGGCCGGACTTGTTCTGGCTGAGGATACCAGAAGGGCTGGAATGCTTCTTGCGGGCCTGGGTATAAGCGGGCAAAAATTTTCGAGTCTGCATGAGCATAATGAAGAGCAGCGCATTTCTTTGGCCATCAAAAGCGTGGAGCAGGGAATTGATTGCTGTCTTGTCAGTGACGCAGGCTCCCCTCTCATCGCTGATCCTGGCTACAGGCTGGTCAGGGCATTCAGGCAAAAAGGCCTCCCTGTAATTCCCGTGCCTGGCCCAAGCGCCCCCGTGACCGCACTGATGGCCTGTGGGATCCCCCCCTATCCCTTTACTTTTCTTGGTTTTCTGCCCAGGAAAAAGGGCGAACTCAAGGGACTCTTTGCTAAATGGAAAGACTTGCCAACCACGCTGGTTTTTTTCGAACGCAAGAACAGGGTATTGGGCTGCCTGCAGACTGCGTTTGAGCAGCTCGGCCCCCGGGAATTTTGTCTGGCCAGGGAGTTGACCAAGAAATATGAAGAGTTTATTTTTGGTATTCTAGGCCGGACAGAGATTGCAGAGGACAGCCTGCTGGGGGAGATAACAGTTGTTATCGGACCTCCGGACAAGGATGCCGGGAAAACTTCTCAGGCCGACATTCAAGCCCTGATTAGCCAATACTTAAGCAGTGGCCTGAAACCCAGAAAAATGTCCGCACTTATCCATAAGGAAACTACAGGCTGGAGCTCCAAAGATATTTATGATCTGATTATAAAAAGAGAGACTTAATGTTCCCTGTCAGTCTAAAAGCCATGATCCGCTGTTTTTTGCGCTCCTACCTTACAGGCAGCGCTTTCAATACCAGGGGTATGCAGAACATCGGACTGGGCTATGCCATTGATCCGGGACTGAAGGAAATCTACAAGGATCCTCAGAAGCTGCAAAAGGCCCGTCGCAGACATCTCAAGCTTTATAACACCCATCAATTATGGAATCCTCTCCTGGTCGGCCTGTTTATTTCCCTGGAAAAACAGATTTCCAGGGGCCTTTTTCCACCTCAGTCCATGTCCAAGTTAAAATCGACCCTTGTGTTCACCCTTTCAGCCATTGGGGATTCTTTTTTTAGTGGAACCCTTTTTATTACCTGGTCGCTGATGACCATGATCCTGCTTTTTCTGGGACTTCATGGATGGGCGGCATGTCTTGGTATCGGGTTTTTACTGAGTGTGCAGATTTTCAAAGTTGTGATTTTTCATAAGGGTGCAACCCAGGGTTTGATATTTATCAACTATTTGAAAAAATGGGACTTAATCAACTGGGGAGGCCGACTTAAGATATTTAATTCATTGCTGGTTCCGGTATTTTGGCTTGTCATTTGGCCTTTTAACTGGCACTTATTAAGTTTTCTGCTCATATCTTTTTTTGGTCTTCTACTGGCTTATTTATACCGGTCGATTATCTGGATCAGAGAGTCTCTGCTTATATGTGTCCTGGTCCTGATGTTTTTATCGCCTCAGATTTTTTTATGGATGAATGGCAAAATTTAAGATTTATCCATTAATTTTAAATAAACTGAAAAAAAACCGTGTTCCTGTTTAAGGTGTATTGTGGATGATAACGCTCTAGAAATTCATGTAAGCCTTGATAATGAGTTCGGTCTCCATGCCAGGCCGGCGGCAGTTTTGGCTAAAGAGGCCCAGAAGTTTTCCTCGGACATCAGGCTGTCCTTCGGCGGAAAAGAAGTGGATGCAAAAAGCATCCTGGATATTCTCACCCTGGCCGCCACCAATGGCAGTCCGTTGAGGATAAAGGCCAGTGGAGATGATGCTCCTGACGCAGTAAAGAGGATGAAAGAACTTATTACAGGCAGGTTTGAGGAAAAAAGGTAGATGTCCAAGAAAGTTTTTTCGGGCATACCTGTTTCCGCCGGCATAGCTATCGGCAAAACCTATTTTTTGAACAGGGGAAGCAGTACTTCCACCATCCGTATGGATATTGACGAAGGGCATGTCCATGAGGAGAAGGTACGCCTGAAGCAGGCCTTCAGTCTTGCCCTGGCTGAGCTGGTAAAAATCAGAAAAAAAATACCAAGGGAACTTAAGGAACAGCTGGCCATAATAGATTCGCATATCATGATTCTGAAAGACAAAAAGTTTCAGAAATCAACTGGAGATTATGTCCGCAAAAAGATGATAAATGCCGAATGGGCCCTGGAAAAGGCTTTATTTGACATAGAAACGGCTTTCAGCAAAATCGAGGATGAATACATACGGGAAAGAATACAGGACGTCAGGCTTGTAGCCGACAGGGTTAAAAGCCAGCTTCAAGGTCAGCCCAGCGACATCAGCTCTCTGCCACAGAGGATGATTCTTCTCGCTCCAGACCTTTCCCCGGCTGATACCATAGAATTGCAGTTGGACAAGATCATGGCTTTTGCCACTATTTCCGGAGGGAAGACTTCTCATGCCGGGATAATTGCCAGATCTCTGCAAATTCCCGCCATAGTAGGAGTGGAAGGTCTTAATGACCTTCAGGACGACCGGTTAGTTATTCTGGACGGGTTTAACGGAAAAATTATTGTTGATCCCGAAGAGGATGAACTGTCTCATTATACCGAACTCAGGTACCAGTTTGGAGAATATCAGTCCCTGGTCAACAGAAACTGCCACCTTCCCGCGGAAACAATAGACGGTTACAAGGTCAAGGTAGCCGCCAATATCGAACTTTTTGAGGAAGTGGCTGCAGTGATTGATAAGGGGGGGGAAGGGATCGGTCTCTACAGGACGGAGTACAGCTTTCTGAACCGGGAAGATATGCCCGATGAACAGGAACTTTTTGAGGAGTATCGGGACCTGGCCTCAATTATATATCCTCACAAGGTCGTTATCAGAACCCTTGACCTTGGGGCGGACAAGATACCCATTCATTTCGGGCCGGGAAGAGAAACCAATCCGGCCCTGGGGCTACGGGCCATCAGGTTTTGCCGAAAGCATCCGGAGCTTTTCAAGTCTCAGCTCCGGGCTATTCTCCGGGCCAGCGTTTTGGGAAACGTTTCCATAATGTTCCCCATGATCTCAGGTGTTCAGGAACTCCTGGAAGTTAAAAAAATCTTTTACAGCGTAAGGAACGAGCTGAAGTCAAGGCAAATTGACTTCGACCCGGCAATGCCCATGGGCATAATGATAGAGTTGCCAAGCGCGGTACTTATCGCTGATCTCCTGGCCAGGGAAGTGGATTTTTTCAGCATTGGAACCAATGATCTCATCCAGTATTCCCTGGGAATCGACAGGACCAACAAGTTTGTTTCCTACCTTTATCAGCCCCTGCATCCGGCGATACTCAGAAGTATAAAACATGTTGTTGACGCCGGTCATGAGGCGGGAATCGAGGTCAGCCTGTGCGGCGAAGTGGCTGCTGATCCATATTGCGTGCCTATTCTTATGGGAATGCAGATTGACTCGATCAGCCTTAACCCGCAGGGCATCCCGGGCATTAAGCGCATCATTCGCCAGGCAACAATGGATGAATGCAAGGAACTTCTGAAAAGGGTGATTGAAAGCGATAATGTCCAGGAGAGCAACCGGCTGGTCAGAGAAATGATCTTTACCCGGTTTCCTGAAGAGCTCATGTTTTATACGTCTTTGATCGAGGAATAGTTAAAGAAGAAAGGACTAAGGATCAGTGGCAGGGATATAAAAAACATTCAAATTGTTACTCCATAAATGGTCGGCCTTCTTGACCAGACCACTGCCTGTCGCCTCTAGCCTGATGATTGAGAAATAATGAAAGCGCTATCGGTATTCAGCTACATCGGCGAAAACGTCATCAACCTCACAAGAGAGATGGGGCAGTTAATGCTCTTGTTTTTCGAGGCAATGCTGTGGCTTTTTCGTCCGCCTTTCCGGATCAGACATTTTTTCAAGCAGATGGAGTTTATCGGGGTAAATTCGCTTTTCGTAGTCATGCTTACCTCCCTTTTTACCGGAATGGTCCTGGCCCTTCAGACTTATTACGCTTTTCGCATGTTTTCTGCTGAAACACTGGTGGGAGCAACAGTCGCTTTGTCTATGACCAGGGAACTTGGTCCCGTCATTACAGGGCTGATGGTTACAGGCAGGGCCGGTTCAGCTATTTGCGCCGAAATCGGTACAATGCGGGTGACAGATCAAGTGGATGCACTGACCGTCATGTCCGTAAATCCTGTTCAATATCTGGTCCTGCCAAGGATACTGGCCGGGTTTATCGTACTTCCCCTGCTCACGGTGGTAAGTGATGTTATGGGAATTCTGGGAGGCTACCTGGTGGGCGTAAAGGTTTTAGGTATTCATGGCGGCCTTTTCATGAACAAGATTTACGAGTTTGTTGAAATCGGCGACGTTTATAACGGACTTATCAAGGCTTCTGCTTTTGGAGTGATTCTGACCCTTGTGGGGTGTTACAAGGGCTTTTACACCGGCGGAGGCGCAGAAGGAGTGGGCCGCTCAACCACCCAGGCAGTAGTCATGTCTTCAGTTCTTATTCTGGTCAGCGATTATATTCTGACAGCTATGATGTTTTAACGGGATGCCGCAACCTTTATTGTTAATATGAACACTGAAACTTCCATAATCGAGCTGGAAAAAATCAGCAAATCCTTTGGTGATTTTACTGTCCTGAATGAACTTGATCTCGCCCTGGAAAAGGATAAGGTCAATATTATCATCGGCAGAAGCGGAGGAGGAAAGAGCGTTCTCCTTAAGCATGTCATTGGCCTCTTAAAACCCGACAAGGGAAGGGTTCTGATCCAGGGAAAGGATATTGTGCCCATGAAGGAAAGGCAATTGGCCGGAATCAGGCGCAGGTTCGGGATGCTGTTCCAGGATGCTGCCCTGTTTGATTCTTTTACGGTGGAGGAGAATGTGGCTTTTCCTTTGCGCGAACATACCAGGAAAAGTCTCAGAGAGATAGAGGAGATTGTTGAAGCCAAGCTGGCTTCGGTTGGCCTTACCGGGATGGGTGGAAAAATGCCGTCGGAGCTTTCAGGAGGCATGCGCAAAAGAGTCGGCCTGGCCAGGGCTCTGGTCATGGATCCGCAGATAGTTTTGTTTGATGAACCTACTTCAGGCCTTGACCCCGTCATGTCCGCCACTATAAATGATCTTATTCTCAGGACTCAAAAGGAATTCGGGGCAACCTGCGTGGTCATCAGTCACGATATTGAGGCTGCCATGAAAATAGCCGACAGAATATATATGCTCTATAACGGAAAAATAATAGCGGAAGGAACTCCGGATGAAATCAGCCAATGGGATGATCCCGTTGTAAGACAGTTCATCAGGGGTGAGGCTGAGGGACCGATCAAGATTAATTAAGGGATATGGATTATGGAATAAGGAATGCTGGATGGTCTGAAATTATCGGATTTATTCTTTAATCCTCTTTTTATCTAAATAAAAACTATACCTGGTTGTAAAGCTATGCGTCAAAAAATGGGTGCGGAAGTAAAAGTGGGGATATTTGTATTTGTGGCCATTCTTCTCCTGGCGTATATGACCACACAGCTTACCAGGGGCCGGATGATAACCAGGGATATGTATACGGTTTACGCTCACTTTGAAAATGTTTCGGGACTTAAAACAAATTCTCCGGTGGAGATTGCCGGTATTGACGTAGGAGTGATTGAAGATATTTCCCTGGACAACAATCTGGCCCGGGTGGCCATGGCCATAAGGGAGAATGTGCAGATTTATGAAGACGCCCAGGCCACAATAAGAACCAGGGGAGTGCTGGGGGACAAGTTTGTGGAAATAAGTCCGGGAAGTCCCCAGAATGACAGGCTTGAAGATCAGGACACCATGGTCCGCGGAATCCAGCCTACTGATCTGGATCAGGTCATGGCCAGAGTGGGTGATATCGCCGATGATCTTCGTACTGTTTCACAAAGCGTGGCCCATGTATTCGGCGGCCCTGAAGGGGAGGAAGGCATGCGGGAAGCTTTTGTCAATCTTCGTGAGGCCGCGGTTCATCTCAATCAGCTGGTCCAGGCCAATACCCAGGGCATAGAAATGATTGTTGCCAACCTGCAAAGCTTTTCAGCCGACATGGCCGATATCAGCAGGACCAACAAACAGGGTGTTGAGTATATTGTTGAAAATTTTGAATCAGCTTCCAGAGAGATCAACACTGCTATTACTCAAATCAGCAGTATTTTTGAAACGGCCGAGCACGGAGAGGGACCAATGGCCACCCTTCTGCAGGACAGGCAGATGAGTGATGATATGCGCCAGACAGTGGCTTCCCTGGAAAGCGTGACCAGAAAGCTGGACGAGGGGAGGGGAACCCTTGGCAAGCTTATGAGCGATGAAACCACCGGTGAAAAGATCGACGACGCTCTGGACGGAATCAACGAGTTTCTGGACAGATTTGACCGGTTTCAGACTATAGTGGATTTTCATACCGAATACATGTTCAAAACCAGTGATACCAAGTCGTATCTCAACCTGACCCTCCAGCCGTCCGAGGATATGTTTTACATGCTGTCCCTTGTTGATGATCCCAAGGGCAGGACAGAGACCAGGGATACTACAAGGCGCCACAGGGATGCTCAGGGAAACTGGACCGAAACAAGAACCATCGAGGACAGGACCTATAAAAACCGGCTCAAATTCTCAGCCCAGATAGCCAAAAGGTGGAATGACCTGATCCTGCGCGGCGGGCTGATAGAGTCTACAGGCGGGTTCGGAATCGATTACTTTTTGTGGGAT
>SKKD01000201.1 GCA_007121655.1 Desulfonatronovibrio sp. | reverse complement strand
GACCTGAGTTTTGCCGGACAATACAAAAGTCTTTTAAGAATTGAGCCTTCAGACTTCGTTCATGCCTACAAACAGGTGCTGGCCAGCAAGTATTCGCCCAGGGCAATGACTTACAGGATCCATGCCGGTCTTCCCGACGAACTCCTGCCCATGGCGGTATTGGTCCTGGAAATGATGGACGCCCAAGAAAGCGGTGTGGTCTATTCCTCCGGGGTCAAGGATAAGGATGAGATGGGAATTTATATTGTCACTGGCTCCGGAGACAAACTGGTCAGTGGCCAGGTCAAGGCCAGGGAGTATTTTTTAAAAAAAAGCAGAGGCTTTAATCTTTCCGGCGACTTTCCTCCTTATTTGGAAAAGCTTTGGAATCACGCCAGGGAACTTGAAATTTTATTTGGAAAGGCTCAGGATATAGAATGGGTGGTCAATAAAGAAGGTGAGCTTTTCCTGCTTCAAACCAGGCCTCTTCAAGCCATTAAACCCGACAGTGAAATGCCCGGCCTGGATCTTCCAGTGCTGGCCAGGGGTGAATGGGCCAGTCCGGGACTGACAAGCGGAAAGATTTTCGTTCTTGAATCCAGGGATTCTGTTTCCAAAATACCAGAAGGAAGCATCGTTGTGGTTGCCGGCATCTACCCGGAACTCACAGCTGCCATAAGCCTCCTGGGCGGAGTGATCACCAGGGAGGGAAGCGCTGCAAGCCATTTTGCGACAATCGCGCGTGAAAGTTCCGTGCCGGTGATTATCAATGTTTCTGATGCTCTGGAAAGGTTCAGCAACGGACAGCTTGTCACCCTGGACGGAAACCGCGGAATCATCCATGACGGAAAAGCCGAACCCAGAAGATATTTTTCCGGCAGAAAAAAGACATGGTTTTCCCAAAGGATGAAAAAGGTGCTGGAACATGTATCCACCCTGAATCTTAAGGATGCCGGGTCGGAAGATTTCATTCCCCGGAATTGTCTTTCCATGCACGACCTCATTCGATTTACCCATGAAATGGGAGTCAGGGAGATGTTTGCCTTGGCAGACCGCAAGGGCAGGGGGCTTTACCAGGCCAAGATTCTAAAATTGGAGATCCCCCTGGTCTTTCGGGTCCTTAATCTTGAAAATGGACTTTCTCAGGAAGGTGATGCCCGGAATCAGGTTTTCCTTGATGATGTAAACTGCACACCCTTCCTGGCCATGTTTTCGGGTATGACTGACGAAAGAATCGAGTGGGACCGGCACATCAAGCATTTTGACTGGGAAGAATTCGATAAGGTCAGCGCCGGTATTTTTGATCCCACCAAGTCATCTCTGCTGAGCAGTTATGGTCTGCTGGCCGGGGATTATATGCATGTACTCATCAGATTCGGCTATCACTTTGTGGTTGTGGATTCCCTGTTAGGGGAGGAGAAGGAATTAAACTATATTCAGTTCAGTTTCAAGGGAGGAGGAGCAGGGGAATCGCAGAGAGTAATGCGTCTTGAAGCCATAAGACTGGTATTTGAAGAGTTCGGGTTTAACATTGATATTCGCGGCGACCTGCTCAAGGCCGAATACAACAGGGAGAACTTTGAGGAGACACAAAAAAGGCTCAAGGTAATCGGGTATGTACTGGGGAAAACAAGACTTAAGGATATGAGCATGAATGAGGAAAAGATTCAGGTCTTGGCCAGGGAATACATTGATGAACTTAAAGAGATTCTGGCCTAGCAAAAACTTTTTTAAAAACATTGCGGACATTTTGTTGATGAAATTATTAATCGAAGGATAATTGGAGTAATAATATGACTTTGCCTGATCAGACACTTGAGTCGGCCTTTGGGGAAAAAAGCCCCGTAAGAATTATTCCTCATGACCTGAACCTGGAAAACCTGGTATTATTTGATTTTACCAATGACAATCCTGAACTTCAGGAGATGGACGTATCTGACACCAAAGAGTTCACCAGGTATATCTTTCAAAAACTGAAGGAACAAAGTTCCCGGGTGGGAATCGGAAAATACGATGAAAATCGCACGATTTACGATAAAAGCGCTGTTTTTGATTCCTCCGGAATCCAGGGACAGCGCCGGAGCCTGCATATTGGCCTGGATCTCTGGGTCGCTGCCGGGACTCCGGTCCTGGCAGCCCTGAACGGACACGTGCACAGTTTTCAGGATAACCGGGCTTTCGGCGACTATGGACCGACAATTATTCTTGAGCACCAGCTGAAGGGGATTAGCTTTCACACTCTTTACGGACATTTAAACAGGAAAAGCCTTGAAAATATGGAAAAGGGGTTGAAAGTAAGGGCAGGGCAGCAGATCGCCCTGGTGGGGGACATTCATGAAAACGGACAGTGGCCGCCTCATCTGCATTTTGAGATTATCAGAGACCTTCAGGGAAAAGAGGGTGATTTCCCTGGAGTGTGCGCCCTGGACCAGCGGGACAGATACCTGAGTCTCTGTCCCGACCCGAATCTGCTTTTAAAGATCAAGGCCCTGGAAAATTTATGATTCTGCTCTTTACTGCCTGCTGACCACTGCCTACTGATTACCGCTTCCCGCGAGAAAAAATTCCCTGTTGGTGGCCACGGTCAGACCCTTTACCGGGACAACGGGATGACCGTCTTCTTCGTAAACGTCTTCCGGCCAGGTGAATCCAGGATTCAAGGCCCTGTAATAATTCAGGTTGTAGGGCAATAGCTTCATCCAAACGTGGCCGGGCTTTGATTCTTCATCCATCACTTTAACTATTTTGGCGGTAAAGTTGAAGTCCGCGTCTCCAAGGGGCGTCTTTACGGCGTAAAGGGGAACTTCCCTGCCGCTCTGATAACGCCTCAGGTGGGTGGCGATATGAATTACCGTTGTTGCATCAATTGGATCCATTGCGTTCCATTTTTCCTGGACCGGCATGCCCGCTGTATAGAGGAGCATAAGCTCGATTCCGATCTGGCGGCACCTGTAGCATATTTTCTTCATTTCCTCCACATTGTCATTGATTCCCGAAAGAAGAAGGATGTTGTTGTAAACCGTGACCCCTCTGGAGATGAATTCCCGGATCAGTTCACCATGAAGCTCCGTCAGTTCGCTGGAATGGATGAACTGGGTTTCAAGTTCCACCCGGGTGGTATTGGTAGCGTTCAGGTTGTTTAAACCGGCTATGGCTTCAATCACCTCAGGGGTGTAAAGCTCAGGGTTGTAAGCGAAAGTCAGGCTTCTTATCCTGAGTGCCTTGACATGGGGTATGGCCTGCATTTCCCTGGCGTACATGCTGAGCATCTCCAGCGAATCAATAACGCTCTCTTTAGCAGTGAGGATCACGTCACTTATAGTTGTTTGCCGGGAGATATAGGAAACGGCATCGTGAAAATCCTCCAGGGCCTGGATATCCATTTCAACGGTGGTCAGGTGAGGTCGTTTCAGGGCCGCAATGCCCGTATCAACAATTGAATGAGGCAGGCGTTGATCTTTGGTTATCTCTTTTTGCAGGGCCCGTAAATTCATAGCATTGAAGGGTTTCGCCTCTGCCGCGGGTTCGGTCAGTTCTCCCAGATAAAGAGCTTCGTCTCCAATCTCGGCCATAAAGGCCGAATCCAGAGTGCCTGCCTTGTTTGTGACTGATTCCTGCGGGACGAACCGGGGAGCAAAATCTTTAAAGTAGTCTTCGGTATAAGGAGTGCGGATCCAGATTTTGTCGGGATACTCCTTGCTCTCTTTAACAGCCCATCCGCTGGTGTTCCAGTCGATTTTGCCGATTTTGGTGGCTGTGCAGATTATAGGTATGGCCCGGTCGGACAGGTGGGCGCGCATGTAGGCGGCTGCCTTATGGCCGGATGAAATGGGAGTCCAGTAAAGCTTGTTGCCCTGAATGGGGCTGCACGGGATGTAGACATAGTGAATTTCCGAACCCACGCCCCGCAGCTCGTTGTAAAGTTCGGTCAGTTCACGGCCAGAATCGTTGCAGTCCTTTAAAAAGGGCGTTTGAGTATAGACTCCAACCCCTTCGTTTACCAATTTGGAAATAATATCCAGGCTGTAATGGGATATTTCATCGGGATGAATAAAGTGGGTGGCGACCTCAATTCGTTTATTGTTTTCCTGGAGGAGTCTGCTCTTTTCAGTCAGGTAGTTCAGCCAGAAAGAGTCATGGGCGTAAAAGAGTTGAGGATAGTAGGAAATGCAACGGGAGGCGATCCTGATGGTCTGGATGTGGGGAATCTGTTCCAGCCCTTCTATGGCGCAGGTCACAGTTTCCTTGTTCAGCAGCGGTTCCCCTCCGGTGAGGACGATCTCCTTGATGCCGGGTGATTTTTTTATGTGCTCCAGGGCCTCCAGAACGTCGTCGATCCTGGGTGTGGGCAGGCTGCGACAGTCCTTGTGCTTGCGGAAACAAAACCTGCAATAAACCGGACAGCTCATGTGCAGCACAAAAATCGGCCGGTTCTGATACATCTGTTCCAGAAGACCCTTGTGAAACTGTCCCACCCAGGTATTTTTCAGGCCAGATTCATCCAGCTCCTCCACAAAAGGCATGAACTGGTAGGCAACGTTTCTGGAAAGTCTGGATTGCCTGATAACATGCTTGGACAAACGCACCGGATATTTTTCAATGACGTTTTGCAGGTCATGGCGTTCATTTTCAGGCACCCGGACATTGGCGAGCTGTTCATAGGTTTCAACATCCTTTACTGCCGAAAGATTGTCTCCGGGAATAATCACTTCCAGAATGGGAAGCAGAAATCTATTGGGAAGTTCAATTCCACCTACAACCACCCTGGTGTCGGTTTTATGATTGGCCGGTTCAAGCTGTGCAATAATCTCCCTGAAAAACTGGTACTCATCCATGCCCGCGGCCTGCACTAAATTGGCAAACTTGTTTTCACCTTCAATAACCCTGCAAAAATCATGGCCGAGAAAAGCAGGGTCTCCGTACATGTCCAGAAAACCCAGCACAGCGTTTTTCAACTCGTCGATGAATACTTCAATTTCTTCCTGAGAATGGGTGAAACGAACCGTAATTTCCTGCATGAGATTTTCCTTTGAGGATGGATTAAGCGCTTTCGGACAAATGAATTTTGTAAAAAAATTGTCAGGGTAGATTAATAGAAACGCCGTCCGGTATAAATTCCAGACGGCGTTTGTGTTTATTGACTAACCAAAGGATAAAAGTCAACCAAAATCCAGCATTGTGCAGATTGAAAGCTTTAAAGACCGCTTCCTTAAGGACAAAGGAAGCTAATCATTTAACCAGGTAATCCTCACGTGAGATTTGGGATTCATGAACAGGCAGTTCTCACTACCGACATATCCGGTTTGTTCCACAGACAAACCCCAGCACCCTGTCCAGCCTGGTCAGAGCGGACAGAATTCTATTCTGATCATCCCGGTTCAGCAGGCCATCAAGCTTCAGGGCCTGGAACTGTTCCAGGCTTTTGATGAGGAACATGACTGTTGAGGGAACGTCAAGATCATCGGCCAGATGTACTAATGCTCCGTTAAGAAAAGTTTCCGCCAGGGAAGAATTCTCCGGCAGGCTCATCTTTTCGGTAATACTTTCTTCCTTCTGAAATTTGTCTGTCAGGCTTTGAAGTCTGGTGAATTTCGACCAGGCTTTGTCAATGGTTGCGGAGTTCAGATTCAGCCCGGACCGGTAATGAACCGAAAGCAAAAAGAACCGCAGAAATTCTGAAGTCCAGCCTTTTCGGAAAAGATCTTCAGGGTAAACTATATTGCCCTTGCTTTTGGACATCTTTATTCCGTCTACCAGAAGATGCTCGCCATGCAGCCAGTAAGGCGCAAGGGTGGTTTTAGATAAAGACTCCATGACCGCAATATTGTAATCGTGATGGCGGTAAAGGTTATCCAACCCACCGCAGCAGATATCCAGCTCAAAGCCCAGGTGCTCACTGATCATGGCCGGATCCTGAATGTTCCAGGCCGGCCGGCCGGAACCGATTCTGGTCTCCCAAACGAATGGATCACCTTCTTTCTTGCCGTGCCAGAGGATAAAATCTCCAAGATTCCAACGCTGCCCGGGATATGTATCCTTGCGAAAGCGAATTTTGTGATCAGGCCAGCGGCTCATATCCAGACCATAGAGTTTGCCGAAGCCCTCAAAACTCAGCGGATCAAAAAATACATCTCCCTGATGCCAGTAGGCTTGTCCTTGTTCCAGAAGGCGGCAGATCAGATAAACAGCCTGATCCACGCTGGCGGATGATCTGGGGATTTTTTCCGGAAGCCTGATTCCCAGCGCTGCAGCATCTTTAAAAAATTGCTCTTCATTGGGCCGGGTAAGTTTTGAGAGACTTTTAAGGCCCAGGGATTTGGCTTCAGACACAGCCTTATCCTCTATATCGGTGAAATTGATCATCCTTTTGACCCGATAACCCAGAGCTTCAAGCGTGCGCTCCAGGATATCCTCAAAAAGATAAGTCCGGTAATTGCCGATATGCGGCAGATTGTAGACTGAGGGTCCGCAGGTGAAGAGCTTTACCCCGGACTGATTCCGAGGCTCGAATTTGTCTTTTTCGCGGGTAAGAGTATTTTGGAGAAAAAGTTTCAAGGCTCCCTCCAGTTTACTGAAGAGTTCAACCACGTTTTCCACGTGACGTGAATTGGAAGATTCCAATCAAAGAATTCATCAAAAAAATTAATATGTTGAGCATTCAAAAGTAAAAAAATATGCAGCTACAAGCATAAATTAAAACTTTTGGCTGTCAAGCTGATCCTGATGAGCTCCATCACCTTTTTTTCACTGATGCAATCCTTTCCAGCATAATTATAATAAAAAATGCCTTGATCTAAGAACAAATAACATCAGGAGGTTTAAACATGCAACCTATCGGTCCCTTGATGCATGAACACAGACTGATTGAAAGAATGCTGGGTATACTTGAAAAAGAGAAGTCCCGAATTCAGGAAGACCAGGCAGCAGACACTCAGCTTATTGATCAGTCAGTGGACTTTTTTCGTACTTTTGCCGATCGCTGTCACCACGGCAAGGAAGAAGACATTCTTTTCAGGGATTTGAAAAATAAATCTATCTCTAAGGAGCATCAGGCTATTATGGACGAACTCATAGAAGAACATATTCTGGGACGGCGTCTGGTGACAGAACTGGACGGGTATAATAATCATCTGGTTCGTTCCGGTAATGGCTCTGTAAATAAGGAGATTGCGGGCACCATAGATAAGCTCCTTAATTTCTATTCAGAACATATAAAAAAGGAGGACAAAGATTTTTTTCATCCGGTCATGGCCTATTTTTCCAGGGAAGAGATGTCCGGTATGCTTCAGGAGTTTGACGCTTTTGAAAAGGAATTACTGCATGAGAAATATCTGGGAATGATCAGAAAGCTGGAAGAGAATCCGGTTTCCTGAAAACAGTAATGAAATATGATCGTCAACAGAAACAGTCCGTAATAAATGCATGGTTTATAAAGACCGGATTCATTTTTCAATTATGAAATAAATTTTTTAAAATATAAAAAAGGAGGATGATAAAATGTCAGAAGCAATAACTTGGCAAAAAAAGATGGATGAAGCCCTGAACAAAGGGAACCAGGAAGGCAAGCCCATTCTGCTGGATTTTTTCAACCCGGGCTGAATAGGCTGCCAGCAAATGGATGCGGTTACGTATCCCAACGGCAAAGTATCCGGATATATCATGGACAATATGATTCCTCTGCGCATCGGCAATGATGAACAGCCGTTTGCTTCACAATTCATGGTCAAATGGACTCCGAAACTATATATTCTTGACCCCAAAGGCATCTCACATCATGAAGTCCAGGGATTCCTTCCTCCTGATGAATTTGTTCCCTTTCTCCTGCTCGGCCAGGCCAAGATGGCTTTCAATAATGACAGCCTTGATGACGCGGTGAAGATTTTTGAGAAACTGCTGATGGAATCTCCAAACAGCGGCAGCGCGCCCGAGGCCGTCTATCTGCGTGGAGTCTCAGAATTCAAGAAAAGCCATGAAGCAACACCCCTTATTGAGGTCTACCGCCGGCTCAAATTCGACTATCCGCACAGCAGTTGGGCTCAGAGGGGATTTCCTTACTGGAATCTATAAGCTGCCCTTTTCAGGCCCGAACTTTATCAGTCCGGCATATAAGCCCTGCAAAAATAGAGTTTATGTGCCGGTTCGACATAGAAACCAGCCTGACATTCCAGTACTACCTGGGTTTGCTCGGGAAGACCATCTGTCCCCCAAGATAACCCAGAGCCATGACCAGCACTGCAAGACAAAGCATCAGGAGGTAATATATCCATTCAAAAAATGCCCAGCTCATCATTTCTGTGGCGCGCAGGATAATCGCCAAAAACCCCGCAATCAGAAGGATTATGGCCATCCTGATTTTCCAGCGCACAAGTGCGGGCTTCTTAAAACGGTAGTTGATCCACAATGTCAGAAAACCTGTGCCCATGGCAGGAATGGTGGACAATACACCCAGGATCAGCATGACAAAGGAGAATAATTCAAAATTGACATTTCTGATTTCCCCAAACACAAGGTGAATAATAAGAAATAACAGAGCAGTAATCAGGTAGACTGTTGGAAAATGGACACTTATTGGATGAGGATGTCTGCGCATGCTGGGAAAGACGCCAAGCAGGAATTTCATATAACCCGGCATACCCATGCTGCGTTGATCCGGGCGGAGTACGCCGACCTCTCTGACTCTTTTTTGAGAAAAAACCTCGGCAAAATGCGGCGCCGACGCCAGTTGATCCGTCAGATCAACGCCAGACAGGTGCATGTTCATGTGGGACCCTTTTTTCCACAGGGGACTATCTGAAAGGTCATAAACCGTATTCTCGAAAACAATATAAACCGGACGGCCTTCACGACCGTCTCCCCTGGCAACTTCTTCGAGGGTAAATTCTTTAGCTGTCTTTGACATGAAATTTCTCCCGCAAGGATTTTTTGAAATAAGTTTATAGCATTAAGAATAATAAAATGTCGGATTAAATATTTGTCAAATTGAAATTGCCAGTGAATGAAGAGTGAGAGGTGAAATGAAAGATTAGGGATGTACCCGAAAATTCACTCTTTCTGTTATTGGATTCCTGACTTAGTTATAATTAAATATTAAAACCAGATCAAACAAAGGAGGGTTACGGAGATCTTCAGGCAAAACAATTTGTGAATGCTGAAATAAATCGCGGTCAGAAACAAGGGTGAAGAGAAGCCGGCCTTATCCGGCTGGATATCGAACGCATTTAGATTGACTGGCAGAATACAACACCAGTCAAATTCTTTTTCAAAAGGCTTTGTTCAGAACAAATTTAACCATAAGGAGAATTAACTATGCAACATAAACAACCACAGTCCGACATCTATGACAGCTATTCAGCCAGTTGGCGTATATATATCCAAGGTCTTGAAGATTCTCTGACCATGCTTGAGAAAGACATTAATGAGGCTGCGGAAATGTCTGAAATGTGCACCTCGGAATGGTGCACAGCCACTGAGCATGTCATTGATGAACTGGCAAATTCCCTGTTCAGTATCCACGAACCCAGGTTTGCCACTGAAGAAGATTCCCAGAAGATCAAAAGCATGAAGAGAAGGGTGCATGAACTTTATGCCAAGTACAAAAGCGTTGCAACATAGAAATCTTCTCTCATGATGACGTTTGTGGAACGGTGTTGCTTTGGCCGTTCCACAAAGTTTTGGTTTTGGAGATTTTCTACATCCGGTTATGCCTGGGCTTGGTTGCGGGTAACCCTTTTTTTCATTCTAAGAAAGGTGCATAAAGAAATCTTTTGGCCGTTAAGTCCCATTTTTTTGCGAATATTTTTCCGGTGGGTCTGTATCGTGTCAAAAGAGGAGTACATCATCTCTGCGATCTCCTTACTGCTCAAGCCGGACTGGATGTATTTGCACACATCCATCTCGGTGGGGGTCAGTTTGAGCAGGTCAAGATCGGATTCCATGCCGGAACCGTTAGACAGCCAGATCAATTCCCTGGTCAGGACATGCTTGTAATTGCTTCTGATCTTATCGTCCGGCTCCCTGGACATCTTCTCCAGTCCGGGAAGCAGGTTGATCTCGATATGATGAGCCAGGTCGCTTTGATATCGACTCTGCTCCTTTTGCAGTGACTGAACAGAACTGTTCAGAGTTTCCGCCATTTTGTTTGTGCGCTCCAGTTTTTCCAGATCATTCCAGTTAAATTGAGCCCTGCCCAGATAAAGGAAGTAGATAATTTGATCTCTAAGTTCCACTCGCTGAACTGTAATTTCTAATCTTACAGTTGATCCATCAAATTTTCTGATTTTGAACTCACTGCGCCAGTATTGTTCATCCCGGCGCAATGATTGCTGGAGATCATGGAAATCTTCGATTTGACCTTTTTCAAGCAATATACTTATTTGCTTTCCAACGAGCACGGACTGTTCAAAGCCCAGAAGCCTGGAGCAACTCGAGTTGGCCATCAAAATGCTGTAATTTCTATCCAGAAAAAGTATTGGGATGGATGCCGAGTAAAAAAGGATCTTGGCCAGCTTGAAACCGTCTTCCAGGCTGGAATGAACCGCAAGAGGATTTTGCTGGGTTATTTGGGCTTTATGTCTAGACATTATTACCTCCTGGACATGGATTTGTTTTTCTAAATTTGAAGTTTAGGACGATAACCTGTTTTTTTCCTGGTGACAGTTCGGGCATATTCGGTCCCTGCAGGTTCATTTATATGAATAAGTAAACAGGCTGACCGGTAGGTCAATAAACAAATATGCAAGAATAATACCAGAAAATAACATCAGTTAACATTATATAATTGTTTGTTTATTTAAATGTAGGGTAGGAAAGAGTAATGGATTCTTATCCGGCAGGAATCGTTTTCTCAAGAAACTGGAATGTCTGATTATGGAGAGTACTTTGGACAGGTTCGGACTTTCAGGAAATGGCCGGTGGAAAAAGGGGATAATTTATGACTGATTCTAATGGCTTTATAGACAAAAGTTTTATGGTACAGCCTCCGAAGCCCACAGTACTGGGTGTGGGCGGGAGCCCGAGAAAGGCTGGAAATTCGGATGTCCTTCTGAAAAATATACTAAAGGGAGTAATAGACAATAATGTTTTTTCCCGCGGGATCCCATTGCGCGATTTATATTATCAGCCATGTATCGGTTGTGAAAAATGCAGAAAAGACAAGATATGCACCGGCTTAAATGACGGCATGACCCTTATGTATCCGCAGGTATATGGATCATTAGGCCTGGTTCTTGTTTCTCCCACCCACAACTACAATATAACCGCCTGGATGAAGGCTTTTATTGATCGCCTGTATTGCTTTTACGACTTTGAAGATACCCGGCCGAGAGCCTGGTCAAGCCGTCTGGCAGGTCAGGGACGCAAGGCCGTTCTGGCGGCAGTTGCCGAACAGGCTGATGAATATGATATGGGCTTTACCCTGGAGGCTATGCGGCGTCCCCTGGAGGCCATTGGATATGAAATTGTGGGCGAACTGCCTGTGCTTGGGATCTTTGACCGGGGCAAGGTCGGTCAGGAAGAGGAGGTACTGAATGCCGCCACAATGCTTGGCAGGGAATTGGCTGACAAGGTGTCTCCCGGGTAGAGAAGACTCTCCCCCATTATGCAATTTTTGAGTTATTGCCTTGCCCGGGCCAGATTGTCAGAGTTGACAAAAGCGTTATATTTCTGCTCATCCAGCGGATAATCCCATGAGCCGCTTCTGATCTTGATGTTTCCTCCAAACCCTGTTTTGAATCTGTACAGCCCGTAAAAAGGATGTTCCGGGTTCAAGGCCGGCGAAACCGCGCCCATGTCATAGGTGGTGCATCCAAGGGACCTGGCTCGTTTGATGACTTCCCAGTGCATGGCATAGGGAGCCATAAGATTTTTTTTGTTGTCTGATGAAGCACCGTATAGATAAAGAGCTGATCGACCTGATATGGCCACAATGGCCCCTGACAGAAGATCCTGATTATGTGACGCCATAAGGAAAAGAAGTTCTGAATTGCCGGGATTACTGAGATGTGTGTTTAACAAAGCCAGAAAATGTTTGTAATCGCAAATAGCAAACCCGTTTCTGAGCGCAGTCTGTTTATAAAGTTTATAAAAAGCAGGAAGCCTGTCCGGTTCTGCCCGGAAAACACTGACTCCCTTACGCCTTGCCAGGCCGATATTGTATCTGGTCTTGGACTTCATTCGGTCCAGGATGTGTTTTTCAGGACAACCAATTTCCACCACAAGGGAACTGGCTACGGTCATGTCCATGGAGGCCTTTTTCAAATTCCAGAATCTGGTGCCCATATTCATGCGCATTTCCCTGATGCGTGGTTCGGGAAGAGTCTGTCTTTTCTGCTCCTTTATCTCATGGGCGTACCGGGACTGCCATGGCAGGTCATATCTGATAAAGGAAACATTGGTTTTCAGATGCTCCAGCATGGCCTGGGACAGGTTCTCCAGAAAAGGCCCATAGTTTTCATGATCCGGGGCGAATTCTGGTCCCTGAGGGACATAAGCGCCAAGACTGTCAGGACCGTGCGGTTGGAGAAGAACCAGAACATCTCCTCTGGGTTTTGGGGACATAATGTCAAAGGCCATGGGCTCAAAACCCAGTCCGGCTTTTACTCTTCCCCAGTATGAAGTTTGAAAAAGTATGTCCGTGGGCAATAACGCCCTCATCTTTTTGGGAGTCAAGGTGATTTTCATGGGCACACCTGTGAGCATTATTCAGGGCATATGTCAAGGGGATTTTACAGGGTAATCACGGTTATCCCCGGCTTTTCCGGAATAGGCAAAAAAAAGTAAAACAGCGCCCAGAATGACCAGGGGAATGGACAGGATCTGCCCCATTGTCATCCAGTCCAGAAATATAAACCCCAGATGGGCGTCAGGTTCACGAAAGAATTCAACTCCAAATCTGAATACGCCGTATCCCAGGCAAAACAACCCGGATACGGCCATTCGCGGCCTAGACCTGGATGAAAATATCCACAGGATAATAAACAGCAGCAGTCCTTCGAGAAGAGCCTGGTAAAGCTGGGAAGGATGTCTGGGTATGTATCCGGCGGCCGGATCAGGAAAGATCATGCCCCAGGGCAGATCAGTCGGTCTTCCCCAGAGCTCTCCATTAATGAAGTTGCCAATCCTGCCGAACATCACCCCCAAAGGACCCATGGGGGCCACAAAATCAGTTACCGCCAGAAACGGTCTTTTGCTCTTTAAAGAATATAGATACAGACAGAAGATAACCCCGATCATTCCGCCGTGAAAGGACATGCCTCCTCTCCAGATCATAAACACTTCCCAGGGACGGGCAATAAACCCCGAAAAATCATAGAAAATTACATACCCGAGCCTGGCCCCGATAATTACCCCCAGGGCACTGTAAGTTATCAGATCAGGCAGTTCGGCCCTGGTCCATCCTGATCCCGGCTTTCCAGCCCGGTACCTGGCCAGAATCCAGGCCATGGCAAAGCCGATGAGATACATCAGGCCATACCAGCGAAGCTGTAGCGGACCGATTTCAAAAGCAACAGGATCGATATTTGGATAGCTTAACATTGCTCAGCTTTGCCCGGATAATACGTTTTTGGGGATAAGACCGGAAATACAGAAAAATACCGCAGCCACAAGAACAATGACCGCGCCGGTACTCAGGTTCAGATAATATGACAGCCAGATTCCTGACTGCGTGAAAACAATGCTGAGGATCAAAGCCCAGGTCATCATTGCCTTAAGGGAAGTTGTGTATTTCTCGGCAAGATAAGATGGTATGGTTAAAAGGGCGATTACCAGTATAAGACCCACCACCTGAATGGTCATAACCACCGTTATGGCCACCATGGTCAGCAATAAAAAATAAAGAGGACCAACGGGCACGCCCATGGCCAGCGCGAACTCCTCGTCAAAGGACATGGCCAGGAAGTCCTTGTAAAATAAAAATATCAGCAGAAAAATAACCAGGTTCATTCCCGCCATGGCCCATAAAGAATACATGGGAACCATGAGTATGCTCCCGAACAGATAGCTCATCAGGTCTACATTGTATCCGGGAGTCAGGTCAATCAGCACGATGCCTGCTGACATTCCTACGGCCCAGATCACTCCTATGACGGTGTCGGTTCTGTGTTTTTTGCCCCTGCTTACAATTCCCATGATCAGGGCGGATATCAATGCCGCCATGGCCGCCCCGAGATATGGCGAAAAGCCGGCAAAAAAAGCCAGTCCTATTCCGCCATAAGAGGCATGGGCGATGCCTCCTGAAATAAAAACTATTCTGTTTACCACCACCAGCGAGCCGATAATGCCACAGGCAATGCTTACCAACAGACCTGCCAAAAGGGCGTTGCGCATGAATTCATATTGCAGGACTTCAAACATTTTTCAGTTATGATGCTTCAGCACCCTGTGGGGAACCGGACCGTGGGCAACAAGTTCTACAGGGCAATTATAAACTTTTTCCAGCATTTCCGGGCCTATTTCCGATGAGTCGTGAAAGTACAGGTTTGTATTGACGCAGGCAACCGACTTGGCATGGATGGAAAGAATTGAAAGATCATGGCTGATAACCACAATTGTTTTACCTGCCTGGTTCAGTTCGAATAAAAGCTCATAGAGCTTGGAGTGAAAGGGCTGGTCAATGCTTGCGGTCGGCTCATCCAGAAAAAGAATTTCCGGATCGCAGGCCAGTGACCTGGCAATAAGCACCCGTTGTCTTTGTCCACCGGAAAGGTTGCTTATGAGGTGGTTCCGATAATCCGACATGTCAACCTGTTTCAGGGCCTGAAGAGCCATTGAGTAATCACTGGAAGTATATTTTTTGAAGCGGCCCAGAAAACCAAGACGGCCCATTACGACAACATCCAGAACATTGATGGGAAACTTGTCGCTGATGGCAATATTTTGAGGAACATAACCTATCCGGTGAGCTGCATTGCCCGGTTTCCGGTCAAGAACGGATACCTTTCCCTTTGTGAACGGAAGTATTCCGAGAAGAATTTTGATCAGTGTTGTCTTGCCTCCGCCGTTGGGACCAAGTACCGCAAGAAAATCGCCCGAACTGACAGTGAGGTTTACGTTTTCAAGTACAGTATGTCCATTATAGGAGAAACTTAGATCTCGAATTTCTATTACTTTTTTGTTCATTTTTCTGTTAGCCCGAACTGAACGATTTTTTCCTATGATTGTGAACAAAGCGAAGCAACCACGTTGGTTATGCATTAGGATTGCAATGCCCTGCACCTACATGAGATGCAGGTTTTGTCAGCTGTCTAAAAATACTGCTCATGCAGGTGCCGGGCTCGCAATGACAGTGATGATGGACAGTTACATAAAAAACGCTTCAGAGTTAAATTTAAAAATAATGCAAGAAGTTTATAAGCTGCTTGCCCGAAATTACTAATGTCCTTTTTTCAGGGCGCTTCTGAATTTCTCAGCTACGGTACGCATGTTTTCCTCCCAATCCTCAGCCAGAGGATCAATTGAAACAGTAGATCCGCCTATGGATTCGGCAACAACCCGGGCGCTTTTTTCGGAAAACTGGGGAGAAACAAACACAACCTTTATGTTTTCATGCCGGGCTGTGTCAATAAGATGCTTGAGATCAGCCGGTCTGGGTTCTTTTCCTTCCAGTTCAATGGGTTTCTGGATCAGACCGTAGGCTCTGGCAAAGTAACCCCAGGACGGATGGAAAACCATAAACTTCGTTCCCGGTCTGATGCCGGAAAACTGTTCTTTTATTTCCTGATCAAGGGACAGTAGTTCCTGAATAAAAGAGATGTAGTTTTTCTGGAAGTATTCCCTGTTTTGTGGAGAGGCGTGGACCAGGGAATTGAGAATATTGCCGGCCTGAATCATTGCCAGTTCAGGGGAAAGCCATACATGAGGGTCATCGCCTTCATGATGATCATGATCACGCTCCTGGTTATGGCCGTTCTTATTCTTGTGAGAATGTTCATGTTCATGGTTATGCCCGTGATCATGATTATGCCCATGATCGCGATTGTGGACGTGATTCTGATCGTCGGCGGGCTCATCCTTATGCCCGTGGTCATGTTCATGACTGTGAGGAGCCATGGATATCTTACTTATGCCGCGGTCCGTGTGAACGATTCCAAGTTCGGGGTGCATGGACCTGATCCTGGGCAAAAGAGTTTTTTCATATTCAACCCCTATGGCCATATATATGTCGGCATTTCCAAGTTCCACCATCAGGGCGGGCTTGGGCTCGAAAGAGTGGGGGCTTGCGCCCGGGGGTAAAAGGATGGATACATTTACATGTTCTCCTCCCACCTTCTCGACAAAATATTTTTGCGGGGCAATGCTGACCATGACATTGACTTTTCCGCCGGACTCAGCTGCAAAAGCCGGAAGGGCGAATGATCCTGAAAAGCAGGCCAGGGTAAAGATCAAAATAAATACCCGCCGGGCGGATGGACACGCAGCAATACAATTGCTCATTTTGTTTTTCCTTTCTCCTGAATTTGTATCTATTCGCCATTATTGGCCGGCCCGGATGAACTGGAAACAATTTAAAGTTTTAAGAATTGTCGCGTAAATTATAGGGTTGCATGTTAAACTGATAATAAGTTATCATTTTTTCAGGTCAAGAACTTTTTGACAAAAAGTTGCTAATTCAGGCTATTGTAAATATAGTCGGAATTTGGAGGCCGATTACAATGAAGCATCATACCAGGCAAAGACAGGCAATAATTCACTGCCTCGAACAGGCAGGAGGACCCATGAGCCCTCAGGAAATACTTATCCTTGCCAGGGAAAAAGTTGAAGGCATGGGTATAGCTACCGTATACCGGAACCTTAAGTTGCTGGAAGAGGAAGGCAAGGTCCGGGAGCTGGTTTTGCCCGGAGAGGGAGCCCGGTATGAAAAGAGCGGGTTAAGCCATCATCATCATTTTTTCTGCCGGGGCTGTTATAAGTTTTTTTGTATAGAAGGCTGCCCCAGGGAAATCATTTCCATGGTGCCCAGGGGATTTGCCTTGGAAGAGCATGAAATAGTTTTGTATGGACGATGCCGGGAATGTCGCGATTACAGACCGGATGATTCCGTTTAATTTGTTGGGAACCATGCATATTTTTATTATAAACAGTCAAACCCTGAAATAGGAGCCATAAATGCGCTGGAGCAGATATTTTATCCCCACACTCAAGGAAGAACCGGCTGAAGCGGAGATAGTCAGTCATAAACTTTTATTACGGTCCGGGATGATCCGTAAGCTGACCTCGGGTATATATACTTATCTGCCAACGGGCTGGCGCGCTCTCCAGAAAATATCAGCCATTGTCCGTCAGGAAATGAATCGCTTCCATGGGATTGAAATGCTAATGCCGGCCGTGCAGCCGGGAGATCTGTGGATGGAATCAAAGCGCTGGGAAGCTTATGGCAAGGAGTTGTTGAGATTCAAGGACCGCCATGACAGGGATTACTGCATAGGACCCACACACGAAGAAGTGATAACAGATCTCATCCGCAGGGAGATCAAATCTTACCGGCAACTGCCTCTTAACCTGTATCAGATACAGACCAAGTTCCGGGACGAGATCAGGCCCAGGTTCGGTCTTATGCGCGGACGGGAATTCATTATGAAGGACGCTTATTCCTTTGACATGGATGACGCAGGTGCGTCGGAAAGTTATGAGAACATGCGTCTGGCTTATATCAGCATCTTTGAAAAACTCGGACTCAGATTCAGGTCTGTTGAGGCGGATTCCGGGGCCATCGGCGGCAGTTTTTCCCATGAGTTCATGGTGCTGGCCGAT